>NZ_CP066357.1:300000-402731 GCF_023278185.1 Bradyrhizobium elkanii USDA 76 | reverse complement strand
CCTCGATAGACCCGCACCGGGAGCATCTGCGGATTTCACGGATCGTGAGCATCGATTTCGCGCGATCGTGAGCAGCCCGCTACGGCCGATGGGAGATAGAGTCAGTGTTCTGGTTGGCCGTCAAGGGTGATGGTTTTGGCGCTGCGTTTTCGCATGCTTTCTCCGGTGAGCTGGAGGCGGTGGCGTTGTGGACGAGGCGATCGAGAATGGCGTCGGCGACCGTGGGGTCCCCAATGGCTCCATGCCAGGTGTCCACGGGGAGCTGACTTGTGACGATGGTGGATGCGCGGCCATGGCGGTCCTCGAGGATTTCGAGCAGATCGCGGCGTTCCCAGAAGCTGAGCGCGGCCGAGGCTTTTGAGGAGCCGGGCGTAACGTCCGTCTCCGCGCGCGAGCGCGAGCGCCTCGAACAGCCTTGGAACGCGATGATAGAGGACTGATCGGTTGTCGCGGCAGGCCTTGTGGCCGAGCGCGCAGGCTAACCAACTTTTGCCCAGGCCGGTTGCCACCGGTGACGAGCAAATTCTCGTGGCGATCGATCCAGCGACCTTCGACGAGTTTGGCGAAAACGGCGGTCGATGCCCCCGCGGGTGCGCAGATCGACGTCCTCGACGCAAGCAGTCTGGCGCAGTGCGGCGATCTTGAGGCGCGTGGTGAGCCGCCTGGTGTCGCGTTCGGCGGCTTCGCGGTCGACCAACAGGCCGATGCGATCTTCGAACGGCAGGGCTTCGAGATCGGGCGATCGGCGCTGCTCCTCGAAGGCCTTGGCCATTCCGGTCAGGCCAAGCTCGATCAGCCGTTCGTGGGTTGGGTGGTTAAGCATGCCGGGTCTCTCCTTGCTTCAGTGGAAGTAGTCGCGTCCGCGGATGTTGCCGTGGCGCAGGGGCTGGTGCTCGAAAGATTCGTCGAAGAACGTGCGATCGAGGCCGTTCTGGAGGATCGATCTAATCGAGGGACGGAGCGCGCCTTGATGAGGATGCCCCTCCGGCAGGCTGCGTCGAGGCGTTCGGCGCCGTAGCTTTTGACGAGCGCCAGAATGCCAAGGCAGGTTCGAAAGCCTTGTTCTGGATGGGGCCGGGCGTCGATCACGGCCTGGAAAAACGCTGCTGTCGAAGGACCGATCCGCTCGCCGGCGGCGATCACCGCGGCGGGGGTCCATTTGCCGTAGCGGCGATGGGCGCTGGGCATGTGGTCGGCGATGGGTGTGTCCGCGTCGGTTGGGCGCGCGGGCATGGCTGGCGATCCGCTGGCCCTTGTGGAAGATCTCGACCGTCCGATCGTCGATACGGGCATCGACCAGCTCGCCAATCAGACGATACGGCGCGGAGTACCAATGGCCGTCGACCTCGACATGATAATCGGGAGCGAGGCGGCAGCGCTTCCAGCGCGAAGCCATAAGGCTGATCTGGCAGCGGGGTTAGCTTGGGTTTGTCGAGTTCGGCAAACAGTTCGGCGCGGCTTGAGCCGAAGCCACGCATTTGACGAGCATTGAGTTCGTCGACGAGTGTCTTGATGGCGGCGTTGAGCTCGGCCCGGGAAAAGAAGCACTGATTGCGCCGGGCCAGAATCCAGCGCTGGGCGATTTGCACCGCGACCTCGACTTCGCCTTGTCTTTTGGGCGCCGCGGCCGTGCGGCGAGAATGGCCGTGCCGTAATGGCTCGCCATCTCGGCATAAGTGCGATTGAGCCGGGATCGTAGCGGTCGGGTTGCTGACGGCGGCTTTGAGGTTGTCGCAGACCACGAACGTCGGCGTTCCGCTCAAAAACGTGAACAAGTTGACGTGGGCCCGGATCCAGTCGGCCAAGCTCTCGCTGGGGCAGGCCTCGGCGTAGGTGTAGTTCGAAGCGCCCATCGCCGCGACGAACAGCTTCATCGGCTGCACTTCCCCGGTCAGGGATCGACGATGTCGATGGTGTCGCCGGCGAAATCCACGAACACCTTCTCGCCGCCCAGATGAATCTGCCGCATCGAAGGTCGGACCCGCCCCTTCCAGGCCTCGTAGGTAGTGCAGAACCACGTGTACCCGAAACCGTCGGGATTAACGGCGCGATACTCCTCCCAGAGCAGGCGACGGGTTACGTTGCGCCGGCGGAGCTCTTTATCGATGTAGCTCCAGTCGGGCACCGGCCGCTGCGGGCTCTGAGACGCTGGTCGTGGGCCGGGAAAAGCAAAAGCTCCAGGTCTTCATCGGTCATTCCCTCCGGAAGCGGCCAGCTCAACCCAGCAGAGCGGGCGCGGCTCAGGTAGCTGTGCACAACGCCGTTGCTGACGCCCACGCTCCGCGCGATGGCCCGCTCTGGCAGGCCTTGAAAATGTTTTAACCGAAGGACTTCCTTGATCCGGCGCATCGACAATCTCTGGGTAGGCATTGGACTTCCTCGTTAACCACGAGGTCATCCCTAAGCCGGTTGAGTTGTCGGCCGAAGCGCTGCAAGGCTCCGAAAGCCTTGCTCACGATCCCGCGAAATCGTTGCTCACGATCGTCTGAAATCTCTGCTCACGATCCCCTGAAATCCGCGCTCACGATCCCCCGAAACGCGCATGGGGACCCGCCAAAATACCGGAACGCCTCTTCGTGGAGCTGCGCCCAGACTTGTTGGCTGGACTTCCAGACTACCCGCCGGAAGCTGCGCCGCGAGTAGCGTAGCGTCATCACGAACAGGCGGGGACGACGGTACCGCCCGTTCTTCGGATCAACCGTCGGCGCGCCCTCGCCATAGTCGACCTGAGCTTCCTCGCCGGGGAGGAACTCAAGACGATCAAACTGCTCAGGATCAGCGTGCCGCAACCGGCGCACAAACCGCTTGACACTCTGGTAGCTGGACGGAAAGCCAAATTGATCAACCAGGTCCTGGTAAATCGCCTGCGCGTTCCGCTTCAGCCGGACCTGTTCTTCGATCCACGTCCGATGCGCTTCGCAAGCCGAACGGGCCAGGCTGCTGGTAACCGTCGCTTCCGATGTCCAAAACGGTGGTCGGGGTGGAGGAATTTGGCCGTCCGCGCTCACCGAGCCGGTGGTCACTTCCCCGGGGGAATTTGCCTCCGCACCAGCCCGCAGCGCCTGATAACGCCGGATCGTCTTGCGATCGACACCCGTCAGCCGGTGAATCTCGCGCTGGCTGGTGTTGCGATCAAGTAATGTAAGTACGGTGCTTTGCAGATGTCGCTTCAAGACGTTCAACTCCCCGGCCCCTTGCTGGCTAAAGGGGTCGAACATAAACGTCCTGCCTGACCGGCTACTGCTGTTCAGCGGCGCTGACGGCGATCATCAGGTGGGGGAGTTTCAAGTGACCCATACCCGGGGGATTTTGACCGACCCACGGGGCGTTATCCGGTTCTTGTCCATCGGTCGCGGATTGCTCCACGCTTTCTTCAGACCCCGTCTTGCGACGACGCCCTTGCGCTTCGCTAACCCTTCGCCACCATCAGGCTGGGTAGAGGACTTCCACCTCCAAGCTGTCGTTCATACTCGGCACACAGAAAAGGGGCCGCGGGGCCCCTTGCCGGTTGCAATCTTACTCGTAATGAAACGCCAGCCCCGGCGAACCCAACCTAGAGTTTTCCACGCCTAGTGAAACCCCGATAAAATACGGTGTATGCGCAAATAGCCAATCGCAGGCCACACGGGGCGGGCGATCATCGGGCTACATTCTGCGGCGAGTCGGCGAGATCCTTTGAGCCCTCGATCGCCTTTAGGTTCGGTTTCGCCGATTCAAGCACGACCGGCAGCGCAAAAAGCATCGATCGCGTGATTGAATAGTTGTCCGTGAACAAGCCTCCAAGCACTTGATTGGGAGTCTGTTTTCCGCTTGTGCGGCATTTGAGATTGCAGGGGATTGAGGCTTCACAGCCCAAAACCCTGCAATTTCGATTTTGGATTTCCCTGCCGCTGCGAACCGTGATTCTGTGCTGCATCGGAGGCACCGATGCGACCAAAGAAGCACAGGACGACAGGCTCGAACGATCTGTTCCGGTCCCGGCTGGACCAGATCATCAACATGCGACACGAGCTGGTTCTGCTCGCCGGCAGGGTCGATTGGGACTGGATCGACGGCGAGATCGCGCCGCTCTACAGCGACAACGGTAGGCCGGGTATCGCGACCCGATTCATGATCGGATTGCTGCTGCTCAAGCACATCTACGGCCTGTCCGATGAGGGGGTGTGCGAGCGCTGGGTCCACGATCCGTACTTCCAGTTGCGCGTTTCGGGGGATCGTGAGCGCGGATTCAGGGGATCGTGAGCAGAGATTTCAGACGATCGTGAGCAACGATTTCGCGGGATCGTGAGCAAGGCTTTCGGAGCCTGCAGCGCTTCGGCCGACAACTCAACCGGCTTAGGGATGACCTCGTGGTTAACGAGGAAGTCCAATGCCTACCCAGAGATTGTCGATGCGCCGGATCAAGGAAGTCCTCGGTTAAAACATTTTCAAGGCCTGCCAGAGCGGGCCATCGCGCGGAGCGTGGGCGTCAGCAACGGCGTTGTGCACAGCTACCTGAGCCGCGCCCGCTCTGCTGGGTTGAGCTGGCCGCTTCCGGAGGGAATGACCGATGAAGACCTGGAGCTTTTGCTTTTCCCGGCCCCACGACCAGCGTCTCAGAGCCCGCAGCGGCCGGTGCCCGACTGGAGCTACATCGATAAAGAGCTCCGCCGGCGCAACGTAACCCGTCGCCTGCTCTGGGAGGAGTATCGCGCCGTTAATCCCGACGGTTTCGGGTACACGTGGTTCTGCACTACCTACGAGGCCTGGAAGGGCGGGTCCGACCTTCGATGCGGCAGATTCATCTGGGCGGCGAGAAGGTGTTCGTGGATTTCGCCGGCGACCATCGACATCGTCGATCCCCTGACCGGGGAAGTGCAGCCGATGAAGCTGTTCGTCGCGGCGATGGGCGCTTCGAAACTACACCTACGCCGAGGCCTGCCCCAGCGAGAGCTTGGCCGACTGGATCCGGGCCCACGTCAACTTGTTCACGTTTTTTGAGCGGAACGGCCGACGTTCGTGGTCTGCGACAACCTCAAAGCCGCCGTCAGCAACCCCGACCGCTACGATCCCGGCCTCAATCGCACTTATGGCCGAGATGGCGAGCCATTACGGCACGGCCATTCTCGCCGCACGGCCGCGGCGCCCAAAAAGACAAGGCGAAGGTCGAGGGTCGCGGTGCAAATCGCCCAGCGCTGGATTCTGGGCCCGGCTGCGCAATCAGTGCTTCTTTTCCCGGGCCGAGCTCAACGCCGCCATCAAGACACTCGTCGACGAACTCAATGCTCGTCAAATGCGTGGCTTCGGCTCAAGCCGCGCCGAACTGTTTGCCGAACTCGACAAACCCAAGCTAACCCGGGGTCGGAACAAGAGCTGTTCCTCCAGACACGCTAAGATCGAACGAAGTGGCGAACACTCGTGAGAGATCTGTAGAAGAACCGGCTGGCCGGTTGCATCCTTGCGGCTAGTTCTGAACCACTTGCCCATTGGAGATGAGTCCCTGTAGGGCAGCGGGAGATTGCGGGTGGGTAGAAGAAAGCTGATCAGTTCGAAGGAGACGACAACGCTCCTGGGGATCGCGGCGGACGAGCATCTTCCACCAGCGGCCAACGGATGCTTGTTGCCTTCGCCGTCAACTCCGATCGCGGCGACCAGCACGAGATCGTCGCCGAGATGCAGCCCGTCGATTTGGACCACCAGAAGGTCGAGCGCGGACAGATCGGCAGCCATGAAATCGGCCAGCCGCGCCGCCGACAGCGCTACGAACCTCCGCGAGGCCGCCCGACTTCGAACCCCCGATCGGGGCGGTGCCGGGCACGTCAACCCTCGGGCAGCCGGACAGCGCGGCCGAACCGGCGCGTCGACACATTGATCAGCATCAGGTTCATCGGCCCAGCGACCGAGCCAGTCCTCCTGCGCCGCCGTTTCCCAGCTCGGGATCGTGACCCTCGCGGCCGTCCACGCCCCCGAACCCGCGGGCGCTCGACTTCGATCTTGCCGCCGTGGAAACCAATCCCGTCCCCGCGTTCGGCCCCAACGGTGCGCCCGCCGCGCCGCATCGCGACCGTGGCGCGGTCCGCAGGCCGCCACAACATCCGCCTCCATCATCATGCCGAGCGCCTCGATCCCTGCCGCCAGGCCAGAACCGATCGAAGCTCGCCCGCACTTCCGCAAACGCCTCGTCCACAGCCCCGGTCGCCGGCCAACCAGCCGGTGTGATATCTCTCGTCATGGCGTTGCTCTCCTTTGTGGAATCAGCACCCCGAGCCTACCGGCTCAAGGTGGGCAACGCCGACCTCTTCAGAAATTCAACAGAACCCGGGACATCCCCGGCTCGTCCGGTTCAAGCCGTCAATGTCCTAAGATCGACAATTGGACAGCAGTATTTCCGCGTTCGGCGCGAAACGACGAGATCTTTCTTTAGGAAAGAGCTTGCAGAACGTCTTTGGCACGGCGATTGCTGCGACGGTGGGCGTCACATCACAATGGTCTGCACTCCGCCAAGAGTTCAGATCAACCCTGTTCGATTTATCCATGTCCCATGGCATGCTGATGCTGCCGCTTCCATGGCGCGCACCCGTCGCGAGGTCTCTCACATGCTCATGTCGCTTGGAGTTCTGGCGATGACTTGGCCACAACGGTGCCAAGGAGGAGGTGCTGCGCGCCACGTTCCAGGTGAGAGGTGCCGCGAGCCATTCGTGGCAGATCGAGCTGGCGAGCGTCAATCTACAGCTGAAGCGGGGCGATCCCGACGCCAGCAGGTGGGTGCGGACCTAGTTTTCTCAGGAGCTGACGGCGATGGAAGGATGTCAGTGTTGGCTTAGATAGGCAATTAGCTGATGCGCTGGCGTATCTCTAGTCATGTTCAGAGTTGGTGGCCAAGCGGTCGGGCGTATCACATGCCGCCAAGTTTAATCGCTAGTCGTCGCAGATCCTGTGCGGATTGTGGGGGCTTGGCCGGTCAATCGACCTGCCGTTGAAGTGGGGTGCCACGCTAGTGGCAGAGATAAGGCTTTATCATGGATGTGAAGCGCGATCGTCATGACCCAGAGCTATCGCCAAATTTTGGTGACGGCCGGGCCGGTCAGGCGGCGGCGGTTTTGGGCTCACGGTCAGCCGTGCTTGGCGATGACCTCAATCCCGTCGTTGAATGTCACACCGAGCACGAGTTTTGGCAACTGGTTGTGACCATCGAGGTCGACGCCAACTTTTCTGCGCGGCCTCGGCCAGTTTGAAGACCATCGCGAGCGCCGTCCTGTTGGACAGGCAACCCTTCGATCGGATCGTGCGGTGGCGCACGGTGGCGAAGGTGCTTCAATGGGATTGGTCGTCCGCAGGTGTTTCCAGTGCTCGGCGGGGAAGTCGTAGAAAGCCAGCAGCGTGTCCCGATCCTTGCCGAGGCAGTCGGCCGCCTTTTCGTATTTGGGTGTGTAGCTCTCGATGAAGGCGTCGAATGCCAGCTCGGCGGTGGCCTTGGACTCCGCCATCCAAATCTCCTGCAGCGCGCGTTTGGCTTTCGGCTGCTGGCTCTTTGGCAGCTTGGCGAGCACGTTGGTGGTCTTGTGCACCCAGCAGCGCTGCTCGCGCGTTGTCGGCCAGACCTCACCGGCGGCCTTCCAGAACCGAGCGCGCCGTCGGCAATGACGAGCCGCGGCGACACGTCGAGCCCACGCCGCTTCAGATCGAGCAGCAGATCGCGCCAATCGTGCGCGCTCTCGCGGGCGCCATCGGTGAAGCCGACCAGTTCCTTGCGGCCTTCCGGCGTCGCGCCGATCAGCACCAGGATGCACTGCTTCTCGTCCTCGAGGCGAGCTTCGAGATGGATGCCATCGGCCCAGATGTAGACATAGCGCCTGGCCGAAAGATCGCGCTTTTGCCACGCGGCGTACTCGTCGAGCCAGCCGTCCTTCAGGCGACCAACGGCGGATGCCGACAACCCGGCAGCATCCTTGCCGAGCAGCGCCGCCAGCGCCTCGGAGAAGTCGCCGGTCGAGATCCCCTTCAAATAGAGGATCGGCAGCAGCGTCTCGATCGACTTCGACCGCCGCATGTAGGGCGGCACGACCGATGGCGAGAACCGGATACGGTCGGGATCGGCGGCGGCCTCGCGATCGCGCACACGCGGCTGGCGGACGGAGACTGGACCGATCCCGGTCATCACCTCGCGCTCCGGCAGGTGACCGTGGCGGACCACACGCTGCTGGCCGTCCTCGGTCTTCACATCGGCATGCTTGCCGAGAAAGTCCGCGACCTCGGCCTCGACCGCCTGCGCCAACAGAGCGCGGGCCCCGTTACGCAAGATTTCGGTGAGTTGGTCGTCGAACACTCCTGGCTGAATCAGCTTGGTGACGTTATCGTTGGACACGGCATATCGCTCCTTCGGTGGAGAAGTGGAGGCGTCAAGCACCCCCACGATATGCCGCCTTCCCGATTCCCGCCGTCACCAACTTTCAGCGATAGCTCCATGACCCATGTGGGTTGGCATTGTTGAGCAGCGAAGCAGGCGATTTGGATGAGCAGAGACCCCTAGTGTCACCAATCGGTTCTACGGTCTTTGTTGGTGGCGGTACGTTAGCCATTGGGTGCGCTCAGCTAGCAATGGAGATGGGGCACGTCATCCGCGTGGCGCTGTGTGTCGACGCCATATTCCGCGATTGGGCTGCTCGCGCTAATATCTTGTGTGTCGCGAGCGTTGAAGAGCTCTCGATAGTGCTCAACACCGAGTCAGTGGAGTGGGTGTTTTCCGTCGCCAACCCATTCGTATTGCCACCGGATGTGATGAGTCTCGTACGACGAGGCGCTTTCAACTATCATGACGGTCCATTACCGCGGTATGCTGGAGTTCATGCGACGTCTTGGGCGCTGCTGGCCCAAGAGACCGAATATGCCATCACGTGGCATCGTATCGATGATGGTGTTGATACGGGGGACCTGGTTGTTCAGCGCCAAGTCTTGATTGCGCCCATCGACACGGCGTTAACTCTGAACCTCAAATGTTATGAGGCTGCAGTCGAGAGCTTCCGCGAGCTTTTAACCGGTCTAGCGAATGGGGCGTTAAGTAGCTGGCCGCAGGCGCTGGCGGACAGAAGTTACTTTCCGAGACGTCGACGTCCAGATGCGGCAGGCTGTCTGCGATGGGGTCGCTCCGCGCAAGATCTGTCAGCGACGACACGCGCCTTAGATTTCGGGCTGTATCATTTCAATCCGTTATGTCTGTCTAAGGCTCTTGTGGGCGATGACGTTGTCGCAGTCAGGTGCTTGGAGGTGTCGTCTGGCCGCTCGGGCTTTTCAGCGGGCTCCCTGGTTGAAGTCGACCCCGGCCATTGGCGGGTGGCGACGGGTACAAATGACGTTTATGTCTTCTTTGGCAGTTTAGGTGCTGAAGTTTTGGACGCGCAGACACTCGCGCGGCGCTGCGATCTTTATGTAGGCGATCGCCTCCCGATCTTGAGCGATGACGAGGCGCGGAGCATAACCGTTGCGCACGAAATGCTGGCGCCTCGGGAGGATTTTTGGCGACAGCGGCTTCAGCAGTTCAAAATGTCGCAGCTTCCTTTTCTGTCGTCTTCAGAGGCTATGGCTTCGCCCAGATGGCAGTCGAGTTCCCGACTCATTCCAATTGCTTTGGCCGAGTTGTCGGCAGTTGATCGCACTGAACACTTGCTGAGTGCTTGGCTGATATATCTCGCCCGCATCACTGGTGAATCAGAGCTTCAATTGGGATGGACTCCCGCGCCGAGCGGATCGCGAGCCGGGTTGAAATCGTCGATGGAGATGCTTGTTGCCTCTGTCGTGCCCATGCAAGTTACCATTGATCTTGATCGTGATTTTGCAGAGGTGCACAGGGCAATCGCCTTCGAATGCGCTCAGCTGAGGGAGAACGATAGCTTTGCGCGGGATCTTATCGTGCGCTGCCCGACGTTGCGGGGTATGGGGGCGCTACGGTCGCGCCGACCTTGGCCGATGGGCGTTACTGTTACGGAAAACAGCTGTTGCGCTGCGGATGATCTAGCTTCGAGCCCGACTTCTGAAACGGTCCTATCCGGCGATCTCTTGACGTTTGAGGTTTGCGCTCTGGATGGCAGCTTCCGATGGCACTTTGATGCAGGTCGCTTGGCTCCAAGGCAGGTCGACCGCCTGACGGAGCATTTGCAAAATTTGTTGTTTGCTGTGATGGCCGATGCGCAACAAGCGGTGGGGCGGATTGATCTGCTGTCGACTGCTGAGCGCGCGTATCTGTTGGAGGAGCTGAACCGGACGGCGGCGCCGTATCCTGAGCAGCAGTGCATCCATGAGCTGTTCGAGGAGCAGGTGCGCAAGGCGCCGGAGGCGGTGGCGGTGGTCTTCGAGGACGAGCGCCTGAGCTACGGCGAGCTCAATGCGCGGGCCAACCGGCTGGCGCATCACCTGATCGGGCTCGGGGTCAGGCCGGACCAGCCGGTGGCGATCTGCCTGGAACGCAGCCCGGCGATGGTGGTGGGGCTGTTGGCGATCCTCAAGGCGGGTGGCGCCTACCTGCCGCTGGATCCGGCCTATCCGTCGGCGCGGCTGCGCCAGGTGCTCGACGATGCCGCGCCGCAGCTGCTGCTGGCCGATGCGGCGGGACGATCGGCGCTTGGCTGCGATGCGCTGGGGGATGTGACGGTGGTCGATCTCGAGACGGCGACACCGGCCTGGGCCGAGCTGCCGGCCTCGAACCCCGACCCGCGTGCCCTCGGCCTGAGCTCACGCCATCTCGCCTATGTGATCTACACCTCAGGCTCAACAGGCACCCCAAAGGGCGTCATGGTCGAGCATCGGGGATTGGTCAATCTTGTAGCATGGCATGTGCAAACGTTTTGTCCGCAACCAGAAACCAGCTGTGCACTCACAGCTGGAATGGCATTCGATGCCAGCACTTGGGAGCTATGGTCTGCGTTGTACAACCGCAGCACATTGCTGCTCCCGCCCAGAGCACCGGCCGGAGATTCTCTACTTCTGCTGAAGTGGTGGCGTGATCAATCGCTGGGAGTTGGCTTTTTGATCACGCCGCTGGCCACGATCGTGTTGGAAGATAAGCTGGTAAATTCCACATTGAAGTACTTGCTTATTGGCGGTGATCGTCTCCAACGTGTGCCTGCGCCTCTACCAGCGGGTCTAAAGCTAATAAACAACTATGGGCCTACGGAAGCTACGGTCGTAGCGACCTCGGGACGGCTCTTCGTCGAAGACGTAGTGCCGCATATCGGCCGTCCGATTGCCAACACGCGAGTGTATCTGCTGGACGGTCATGGTGCGCCGGTTCCGTTTGGGGCGGTGGGGGAGCTTTACATTGGCGGGGCGGGAGTTGCGCGGGGCTATCTGAACCGGCCCGCGCTGACGGCGGAGCGGTTCATCGCCAGCCCCTTTGTGGAGGGCGACCGGCTGTACCGGACCGGGGATCTTGCGCGGTACTTGCCGGACGGCAATCTGGAGTTCCTGGGCCGCAACGACGAGCAGGTGAAGATCCGCGGCTTCCGGATCGAGCCCGGGGAGATTGCGGCGCGGCTTTGCGAGCACCCGTTGGTGCGCGAGGCGGTGGTGGTGGCGCAACAGGATGGCGCCGGCGACAAGCATCTTGTGGCCTATCTGGTGTGCGCGCCCGAGGCCGGCTCGGACGAGGAAGATGGAAGCACGTTGGCCGGCGCCTTGCGCGCGCATGTGAGTGCGCGGCTGCCGGACTACATGGTGCCCTCGGCGTTCGTGCGGCTATCGGGGCTGCCGCTGACGGTGAACGGCAAGCTCGACCGCAAGGCGCTGCCGGCGCCGGAAGATGATGCGTATGCGCGTCGGACGTACGAGCCGCCGCGGGGCGAGATCGAGACGGCGCTGGCCGAGATCTGGGCCGAGCTTCTGGGGCTCGAGCGGGTCGGGCGCCACGACAATTTCTTCGAACTCGGCGGACACTCGCTGCTGGCGGTGCAGTTGCTCAGTCGCGCAGTCGATCTCGGGATCAAGTTCAGCGCCGCCGACCTCTTCCAAGCCCCCGCTCTAAAGGAACTTGCATCGAACGTTCATTTGGAATCTCAGCCCAGCAGGTCGGGACTGATTTGTGTTCGAGAAACCGGATCGCAGCCGCCGCTGTTCTTTGTTCCCACAGGTTTGGGCGATTGCTCCTATATAGCCAGTTTGGCGCAAGAAATGGATGTCGACTGTCCTGTCTACGGTTTGCCATGGCCGCAATTCAGTGCAGCTCAATTTCCAACTGTTCAAGAGATCGCCTCGCAAGCTAGCATGGCGATTCGCGAGATCCAGCCGCGAGGTCCATATCGGTTCTCTGGATACTCATCAGGAGGAATCTTGGCTTATGCAATTGCGCAGCAGCTACTAAAGCTCAACGAAGCTGTTTCCTTCATCGGCCTAATTGACGTTGTTTTATTTGCAAATGCATCAAGGACATCACCCACCCAAATGATACAAGAAGTACTGCTGGAATCTCTCGAATTAGATGACGAGAAGTTCGAAATCCTCGACCGCTTCGCTGGACAAAATTCAATTTCCCGACTGCTTGAAAAGGCTCAGAGAATTGGGGCGATCCCTCTGGATCGTGATCTCCGCAATGACATTCTGACGTATGAAAGGGCCACGCAGTTCCAACGGGCGCTGGCCTTGTATCAAGTTCCGTCCCTTCCGGTTGAGATACACCGTAAGCGGAGCTTTTCTCCCATTTGATTGATTGGTTTCGCTTCGGCTTTCGCTCTGCGATTCTTGGCTGGTCAGAGAGCCAAGAGGAGACTGAAGGCGATGGAACAATCGGGGGAGGAAGCCGAAGCTGATGGCTTTGTAGGGAAGCTTACGCGCCGGACGCGTTCTGGAGGCCGGTTATGGTCTGCGGAGATCAAGGGGCGCGCTGTTTTCGAGAGCATGAAGCCCGACGCCCGGGTATGTGATGTCGCACGGCGTTATGGTGTGAAGGCCCAGCAGTTGACGAGGTGGCGCAGATTGGCGCGTGCTGGCCGGCTCGCATTGGTCACGGACGACGCGGCGGATTTCGTGTCGATCGAGCTGAGCGATCCAGTGGCGTCAGGCAAGAGCGAGGGGCCCGTCGAGATTACGATTGGCAAGGTTTCGGTCCGCCTGGATGCGGACGTGTCGGCGGTGCGGATCGCGGAGATCGTGACTGCGATCGAGCGCGGCGCATGATCATTCCGGCGCAGGGACTGCGGATTGTGCTTGCTGTGCGTCCTGTTGACTTCCGGTGCGGGCACGACGCGCTGGCCGGTCTTGTGCAAAACACGCTTGGGCTCGATCCGCATTCGGGCCTGATCGTGGTTTTTCGTTCGAAGCGCGCCGACCGGCTGAAGATTTTGCTATGGGACGGCACGGGCCTCGTTTTGGTCTACAAGCGCCTTGGCCGCGATGGTCGTTTCGAGTGGCCGCAGATCAGCGACGGCGTCATGCATCTGACGCGCGTGCAGTTCGAAGCGCTGTTTGAAGGGCTGAACTGGAAGCGAGTGGGCGAACGGATTGTCGCGACGCCAGCTGCGGCGAACTGACTCAGACCCGACAACCTGTTTCGCGCGGGGCTTTGGGATGATAGCTTGCGGATGTGCCGCCGTCCCCCATTGATCCCGCCCGTCTTGCAGCGCTGCCCGCCGATTTGCGCGCGCTCTTCCGCGCGCAGGAAGCGATGATTGAAGCCGAGCGTCGTCGCGCAGACGATGAATGCTCGGCGCGCCTTCATGTCGAGAGTGAACTGGCTGCGTCCAAAGAGAGCGTCGAACGCCTCGAACTGCTCGTGAAGGAGTACGAGCGCGCACGTTTCGGTAAACGCTCGGAGAAGTTCAATCCCGATCAGATGCAACTGGTTCTCGAGGACATCGAGATTGCCATCGCCGAAGTCCAGGAACGCCAGGACGATCGTGCGCGCCGCGCCGGCACGGCGCCGTCCAGCCGCCGGACCAGGCGCGCTGCCCGTGCCTTTCCCGCGCACCTGCCGCGCATCGAGCAGGTGATCGAACCCGAGAACCTCGAGTGTCCCTGCGGCTGCGGCCGGATGGTCCAGATCGGCGAGGATCGCTCCCGCCGTCTCGATGTCATGGCCGCCCAGTATCGTGTGATCGAGACGGTGCGACCGCGCTACGCCTGCGCAAAGGGCTGCACCGGTGTTGCTCAGGCGCCGGCGCCCGCCCATCTCGTGGAGGGTGGCATCCCCACCGAGGCGCTGCTGGCGCAGGTGGCGGTCGCCAAGTTCAGCGAGCACATGCCACTCTATCGTCAGTCGCAGGTTCTGGCTCGGCATGGCATCTTCATCGATCGCGCCGTTCTGGCAGACTGGATGGGAACGGTCGCCTTCCACCTCGCGCCGCTGGTCGAGCGCATGAGCGTCGTGATGAAGCAATCGGGCCGCTTGTTCATAGACGAGACCAGGGCGCCTGTGCTCGATCCGGGCCGGGGCCGAACGAAGACCGGCTATCTGTGGGCTGTCCTGCGCGACGATCGCGGCCACGGCGGCGCTGATCCACCAATCGTGGTCTACCACTACGCGCCAGGACGCGGTGGTGACCATGCTGAGCGCATCCTCGAGGGCTTCGACGGCATCCTTCAGGTCGACGGATACCAGGGCTATCATCGGCTCGCACGGCCCAAGCGCAAAGGCGGCGTGCCGCTGCGGCTGGCCGCATGTTGGTCCCACTCAAGGCGCAAGATCATCGCAGCGACTCCGAAAGCCGGCTCACCCATCGCCGAAGCCGTTCTCGCGCGCATCGCCGCACTCTATGCGATCGAGAAGGAGATCCGTGGCGCCGACGCCCCGGCTCGGCAAACGACCCGTAACGAGCGATCACGGCCGCTCGTCGCTGAACTCGAGAGGTTTCTGCGCGAGCAAGCCGCTCGCCTGTCGCCTGTCGCCGGGCAGCGAGATGGGCAAGGCGATCGCCTATCTCCTGAACCATTGGGATGGCCTCACCTTGTTTCTCGACGATGGTTGCGTTGAGATGGACACCAATCCCGTCGAAAATCAAATCAGGCCGCTGACTCTGACGCGTAAAAATAGTTTATTTGCTGGTCACGACGAAGGTGGTCGTTCATGGGCGCGCATAGCTTCGCTCATCGCCACCTGCAAAATCAACAGCGTGGAGCCCTACGTCTGGATGAAAGCGACGCTCAAAGCGATCGCAACCGGTCACCCGCAGTCCCGGATCGACGAGCTCCTGCCCTGGTCGTTCGGCCGCACCTCGTAATTCTCCGTCGTTGCCGCCTCCATACCCCCCGCCAACGATTTGCAAACACGTTGATCAACAGACTGCAATCCCCACGCCAAACCTTTGCGAATGGGACGCGAACGTCGCTTACGTCTGGCCTTCGACTTCCAGCTCCATCAATCGCTGGGCGGCAAAGCCGATCATCTCGCGCAACAGATCGGCATCAGGGGTCTTCTCCACGAGCGTGCGGAGGTTCATCATCTCATCGGTCACCGGTGGTTCCTCGAATCAGGTTGGTGTCAGCAACCCGACCCTACCGGCGAACTGCCGGTGACCACCGCAAAGCCGCCCGCCCGCTACGGCGCTATTGGGGGGCGCGCGTCCGGGCGGCTTTGCTCTACCGAGCTACACCACATCCGGGGACACGACCGAGCTCGGATCGAAAAGTCGTCGAATATCCGTCGAATAAGCGCTGACGAAACTTGCCGCACTCATTCATTGAATCCGATCACTGAGCTCTCTTGATAGCTGAATAATCCAACCCGACGCGCGAAGCAGATCGCGGCGAGCTCGTCTGCCCGCAATTGTGCGAGAAGTCGTAGATGGTAATTCGGGGCAACGCACGCAGAGTTGAGTCTTGCTGAATCAGTCTGCGGCTCGGGCAACCATAAGGTGATCGAGGGCAACTCGCTGCTCCGAAGATAGAGGCACCGACGCTGCGGCAAAGTTCGCATTCAGTTGCTCTACCGAAGTAGCGCCTGGAATGACCCGGATGTTGGGTGACCTCCCCAGCAGCCATGCGAGGGCGACTGTAGCTGGCCTGACCAAGTGAGCAGCCGCTATGTCCCAAAGCGGATCGAGAGCAAGGCTGAGCTCGGCCAGACGTGTCGGTTCGAAGCGGGGGTCCTTGTTACGATAGTCGGTCGGCGAACGCTTTGCTTCCACGTCGGGTATCCGCGCGAGGATGCCCCGCCCAAGTGGTGAGTAGCACACGAAATCGGTGCCTGTGCCGTTCAGATAGGCAAGTAGTCCCTGCTCGGGCTGCCGCTGGATAAGGGAGTATTCGTTTTGAACGAAAGATATCCGGTGTATTGCGGACGCTCGCTGCACCGTTTCTATATCGGTAGCAGACAGGCCAAGCTCAAGCACTTTCCCTTCTTTCACGAGGTCCGACATCGTGCCGACGACCTCTTCGACCGGAATGTTTGGGTCAGGGCGATGCTGATAGAGGACGTCAATGTAGTCGCGCCGCAGTCGGCGCAGCGACCCTTCCACGGCTGAACGAATCGATTGCGGACGGGAATCCAATCCTGCGATCTTGCCGGCTTCGAGCCGATATCCGAATTTCGTGGCTATCTCGACACGGGTGCGACGGGAGCCAAGCGCATCAGCTAATAGCTCTTCGTTGACAAACGGACCGTAGAGCTCGGCCGTGTCGAAATGGGTGACACCCATGTCGAATGCGTGGCGGATGATATCAATGGCAACATCGCGGGCGATATGGCCGTAAATGCCAGTCAGTGCCATGCACCCCAAACCGCGCAACGGCACGCTTTCAAGATATTTGACCCGGCGATTTTTCAGATTGCGTTGCGGATCGGTACAAAATTCGAGGGGCTAATGTGAGCGCGACGGGCGGTGCGCCGGGACAAGCACGAGCAGACCCGCTCGGCCTCATTCTGCTCTGGAGAACGTGACGACATACATAAAAAGAGAGGCCGCCTGCGTTGCCACAAGCGGCCCAAGTCTAGGGAGGAAACGCCCAAGGAGGGCAGCGATAGCGAGAGCGCTACCGCATACCCTAGCTAAGACGATCGCGATCAGCGGCTCAATTGCACGTAGGTAAACGTCGGGCATCTAAAGGGGTCACGGACCTATACGAAGGTTTATGGCAGAGCCGACCACTTCCGCACTAGTACCCGGAATCAGAGCTGAGTGATACGGCGGCCTTTGAAACGGCGTTGACGGACCTTTTTCTTGGTCCAGACGAAGGGCTCGGCTCTGTCGTTGTATGCGTTGACGTAGGCATCGATGTGTTCCTGAAGCTGCTTGAGGCTCGTGAAGGAGGTGCCGCTGAGCGACTGCCCCTGCAAGATGGAAAACCATACTTCGACCTGATTGAGCCATGACGCACTTGTCGGCGTGAAATGAAATTGCACGTTGGGGTGGGCCTTGAGCCAGTCCTCGTTCTTTTTATGGGTGTTGAGGTTGTCGAGGATGACGTGAAGCTTGCGGTTCGGAAAAGTCGCGGTGACGCTGTTCATGAAATCGAGAAACTCGACGCGGCGCCGGCGTTTTGAATGGGTCGCGATGATCTTTCCGGTGGCGACTTCGAGCGCCGCAAACAATGTTGTGGTGCCATGCCGCTTGTAATCGTGGCTTTGGCCGGTCAAGGCGCGGCCATTGGGCAACTTCAGATAACCCTGCGCTCGCTCCAAAGCCTGGATCGAGGGCTTCTCGTCCACGCACAGCACAATGGCCTTCGCCGGCGGCGCGACATAGAGGCCGACAACATCGGCGGCTTTGGCCGTAAAGTTCGGGTCGTTGCTCTCGCACCAGGACTTGCGAGCCACCAGGTCAATCTTGTGGCTGCGCAGGAACCGCCAGACATATTGGACATCGACATCGCCCAGCGCCTCGGCCAGCAGGGGGCCGGTCCAGCGCGCAAACCCTTGCGGTGGCGGCTTATCCAGCAGCTTCAGAATCCGCTTGTCGGTCGTCTTCGTATAGATCGGCTGCTTGCCAGGCCGCGGCTTGTCTTGCAGCCCTTCAAGGCCATGGTCGGCATAGCGATGCCGCCAAAGGCTGACAATCCGCGGCTGGACCCCAACTTCCTTGGCGATCGACCGGGTGCTGCGCCCATCCGCCGCCAACAGAACTATCCGCGCCCGCTTCAAATCGCGCTGCAACGTCACCGGTGAGCGACAGCACGCCTCAAGCACCTTGCGATCTTTCCTCGAAAGGTGGACTTCTCTTGCTTCGGGTATCATCCCGACCTTGAATCACGACTCACGTTCCAAGAAAAGTGGGTACTAGGTGTAGGCCGTCACTGCCTGCGCATTACGTCGAGCATCGAGTACGGCATCGCCCTCGACCTCGATGCGTGGTGGTGACCGTCATTGGATATGCGCGGAGACGAAAGCGCACAGTAGCGATTTGTCGCACGCGACCGTCCTTCTGATGAATTAACATTAGGGAAGAGACCGGCCTGACGGAGATCAGCGCTATGGGGTCCCTTGAAGCACTCGCCATCGTCGTTGTTTTTGTTCTGGTGGCAGTGGTCGTGACCACGCTCGTGCAAACCCGGAAACGATAGCAGCTTGATCCGCCGCTTTTGGGACGTGGTCGCCTCCGTTGTGCCCGGCGCGTTATCCACCGCAAGCTGTAGCGGCTTGCCGACGCTCTACCTCCGGGCGATGCTCGCGCGATGGGCACCAAATCACGCGAGACCATTTACGGTGGGTCGGTCCGGGCAGCGGCAGAACGGGCGACCGAAGCGCGGAAGGAGGCCGACCGGCTCGCCGTTGCGGCGTGGAACGCGCGCATGCTCGGTTTCCAGGGGCCCGCGCAACCGTCGCCCACGCTCGGCGATGCGCTTAATGCCGGTTACCGCTACCTCGAAGTGCGCTGCCTTGGCTGCGACACGCACCAGACCGTCGCCCTTGGACATCGTGCGGCGACCGAAGGCGACGCCGGTTCATGAACTGGAGCGCTACATGCGGTGCAAGGACTGCTCGGAGGTGCGCGGCTACAGGAACCCGAACCGACGTGATATATCGACGGTCGTAACACAAAGGATGTCCTGAGCGTTCGAAGCTTTTTGTCCGTCGTCAGATAATTTGAGACTGGTCAGGCTTTTTGAGAAGGGAGGCTCTGGTTCATCAGGGTTAGAGTTTAAGCGACCTGCAGTTGATGCTGCAAGCGGCGGTTCGCGATGGTGTCGCGCTTGATGCGGTTTCGTTCTGCGAGGATCGCCTCAGCCCTGCCGAAGTAGACATCGGCTGGCGTGAGGTTGTCGATGCTCTCATGATAGCGGACGTGATTATAGTGTTCGACGAAGGCTCCTACTTGACGCTCGAGATCACCGGGTAGGTAATAGTTGTCGAGCAGGATGCGGTTCTTCAGCGTCTGATGCCAGCGCTCGATCTTTCCCTGGGTCTGAGGATGGTACGGAGCGCCGCGCACATGCTGCATGCCCTTCTGGTCGAGCCACTCGGCCAGATCATCCGCCACGTAACTCGAACCATTGTCGCTGAGAAGCCTTGGCCAGTGCGCGACGGCGCCGTCGTCTTGTCCTCGAACTCGTTCGCGGCCTCGATCACCACATAGGCCGGGCTGGTGATGAGGTCATGCGCCTTCAGCAGCCGATAGATCGACGCCTCGGATACAAAGTACTTTCGTTCGTCGGTGAACCGCACGGCCAGCTCGCGTGGCGACAGCTCAGGTAACTCCAGCGCCAGGTCGATGATCTGGCCCCGCACATCGTCCGGGATGCGGTTCCAGACCCGGTCTGGTCGAGACCGATGATCGGCCAGCGCCTCAACGCCTCCCTCGCGGTAGCGATCATACCAGCGATAGAATGTGGCGCGCGGGATCCCGAGCTTGTCCAGTGTGCGCTTGGCCGGAAGGTGCGATTGCTCGACCAAATGGATGATCTCGGCCTTCTCTGAGGCGGGATACCTCATGCCTCGTCCTCCCCATCTCCGTTCATACTTGTTTGAACAGACGGTTCTCCAGGGGCAGATCGGCGACGGCCTCCTTCAAGGCGGCGGCCTCCCGGCGGAGGTCCTTCACCTCGCCGGAGGTCGTAGCTCGTGCCGTGTCGCCGGCCAGGCGGCGCTTGCCGGCCTCGAGAACTCCTTGGACCAGCCGTAGTACACATCGAGGCGGCAATGCCTTCTCGGCGACAAAGCTCGGAGATGTTCTCCTCGCCGCGCAATCCTTCCAGCACGATGCGGATCTTCTCTTCCGCCGAATACTGCCGGCGGTTCTGGCGCCGAATGTCCTTTCGCACTTGGTCTGCCGACGCTTTGCCCGGTCCGGATTTCTGTTTCATCTTCGCTGCTGGTGGCTACGATGAACCAGAAATCCTTCCAGGGCTGCGTCCTTACGGACACGCGAAAGGAGTTCTGGGGTAAGCCGGTCCGTGGCTGCGCCGCGGACCGGCTACAAAATGCCTTTACAAGAGCTCCTCGTGAGAGCTCAGGGGGGGGCAGGACCATTTCTGCTCATCCGGGTTCCAAACACACCAAGGCTGACCGCCGACAGCGGCGCACGCATCTTCGAAAGTCAGTTCGGTTACGCCATAATCTGAGATATCCATAGTTGTTTCCTTTCCTACAAGGCGTCAGCTGCCGCTGCCGCAACGCAGAGAATTCAAATCGCGTGCCACGCAGCGGAGTGGCGATAGAGGCGCCAAACAGGCCTTTTTTGCCGGAGCGTATGTGAAAAGCGCGGCGGTCTCTTCGTGCCAACGTCGTCTGCTGGACATTCATGTCGCGGCGCGTATCCAGCATTCCCTTTCGTTGTGCCGACGCGCATTCCGATGTCGGCTTTCCCTCGCCGTCCCTAATTCATCTTCCGCTCGAGCCACTTCTTGATGCTGTCGCCGGCGCGTGTAGTCAGGCCAAGCCTGTTCTTTCCGGCCGTCGAGCGGTTCTTTAGTTTCAGGCAGAGCCATGCCGCAAAGTTTCTTGCCGACTTGAACCCGCGCGCATCCACGACCTTGATCGACAGCAGCTCGCAACGATCGAATCGACCCCCGAGATAGCCGGCAGCCGTTCACTCATCTCTTTACTCCGGCGGAGTTGCATGAGCTACTTGCCGACCTTTGCGATCTGGTCCTCGACGTGCGCCAGTTCTGCTGCCAGAGCGTCCACCCAGCTGCTTTGTAAAGTCGGAGACTTTGCGTCGGCCTGAATGTCGATCAGCAACCGCGAAAGCCCCTTAGGCGCGGCAAAGCCGTATTCCGCGGCGTAGCCGCGGATTGAATTGGCAAACCGGGTCCGCCTGCCGATGAACTGGTTGCGCACACGCTCCAACATTTGTGCGCCCTTGCTCGGGACTTTTGATGGGCACAAAGTTCTTACGCAGTTTCGGCCGGCTTGCCGCACGCAAATATATTGCGATCGGCATCATCGCCACTTCATGCCGGTTTGATTGCAATTCCCACGCCTAACAATGCGATGCCCGCAGGCCTCCAGAGCCACAAGCGCACGCGGCAGCGCTTGAAGAACTTCTAAACCAGCCCGCGGCTCAATTTAAGCCGCAAAACCGGCTGCTCGTTCCCATCAACGCCATGCAGCTGAAACACACTCTGGACGTATGCAAACCGACGCGAACAATCGCTTTTATGCGCCCCGACGCGTCGCACTCTGCGCCGTTCTTTGCCCAAGCCTGCCAAGCGATTTGGATTTGATCGCTCAGCTCGCCCCGCTGCTTCTTTGATGATACCGAAAGCGACCTAGTGGGGCCGCGGCGACATCCGCATTGCCGCGATGCCGAATGAACCTCTCGCGCAGCCAACCCTGAAGGCCATGGAGTCGTTTCGGGGCGTTCAGGCGACTTGAACGTTTCACCCCGCCCGCCACCACGTAGTCTTTCACCGAGATGGCTGCAGCCCAGCTGCCGCGGAATCCGCTTCAGAGCCAGCCGCACGCCCTCAGGCGCAACACGTCCGCCACGTCATCCGGCGTCTTCATCACCTGCCCCCCGTGGATCAATCCACGAGGAGCCTTCCGTGATTCGTTCCTCGTTCATTCGCTCTCTCCTCAGCTATCCAAGAAGGGGCAATTGCTCGTGACGCTGAGGGGGCATGACCTTTTGCCCCTAAGTGTTATCAAGTCCTGAGTTCGCCCCGGCTGTTGGATTTGCCCAGGTTGGGCGGTGGTAGCGACGTGAGCTGGCGGATAGCTCGAAGGCTTCCTGAAGCATGCCGTGTTCGCCCTGTTCGATTTGTCGCATTTGCAACCACAATGATGTTCGGGCGGTCTGCCGCACATTTGCTGTTTAGCATCATAAAAGCAAGGAGAGCGTTTTCTGCCGTTCCTGAGCAGTTGGCACGAGACTTGAAGTTGCTACGGGGTCGGCAGCAGTTGCTGGTCGACCACACTCACGGCTATTGAAAAGGAAACAACATGAGAAGCTATATGTCAGCTTCCGGAATTGACTCCTGAAGAAGCATGGGCAACTGCGGGAAGGAAGGTATCGCTCGGACGTGGCGCGGTTGCGGTTGGGAGGTTCGTCCCATTGAGGGCGGTGGTTGCAGCATCATTCCAATTCCTTGCCCTGAGGAGCCTAGCCCTTAATTGCAAAAGTGTCTGCAGCCTGCCTGCGGCGCCAGGCAGGCTCTTCTTCATGCCGCCCCGCGAAAGTTTCGCGCCGGACGAAAGGTCTTTGGGCGCGCCGCGGTTGAACGTTTGAGAAATTCCGTTCAACGGCTCTGTCGCGGGCGCAACGATAAGACTTCACCGGCGTGCGGGGGCTCTCAGCTGAGTGGCAGGATCGAATGCAAATCAAATACAAAGCGGCTGCTCTGGATTTGTTGTGGAGCAATCGCATGATCGCTCCACACCTCTTTTCGGGTAATCAACGAAATTGGCCGAGCAGCACCAGCGAGTGTTCCACATCTGACAAGGAGATAACAATGAAAGTCGATACGTTAGTTGGCTACCCTTAGGTGTGAAGGACAATAGCTGGCGCACCTTCCCCGTGCGTCGCTCAATCCTGATGAGTCGTTTGGCACTGCCAATCGTCGTAATCCGTGACAGGGCTGCTATGGCTGATGTAATGCTGCCTCCGGAGACGGTCTGCTACACTGCAGAGAGCATCCTATCGCGAGAATCAGGACGATCTTTGGCGATCTACAAGATAATTGTGTTGTCTGTCGTTGCGACGTTTGTGTCGCTGCCAGTCATCACCGTGACGCTGTCTGCTCAAAGTGCCGGTACCATTCGTCCCACAATCGAGAAAACTCCTCTGATAGCACCCGTCTCCGGACGAATTTCTCGTGTTCTTGCCGTCGAGAACGATCTCGTTGCACAAGGACGAGAGATCCTAGCTCTCGACGATGTGGTCATTAAGGAAAAGATCGGTGCGCTTACAGGCGAAATCCGTCTGAAGCGCGATCGTGCCAGCGACCTCCAGGCCCTGATCTCTTCCGGCGCACAGTCCGACGCCCCAGTCCGCCTCCGCTCGGAGTTCGCCACGGCCGAGCGCCTGCATTTTCTCAACCTGTTGCGGGAGAACCAATATGCCCGCAGCAACGCCGCGGCAGAACTCGAGCGCGCTCAGCGACTCGTCGCGGTTGCTGCAGCGCCCACCAAGGCGGTTGAAGAAAAGGCTTTCGCGTTGCAGAGCCTCGAGGTGAAGGGCGAGATCCTCGTCCGGAGCAAATCCGCCGAATGGAATCAGCAGCTCTTCGATACAAACCTCCGCCTTCAGGAACTCACCGCCAGCTTGCACCAACTTGAGAACGAACGCGACTTGACCCAGATTCGCGCTCCCGTGTCCGGCGCACTCGAGCAATTCAACGGCGTCACCCCAGGCAGCTACGTCCAGGCGGGGCAAACTGTCGGTTGGGTCTCGCCCGACGGCGAACTGGTGGCGGATATCTACGTTTCGCCCAAAGACATCGGCTTCGTGCAGCCTGGCCAGGCGGTGAGGCTCCAGGTCGATGCCTTCAACTACAATCAATGGGGGATGATTGACGCGACAGTGCTAGACGTCGCGCAGGACTTTACCCTGCAGGAGAAGAGCCCGGTCTTCAAGGTTCGCTGCGCGCTTTCTCGCAGTTACCTCGAGCTCACAAATGGCATCATTGGTCATCTGAAGAAAGGCATGACGGTGAGAGCCCGTTTTCTCGTGGCGGAGCGCACTCTGCTGCAACTTCTCTACAATGAGATTGACGATTGGCTCAACCCGGTCCTAGCGGCTCGTTAATTATCCATTCCAAGAAGCCGGTGAGCCGCCATGTTGGGTCAAATCATCAAAGTCAAGCAGCGCGACATCACGGATTGTGGGGCTGCCAGCCTCGCTTCCGTTGGAGCCTTCTACGGTTACAAGTTGCCATTGTCGCGCATTCGCCAGTATGCGTCGACGGACCAATCGGGCACCACCGTGTCGGGTCTTCTGCTAGCGGCTCATCAGCTGGGGTTCATTGCCAAGGGCGTCAAGGGCGGCTTCGACAGCTTGTACAAGATCCCCAAGCCGGCCATCGCGCATGTGATCATCAAGGATGTCTTGCACCACTTCGTAGTGATCCAGGCGATCGACACGAGGTGGGTCACCGTCATGGACCCCGCGTACGGCGAAATCCGCAAGCTATCGCATGAAGAATTCAAGAGGCAATGGACTGGCGTCCTGGTGCTCCTGGTTCCGGCCGACACCTTCAAGCGCCGCGATGAGACCACCTCACCTCTTCTCCGCTTCGCCCGGCTGCTTGCATCGCACAAAGCGGCGCTAACGCAGGCTCTCGTCGGCGCACTGGTAACCACCCTCCTGGGGCTGTCGACAGCCATTTACGTCCAGAAGATCGTCGACCACGTGATCACAGCGGGCAACCGCAATTTGCTCAATCTCATGAGCGTCGTGATGCTGCTGATCCTGGTGCCGCAGATCGTAATCAACCTGCTCAGAAACCGGCTAGTCCTGCAAACAGGTCAGAAGATCGATGTCTGCTTGATCCTCGGCTACTACAATCACATCCTAAGCCTACCACAAAAATTCTTCGACAGCATGCGCATGGGAGAAATCGTCTCCCGGATGAATGATGCGGTGAAAATCAGGAGCTTTCTGAACGACGTCTCGATCACCATGTTCGTCAACATGCTGGTCATACTGTTCTCGTTCGGCCTGATGTTCATCTACTCGTGGAAGATCGCCTTGGTCGTGGCTATCTCCATCCCACTATATGTCTTAGTCTATTGGACCGTTAACCGACTCAATAGGAAGCGCCAGCGCGCGATCATGGAGAATGCCGCCGAACTGGAGGCGCAATTGGTTGAATCACTCGGAGCTGTTTCCACGGTCAAGACTTTCGGCGTGGAGAGCTTCGCTTGCCTTAAGATGGAAACTCGCTTTGTCAAGACCCTGCAATCGGTCTACAGCTCCGGCCTCATCTCGATCGTCGGAGACAATGCTTCTACCTTTCTCTCAACTCTCTTCACAATCCTGCTAATGTGGTTTGGCGCGACGCTTGCTATGGATCAGGCCGTGACTCCGGGTGAGTTACTTTCCTGCTACGCACTGCTCGGCTATATCACCCGGCCTGTCGCCAACCTGATCCAAACCAACAGAATCGTTCAGGACGCGTTTATCGCGGCGGATCGCCTGTTCGAGATTTTCGACCTTGAGCCGGCACGCAGCGGCGGTATTGATGCCACCAAATCCGAGCTTGGTGATATCCGCCTGGAGAACGTCACCTTCCGCCATGGCTCGCAGCCGAAGCTCTTTGAAGATCTTAACCTCACCTTTCGTCGAGGTGAAATGACGGCCGTGGTGGGAGAAAGCGGCTCAGGCAAGAGCTCCCTTGCGGCGCTGCTGCAGAACGTCTACCCGCTCGAAAGCGGCCGCATTCGGATCGGTCCCTATGACCTTAAAGACTTCTCGACCGTATCCTTGCGTAGGGTTATTGCTTCGGTACCGCAGTCGACGGACGTATTCTCAGGCTCGCTGATCGAGAACATCGCGCTCGGCGAGTTCGAACCGGAGATCGACAGGATCATGAAGGTCTGCGATCAAACTGGGCTGCGGGAGGCGATCGAGAATTGGCCGGGAGGCTTCCAGGCCTATCTAGGCGAAAACGGCGTACGGCTCTCTGGCGGCGAAAAGCAGCGCCTTTCGTTGGCCCGAGCTCTGTATCGGGATCCGGACATCCTGATCCTTGACGAGCCTACCTCTTCTCTGGACTCCGTTGCCGAAGCCACCATTCACCAGCTCCTTGATGATTTGCGTGGCGCCGGCAAGACCATCGTGGTCATCTCTCACCGACCCAGCACCATCCGCACTGCCGAGAAGCTTGTCATGTTACACAAGGGGCGGATCGTTGCTGAAGGCAGGCATACTGATCTGCTGGGTGAAGCCGCTTACCTTCGCTTGTGGCAGACGCAAACAGGGGTCAGCTAGAGTTGCAGAATTTGCTGTGACCTCCTCCGAATGAGTGGACACCTGTAGTAGGCTCATTGAGCCCGGAGGTGTCGAATGGAACGTCAACGTCGTAAGCGGAGCTTTTCTCCCATTTGATTGACTGGTTTCGCTTCGGCTTTCGCTCTGCGATCCTTGGCTTGTCAGAGAGCCGAGAGGAGACTGAAGGCGATGGAACAATCGGGGGAGGAAGCCGAAGCTGATGGCTTTGTGGGGAAGCTTACGCGCCGGACGCGTTCTGGAGGCCGGTTATGGTCTGCGGAGATCAAGGGGCGCGCTGTTTTCGAGAGCATGAAGCCCGACGCCCGGGTATGTGATGTCGCACGGCGTTATGGTGTGAAGGCCCAGCAGTTGACGACGTGGCGCAGATTGGCGCGTGCTGGCCGGCTCGCATTGGTCACGGACGACGCGGCGGATTTCGTGTCGATCGAGCTGAGCGATCCAGTGGCGTCAGGCAAGAGCGAGGGGCCCGTCGAGATTACGATTGGCAAGGTTTCGGTCCGCCTGGATGCGGACGTGTCGGCGGTGCGGATCGCGGAGATCGTGACTGCGATCGAGCGCGGCGCATGATCATTCCGGCGCAGGGACTGCGGATTGTGCTTGCTGTGCGTCCTGTTGACTTCCGGTGCGGGCACGACGCGCTGGCCGGTCTTGTGCAAAACACGCTTGGGCTCGATCCGCATTCGGGCCTGATCGTGGTTTGTCGTTCGAAGCGCGCCGACCGGCTGAAGATTTTGCTATGGGACGGCACGGGCCTCGTTTTGGTCTACAAGCGCCTTGGCCGCGATGGTCGTTTCGAGTGGCCGCAGATCAGCGACGGCGTCATGCATCTGACGCGCGTGCAGTTCGAAGCGCTGTTTGAAGGGCTGAACTGGAAGCGAGTGGGCGAACGGATTGTCGCGACGCCAGCTGCGGCGAACTGACTCAGACCCGACAACCTGTTTCGCGCGGGGCTTTGGGATGATAGCTTGCGGATGTGCCGCCGTCCCCCATTGATCCCGCCCGTCTTGCAGCGCTGCCCGCCGATTTGCGCGCGCTCTTCCGCGCGCAGGAAGCGATGATTGAAGCCGAGCGTCGTCGCGCAGACGATGAATGCTCGGCGCGCCTTCATGTCGAGAGTGAACTGGCTGCGTCCAAAGAGAGCGTCGAACGCCTCGAACTGCTCGTGAAGGAGTACGAGCGCGCACGTTTCGGTAAACGCTCGGAGAAGTTCAATCCCGATCAGATGCAACTGGTTCTCGAGGACATCGAGATTGCCATCGCCGAAGTCCAGGAACGCCAGGACGATCGTGCGCGCCGCGCCGGCACGGCGCCGTCCAGCCGCCGGACCAGGCGCGCTGCCCGTGCCTTTCCCGCGCACCTGCCGCGCATCGAGCAGGTGATCGAACCCGAGAACCTCGAGTGTCCCTGCGGCTGCGGCCGGATGGTCCAGATCGGCGAGGATCGCTCCCGCCGTCTCGATGTCATGGCCGCCCAGTATCGTGTGATCGAGACGGTGCGACCGCGCTACGCCTGCGCAAAGGGCTGCACCGGTGTTGCTCAGGCGCCGGCGCCCGCCCATCTCGTGGAGGGTGGCATCCCCACCGAGGCGCTGCTGGCGCAGGTGGCGGTCGCCAAGTTCAGCGAGCACATGCCACTCTATCGTCAGTCGCAGGTTCTGGCTCGGCATGGCATCTTCATCGATCGCGCCGTTCTGGCAGACTGGATGGGAACGGTCGCCTTCCACCTCGCGCCGCTGGTCGAGCGCATGAGCGTCGTGATGAAGCAATCGGGCCGCTTGTTCATAGACGAGACCAGGGCGCCTGTGCTCGATCCGGGCCGGGGCCGAACGAAGACCGGCTATCTGTGGGCTGTCCTGCGCGACGATCGCGGCCACGGCGGCGCTGATCCACCAATCGTGGTCTACCACTACGCGCCAGGACGCGGTGGTGACCATGCTGAGCGCATCCTCGAGGGCTTCGACGGCATCCTTCAGGTCGACGGATACCAGGGCTATCATCGGCTCGCACGGCCCAAGCGCAAAGGCGGCGTGCCGCTGCGGCTGGCCGCATGTTGGTCCCACTCAAGGCGCAAGATCATCGCAGCGACTCCGAAAGCCGGCTCACCCATCGCCGAAGCCGTCCTCGCGCGCATCGCCGCACTCTATGCGATCGAGAAGGAGATCCGTGGCGCCGACGCCCCGGCTCGGCAAACGACCCGTAACGAGCGATCACGGCCGCTCGTCGCTGAACTCGAGAGGTTTCTGCGCGAGCAAGCCGCTCGCCTGTCGCCGGGCAGCGAGATGGGCAAGGCGATCGCCTATCTCCTGAACCATTGGGATGGCCTCACCTTGTTTCTCGACGATGGTTGCGTTGAGATGGACACCAATCCCGTCGAAAATCAAATCAGGCCGCTGACTCTGACGCGTAAAAATAGTTTATTTGCTGGTCACGACGAAGGTGGTCGTTCATGGGCGCGCATAGCTTCGCTCATCGCCACCTGCAAAATCAACAGCGTGGAGCCCTACGTCTGGATGAAAGCGACGCTCAAAGCGATCGCAACCGGTCACCCGCAGTCCCGGATCGACGAGCTCCTGCCCTGGTCGTTCGGCCGCACCTCGTAATTCTCCGTCGTTGCCGCCTCCATACCCCCCGCCAACGATTTGCAAACACGTTGATCAACAGACTGCAATCCCCACGCCAAACCTTTGCGAATGGGACGCGAACGTCGCTTACCATCAACCGCGGACGGCTGACGGAAAGCAAGAACATTGGTAGTCTCGGTCATGGCGTATCGCTCTCCTCGAGAGGTTCTGGCAGGCTCGTCACCCGCCTCGATACGCCGCCTTCCTCACACCGTCATCACCCAGATTCCGCCATAGCTCGCCATAGCGCGACCGCCACTTGTAGAACGTCATCGCTGATGTCGTGCTTACGGCAGAGATCGCTCGCCGACATCCCGGCGGCGTGTTCCTTCAAGACCCCGATGATCTTCTGTGAACCTGCCTTTACGCATCGCCTGTCTTCTCGGTGGAGGACAGAACCCTAACTCAAAACCGAGGGCGTTTCAGGGGAGCAGGTCACTTCTGTTTCTGAAACCAGCGCAGATAACTCCAGCCCTTCTTGCGGGGATAGGTGCGGCCGTGCTGGGCATGAACGCGCTCACCTGTTGCCGATGGGACCCGCAGCGCTTCAACCGCTGCCGCTCGGGCGCGAACGAGATCGCGCATCGCCTCGGGCCTTCATCGGGAACCCATATGTTGCCACCACCGTGCGTTCACGGCCGAGGAACCGGATCAGGCGATAAAGGCCATAGCCAGTCGGGCCGGCCTCGTAACAGAAAAGGCATCTGCTAAACATCTGATAAATCTCTGGCCGAAATTGGCTTGATCGGCACCCGAGCCGTAAACTCTCCGCACCGCTCAACGGGCTGACTTGTGGCATTGGACAGGATTTGCGCAAGTGTGTGATGACAATATCGTCCTTGACAAAAGCCCATACCAGTACGGCAGGCTAGCTTAACACTGTTGATCGAGGTCGTGTGGCTATTTCTCTCTAGAAACTTCGTGACTGCAGAACGTTTCACATCCTCGCATCGACAGATCACAGTTCCATCGCTTGCCAGATCAGACAGCGCTCTCATGTTAGGTTGAAAAAATTTCGCGACTCGATCCGAGAATTTCCGATTACGCTTCGTCTGCGACAGGTTACGGCGGATCAATCGATCATCTCGCCGCTGCGGGATCAAGTCTTGCACAATCATTAGCCCCGCGAGTTCGCCTTCAGTACGAGCGCTCGCAGCGCCGCGGATGCCCGCTGGTTCTCCCGCCACGTAGACGTTTCTCACAGTGGTACGCTGAAATCCATCATGCTTCACTATCCAGCCGCCATTTCGGCTATCCCATTGTGTTGCACAACCTATCTGGCGGCAAAGCTCAGTGGACGGAAGCAATCCGAAGCCCGTCCCGAGAATATCCGTTTCAAACACACGGTGCGCTCCGCTCGGAATCCAATCGCGATCACAATCTGACAACGTAACGTGAGTCAGTCCCTCCTCGTTACCGCGAGCTTCGACCATAATCCTCCCGAACCGAATCGACACACGCGCTTTTGTGAGTTTGTAAAGAGAGCTAGCAGTCTCTTTAAAAATTGGAATATTCCCAGGAACGGCGAGCAATCCATCCAAGATCTCTCGAAAACGAGGGCGCGACCTCGCGATTGCAACTTCCTGTATCTCCGCACCGGCCGCGAGAAGCATATCGGCAACGAGAATAAGAAGCGGGTGTGATCCCGCCAATACGAACCGCCGCCCAAGCAAGACATTTTGGCTCCTGAGCAGCGTCTGGATCGCTCCCACCCCCATTACGCCAGGAAGCGTCCATCCCGGGAAAGCTACTGGCATTTCATAGGCGCCGGTGGCCACCAACGTCTTCCTCGCCAAGACGGTTGTTTTGTTTGTACAAACGCGGATTCGATCCTCATCGGGAAATATGCCCCAAACTGTCTGTCTGAATCGCCAGTCTATGCGCGACTCGGCCTCCGCCTTTCTCACTAATACATCGCCAAAGGGATAGAGACGGCAAGCGGGAGAGTTCACTTGGACGGAGGGGTGCGGCGGCGGCTGTCGAAATATCTGCCCCCCTGCCCGTCCTTGCTCATCGAAAACAACGACGGATAGGTTTCGACAACATTCAAGCGCTGCGGACATACCGGCCGGACCTGCACCAATGATGGCCACGTCAAAACACTTGAGATCAGCCATCAGTCTTGTCTCCGGTCTCGACGGCCATCCCGGGCTCGGCATCAATCATGCATGCCCTTATGTATGACGTCCCATTCACAGTAACCATGCAGTCGAAACAGACCCCCGTATTGCAGCATGGCGCACGCGGCTCATTGCTAACGATCGACCGACGAAAGGATCGCAGGCCGGACGCAAGGAGGGCGGCAAGCAAAGTATCACCGCGGTGGCAAACGACGGAATTGCCATTCACGGATAGTTCTATTTCCGAACCGCGTGAACCCGGGAGGTAATGCCCATTAAGCATTATTTAGACTCACGAAGCGGCCGGGATCGAAGCGCGACACATCGAGATCAACAGGCTTCTCCAAGATCATGCTTGCAAGTACCCGCGCGTAGGTGGGCCCGAGCGTGAACGCGGATCCTCCTGTTGCAATGAAGAGATCCGAGCGGCGCGGCAAGGCTCCGACAAGAGGCAATTGATCGGCAACGAGCAAGGTTGCACCACTCCATATGCGAAGGACCGGGATCTCACCAATCCTCGGCACCACCGAAACGGCGGCGCGCAAATTGCCCTGAATCGATGAAGGCAAGATTTCGGGCGGCAGATCCAGATCATAAACTCCGCCTGTCTCATGCAGGCGTGCGGGCCATCCCCCACCTACCAGAATGGTACCCTCGGCCGATTGATTCAATGATAGACGCCGTCCTGCATGTTGGATGAGATGCTTGATAAATGGCGCCACTTGGACCGTTGCCGCCATCATCAATCCGATCGGCACGACTGGAAGGGCAATCCCTGCCATAGCGGCGATGCGAGCCGACCAGGGACCTGCAGCAATGGCGACCTTACGCGCTAAAATTTCGCTCCCGTCGGAAAGGGTTGTCCTCCAGCGGCCCCGTTGTTGTTTCACGCCGGTCACGGCTATACCCGCCCGGATCCGTGCTCCAAACTCCTCAGCAACTTTGGCAAATGCCAAAGTGGCGCCGCGCGGATTCGCCTTACCCTCTAGAGGGCAAAGCGCCGCTGCAACAATTGCCGAGCTGAGATAAGGTGCTCTCTGGTGAATCTCATCGCTCGAAAGCATTCGATTCTCCAGCCCATAACTGCGCTCGAGTTCGGTTTTTCTCTCCAGGAGTAGCGCCTGCTCGCTCGTTTCCGCAAGCATCATTCCGCCACTCTGCAAGACGCCAACATTCTCACCTATTCTAGTGCTCAGCAGGCTCCACTCCCGCGCGGCATCGAGATGTAGTGGCAGGGCCTCAGCCGCCTTCTTCGCTGCATCCAGTCCGTGCTCAATCATTCGATATTCGAGCTGGAAATGGAGGCTGCCCGCATTTCGCCCGGAGGCGTGCTGATTCAGTTGGTCTTTCTCAACAAGACACGCGGTGCTCCCCGAACACACCAAGTAATACGCCAGTGCCGAGCCTAGCAAGCCGCCGCCGACCACTAGGCAATCGACTGTTTCAGGCATCTTCGTTCACAACCTCAATCCCGAGGCGCTGGAGCGTGTCCGCGACGCGTCGAACCTCCTCGGCAGCGAGATCAAGAAGGGGCCTGCGAACGTACCCAGCAGGGACACCCCGCAACCGCAGAGCAGTTTTGAGAATTGCCTGCGCATTACCAAATGCACCAGCGTAGTCCTTGTTAAACAATTCGCGCATGATGATCCGGTCGCGCTCCCCGAGCACCACGGCTCGTTGACGGTCGCCCTCCTGAATCGCACGCCAAAAGTCCGGATGCCCGGATCCCAGGATACCGCCAGCTCCCATGAGCCCATCCGAGAGACCAAGACCCGCAATGTCCGCTCCGAGCTCGGAAGTGGGCATGTTGAAGTAACGCACTTTTCGACCCAAAGCATACAGGCCGTCCAGGAAGGCGGAGAAATTTCCAGTCGAGTTTTTTATAGCAACGACGTGATCTATATCGGAGATCTCGCTAAGAGTCTCTATATCCATGTCGACGACACAACCGCGGGGCCAGTTGTATACACAAATAGGTATGTCGGTTGCGTCTGAAACTTCGCGGTAAAATTGAACAAGCTCGCGCCTGTTTGGCACAACATATGGAGGCGGCGTCAGCAGAATGCCGTCCAGTCCAGCCCTCTCCGCGGCCCTGGCGTGACGAATCGCCTCATCTGCCGTGTAGGCGTTACAACCTCCCAATGTCGTGATGCGGCTATCGATACCGCGGCTGGTTTGACTAAATAGTTCACTGCGCTCGTCTTCGCTCAGACTAAACCATTCACCCGACGTGCCAGCCACTACGACACCATGCATTCGCTCGGTGACATACCAATCTAGTTCCACCGCAAAGTCGTCCCACGCGATAGATCCATTCTTGCGAAAGGGGGTGGTGATTGCAGGAATATAACCGAACCAACTCACACTATTTCTGTCCATAGCCCTTCCCAGTTCAAATTTCTCACGGCGTCGGCAGTGCAATCGATAGGACCACTTCCGCAATCTCCTTTCCATATTTTTTTACAGATGCCCGGTGATCCAACCAGTGCTGCCGGCCCGATTCGAACAAAACGTCTCCCGCTCCAGTTCGAGCCGATACGGGAGCTTCTCTCAGCTTTCCTCAAGGAAGCTAAGCGCGGATGAGTCACATTGCGCTCAACCTGGCCCAATCATTGCTGCCGATAGACCGAATCTGCGAGTGCTTTCCCACAAAGAAAGCCCCTTGGGAGCGCAACCTCCCCGTTTATGCGCCTCCCGATCATCCGTCCTCTCGCGGTGCGCGCCACTCCAATTGATAGCCACTGGCTGTACCCACCCAGAGCAACAGATCTTGATTCCAATTCACGAAGAATCCTCCTTCCAAGGCCGCGTTGATGAAAGGCGGGATCTGACCCGGATGCGCTTCAGCTCTGCGACATCACGATCAACAGCTTTCAATCCTCCCATTGCAGCGAGCCGAAAAGCAATATGCGCAATGGTAAAGTCGCCACCTGACCGAATGTATGCTTTCCCGATATCGCGTAAATCATCGGCGCACGCCCCGTCCGGGCGCACCAGCATCCGCAAACGCGCTTCTGTGTAGGCGCCATACAGCATCGCTATCTCCTGGTGCGAACCTACGAAAGACTGCTTCGTTTTGGGACATCGACCATACGTCCCGACTATCGGACGGCTACAGCATCTCGTTACTAGACAATTGCGTCGGATCTTTATCAATACCGCGCCGTCAATAGCCGTTGACAAAGGATGGCCTCAACACACTCCTCCGCTTCGGCGCCGCTAACTGAATGGCCCGGCTCAATGGTATATTTTAACGCCGTGTTACGATGCATTCGGGTGAACTGATCTAACGCACGAACACAGGATGCTCGCAGTTTTCCGATCTCGTAGCCGTGGCGTTCTACAGCGGACGAAACAGTCGCAGACCTGGGAAATGCCGCCTCCCCCCCTTCTAACCAAGTTGGGTCGAGTTCACCACTCCCGTTATCTGGCACTAGCCAGCGGAATACCTCGCGAATGCAGGCTTGGGGATAGTGGTCAGATAGTCGATATATGTCCCTATAAAATTGCAGGCTCTGGTGAAAGAGTTCTTCACCCATGAGAAGAACTGAGACAGCCACCATGCGAGCAGAAAAGCGGCCGCTTGGGCCAAGCCGATTCTTGTAGGGATTTTTTACATAGTACGCACGAAAATGCCCAAACAGATCAAGCGACATCCGCTCATGAAAGCGGGTCAGAACATAAATTGCCGAGTCAAGGTGCTTCAAGCACCGCGTAAGACATTGACGCGCATCCACGTCGAGCGTATCGCGCAACTCAAGCAGAGCATCCATCGCTGATTGTAAGTCGCCCTCGATCAGTTGATGGCCCAAACAAAAATCTCGCTCCTCGACCCCGGCCGCTCCGAGACAATATAAGCGCGGGTCGCTCTGCAACGGATTCGTGAGAATGACATCTTCATAGGAGAGGACATCAATGCTGGGCTGCTGCTGACAGCTTAAGCGTGCGAGGCGGTTTAGCGGGTCGCCCACCGTCCGCCCGGCGTCCATCGGATTAAGACCCGCAAACGCCGACATCTGATACAAACAATTGACAAGATAATGGATGTCGGTCTTGGCGATGCCAAAATCGGACTGCGGTAGGCTCAGCAGCTGAGCATCATAGTCCGCCTTCGAAAGTATTGCGTTGATGCTGCGGCCAAGGAGCCGGACCGCCTCATTTGGTTGTTCACTGCATCTAATCTCCGCAACGCGGTGCGGCAGTTCATCGGTGACAAAATCGCTGAGCAGGCCAAGCGGGCGTTTTCGCTGCCGGCCAGCAATGCTAACGGACTTGTGCGAAAATAGCCCCTGCGCCGGGTGCGGCGACTGCTCGCGAGTGGAAATGGAGAAATTCGCGGTGAGCTGAACGGGTGGGTTGGTATTCATCTGGTCTGCCTCCGGGGCGCATATACTCAGCAGCACGTTGCAATAAAGCGCGAACGACAGCAGCGATCGGGGATCGGCGGTCGGGGCACACCCCCCCGTGTCCAGGTCGCGGGCCTGCGCCATCATCATCGATGGCGACGACCTGATTACCATTGAGGAGGTCTAGCAGGTCTTGCACCGCTGGCGCCAAGGCAATCTCGGAATCGAGCCCCGCAGCCAACCGTTCGTGAAATTTGACCAATGCCAGGCTTCCGGGCTCGAGCCTCCGGTCGCGCAGTGAACTGGGGTACGGCGCGATCTCCAACTGCGAATGACCCTGCTTGCCCTTCTCCTTAATTACAGCCCCCCAACGTCATAAAGCGCGCAGCCTTAGGTGGATCTGGCTGGGCGTCCTTCAATTTGGAACTGACAACAAGGAAGCTTGGCATCACACGAGACTTTCGGTGATTGGAGCCGCTCCAATGCGGCCGCAAAGCCCGTCACCGCGATGATTTCGAATGTTAAGCCGAATAGCAGCTTCCGTAAGCTACAAATTGTTGTAGTTGACCGTTTTTCGGGCCGAATCGCTTCAGATCAACGTCCCCTCGATCAGAGCGCGCCTCGCCAGAGCATTGCCGCCCTTGGTGATACCGTCGGATGGTGGCGCCGCTCGAATGCTCCAACGGCACGAGACCGAGAAATGACCCGCTGTCCGTGCTGCCGCGCGCCTCGGCATGTGATCGGTGAGGAGACCTCACGGCGGCCCGATGTCGTCTCGGCGCAATTCCGCGTGATCGTCACCCATCGCCCCAAATATGGCTGCCGGGCCTGCACGGATGGCGTGGTTCAGGCGCCGGCACCGGAGCGGCTGATCAAGGGCGGGTTGCCAACTGAGGCGATGGTCGCCCATGTGCCGGTCGCCAAATATGCTTGGCACCTGCCGCTGTGCCGGCAGGTTCAGGTGCTGCTGGCGCAAGGTATTGACATCAAGCGCTCGGTCCTGGCGTTCTGGGGCGGCCATGCGGCCGTGGAGCTTCGTCCGCTCTGGCTCAGGCTGCGCAGATCATTCTGACCGCGAGCAAGATCGCGGTCGACGAGACAACAGCGCCGGTGCTCGACCCCGGCCGCGGCCGCACCAAGAAGGGCTTCTTCTGGGCGATCGCGCGCGACGATCGGCCGTGGGGCGGGGCCGACCCGCCGGCGGTGGCCTACACTTACGCGCCCGGTCGCGGCGCCGTCCACGCCTTCAAGCTGCTCGACAGTTATCGCGGCATCGTGCAATGCGACGGCTATATCGTCTACAAGACCGTCGCCGACACCGGGCCTGACGCGGCGATCACGCTCGCCTTCTGCTGGGCTCATCTGCGGCGGCGCCAGGACGGCCTGCCCGATCGCGAGTGAAGCACTCGAGCGTATCGCCGCTCTCTATGCCGTCGAGAAGTCGATCAGGGGCCGCAGCGCCGATGAGCGCCGTGCCGTCCGCCAGGAGCTCAGCAAGCCGCTGGTGCTGGCGCTCAAGGCCTGGTTCGAGCAGCAACTCACCCGCGTCTCGGGCAAAGCGACAATCGCCGAGCACATCCGTTACGCCTTGAACCACTGGGTTGGCCTGACGCGCTTCCTCGACGACGGCCGTATCGAGCTGGACACCAATGTTGTCGAGCGAAGCATCCGTCCTCTTATCCTTAACCGCAAGAATGCGCTGTTCACGTGGCATGATGAGGGCGCGGAGAACTGGGCCTGAGTCGCTTGGCTGATCGAGACCTGCAAGCTGTGCGGCGTCGAGCCGCAGGCCTATCTGACTGACGTCCTCACCGGACGGATACTTAGCAACTACCGCCGATGCGCAATCTGATGAAGCGGCGGCGAAAGTAATGATTGTTCAAGACGCTTGAAGCGCACGTGGCGTCAGGTTGTACTCTCAGAGAGGTTGAGAGCGATTTGTCATCCAACGAGCATGACGCCTGTGGCTTCGACCGTGCAAGTAGCGAGAACGAGCCATTGAGCGACGATTCTCATCTTGAAGAGCGGACCGTCGAGGCGGTACGGCGTTATCGTGACGCGCTAGCCGCTGCCGCGGACTCTGAAAAGGCGCAAGCGCGCGCACATCGAGCGCTCATGAGCACCCTCGCAGACCTGAAGCGGGCAGTACTCGAGGATCGACCTCCATCAATCAGGAAAAAGCTCTTTGGTGCCGGTGCAAGAGCGGTCACTCAATCAAATGAAGCGCGGCAGCTCTTTAACAAGGCGACAGCGACGCTGGAGGAAGCTCGCCAGGCCCTGGCCGCTCTCACGCAGCAGCTCGGATACATCCCAGATGTACCCGCGAAAGGAACTTGAGCGCGGTCTTAATCTGCCGCGCGGCGAACAGGATGGAAGTGGAGCGCCGAGCAGATTGGGTTCGTTCCGCCTATTTGGTGTCAAACGCCATCCGGAACTGCCCCCTCATATTGCCTCAGATGATAATGCTACCGAAGCGCACCCTGGTGTCCTGGATCGGCTGCCGCGAGTCGGAGCAAGCCGCTCGCGAAGCGCGCCCTCCAGAGCGCCGTAGCGAGCGAGCGGCTTGCGGTGCTTCGGCGAAAGAACCTGTCAGGATTAAATACTAAGGCACGAAGCTTGGACCGATAGTGTGATCTCTGTGCTGCTGATGAGCTGTCGAGCGGCCTTTTATCGCCAATTCTTCACCAATCGCCCGCTGATGGCCGCTGAACCGGCCGGGCGCATGCGCTTCCAGCCGGGAGAGAAGATCGACCGCGGACAAGTGCGGAGCCGCGGCGAGCCATTCCTCGATGGTGGGAATGTAGGGGTCGAGCATCGATGGCCGACGTGGCACAGGCTTGCGCCGCACATAGCGACGCCGATGAATGCCCCGCTGCTCACCCTGTTTCCAACCATCGCCGAGCTCTCGGGCAAAGGCCGCCAAGTCGCTGTGCCCCTGCGCGACAGTCATCGCTGGCTTTCCAGCCCGTTGATCGACGCCTTACCCAGCTCATTCTGAGCGTCCCGCATCTGTGCCAGCAATGCCACCGGATCAAGCGTCCGGTAAATCTCTCGCAGCCGACCTTTGAATGCCTCATTGAGCCTATGCTCTTTCGTACGGCGTAGCGGGAGGAAGGTCAAACTCCCCTAGATTAGCGAGACATCTGGATAAGGCTTCTTGTACCCATTGGTGGCGCATTGGTTTGGTGACACGCCACACTTCTCGATTGGACCAATGCCCCTGAACTCTCTCCATCTGCGAGGCGCTCCAAACCCTCAAAGCCCGGGGTGTGAGGCTTGCACTAACCAGTTCCCTCCAGGACTTGCGCACGCTGATCCATCGGCTTTTACGCGCGGGCAACGTATCAAGCATTTTCTGCGCAATCGGTGCGAGGCGCGCGGCATCGGAATCGGGCGCATTCTTGGCATCTTCAACAACGCTAAGGCGACCTTTTCGGACCGGGCCCACCCCGATTCAGTGAACCTGCACTCCGCGAAATACTCAAAACAGCTCCGGAACGTCAATGCGCGGCCAATGATCGTCTGGTTTGATAATTTCGTCTCGCTCAGCCACTGCCGAAGATATTCCCACCACGCTCGGCTGCCAAAGTCGAGAAGATCATGACCTTTGAACACCAGAAGCGCCGCCATGCCGGAATCTCAGTTCGCGCCTCTTCATCCTGTCGTTCGAACCAATCCCAGATTGCCTGCAATGGTGTTGCCGGCTGGCTCGCCATCGATATCTGTGTTGGGCCGGCGCGATGGAACTGGACCACGTTATCCAACGGGGGCATGCACGGCCACGGCTTCCCCTCCGCGTCCCAAAAGACCCAGCGCTCGGCGATCTTTCTTGCCTCTTCAGGAGACTGGGTTTGCCAAAGCTCCTTGAGTGCTTTGTTAACGTAGTGGGAGACGTCATCTCTAAGGCCGCATGTGCGGGCTATCGTTGCAAGGCGCCCGGCATCAATGAGCCGCGCCGCGAAGTCGTTCTCTGCGTTCACTTTCCGAAGCCTTCGCGCCTTCTCGTCGTCCGTGTTCCCTTCATGTTCATTCGGCTCGATGTGATCGAACCAGGAGCCCGGGGGAAATGCCGCGATACGCGTGGTGACCTAACGCCCGTCGGTGTCGGCCGGGCGGACGCCGTCCCGCGCCTCAAGTCACGCGCCGCTAACTCCGCTGGCCAACCAAAGCTTCAACTTGCGATGGTAACCATACCCAAGAGAGGGCGGCCTGGGCTATGCCCGAAGAACTGCGTTCTTTGTGCCAAAACAAAACTCCTGCAATCTGCAGCGTAGTTGTGACGGCTTTGTCTACTTTCGGACTTGCGTGTCGTTGTCTTGCCAACATGTACTTTGGTACCCAGGGCATCCAGCCAGGCTGGAGATCGATCAGCTCTTCACCTTTACGGAACGCGCCGGCATTGTTGGCTTTGAAATCGCTCCACAACATCCAGGTCTGGCCAGCGCTTCAGCTCGAAGCTGTAATTCCGCGATACCAGGTACCCATGCGGCGAATACTTCCAATGCCGATGCAGCCACTCGCGCGCGACTTCCTCCGGCACATTAGGAAATGATGATTGAACCCCGAGCCCACCATTCATCGAATGGTGTTTTGACCGCACCACTCGGCTCAAACTCTGGCGCCAACGCCGTGGGGTACTTGTCCATAATGGTCATTAGATAGGCTGAGAACTTGACGAGGTTCAAGACCTGTGCGCGTGATGATCTGAGGCCGGCAAACTGGACCATTTTTGGCTAGAGTTTTCGCATCGATTCCCTCGGCTGGGAGGAGTGAAGACGATGAAGGCCTCGAAGTTTTTCGGACGCCCAGAAGGCGTTCATCCTGAAGCAGGGCAACGATGGCGTTGCGGTGGCGGAGATCTGCCGCAAGGCCGGGATCAGCCAGGGCGGACCTATTTCAACTGGAAGAAGAAGTACGACGGATTGCTGCCGACCGAGATGCGACGGTTGAAGCAGCTCGAGGAAGAGAACAGCAAGCTGAAGAAGCTGGTGGCGGATCTGCCGCTCGACAAGGAGATGCTGCAGGACGTGATCCGCCGAAATGTATGGTCCACTCCGTCCGTGCAAGGCTTTTCGGTCTCGTAACGAGCATAGTCTGCTTAAATGTATTCGGCCTCTCGCGAGCGAGCTGCGGTTGCAGCCAAGATGAGATACGCGCGCGCTGTTCCTGGATAGCTTCGTCGTGCTGGAGCACGCTTTCGGCAGGAAGGCTTACAGTGCGCCGATCAACGTTCTCGTCATCGCTTCCTCAAGCCTCGCAGTCTGCCGGCCAGGAACTCTATGCCACCGTGGGGTCACGGCGTTCGTAGGTTGCTCCCGGCCGATTGAGAATCACCCATGCGACGCGCGACCTTTGCCGCCAATGCCACCGTGACTTTGTTGATGTGCATGCGCTTCTGCAAGGTGTCGATCCAGGCGCCGAGCCGGTCTCGGCTTCGATCAAGGTGGATGACACAGGATCGTGCGCCGTGGATGAGCACGCGCCGCAAGTAGTGGTTCCCTCGGCGGCTGATTCCCAGCAGCGTCGTCTTTCCGCCAGTCGAGTGCTGTCTTGGGACGAGGCCCAGCCAAGCAGCCATATCACGTGCGGTGCGGAACTGCCGACCGTCTCCAGCCGAAGCCAGGATTGCGGTGGCTATGAGCGGGCCGATGCCGGGTATTGTCATCAGCCGTCGAGATCGCTCGTCCTCTGCGGCATTTGCTTCGATCTCACGGGTGACTTCGGTGATCCGCTCTTCGAGATGGCACAGGTCGCCGAACAGATCTCCCAGCAGCCGGCGCATCATCGGCGTCAGGTCGTTTTCCTCGCTGGCTAGTACTCGCGGCATGTCGGCCTTGAACTTACCCACACCCTGATGGATTGCGACGCCGAACTCGATACACAGCGCCCGCATCTGGCAGATCAGTCGGGTTCGCCCGGTTACCATGCGGTCGCGGATACGGTGAAGCGCTTGCAGCTCCGCCTGCGTCTCCGTCTTGATCTCAACAAAGCGCATGGTCGGCCGCGTGACGGCCTCGGCGATCGCAGCCGCGTCGATCACGTCGTTCTTATTCGAATTGACACAGGGCTTCACCGTCAGCATGTGGCTGTGGTGCAGGAGCCGGTCGAGGATCGCAGTGGCGACGACGGGATCACCGAACACGTCAGAGTACCGCGTGGGGCGCTGCTCACAGCCATTCTTTGGCGGCTTCATCTCGCTTAGGACTGCGGACTTCTTGCGCCCCCTCCCCTCATTGGTACGATACTTGCTGTTCTCCTCGCAGGTCGTCAAAAACAGAAGGGAGGAGAAATGACCAAGACGCCGAACAAGGACAATTGTCGTAGTGGCGGGCGTGCGACAACGAAATTCGATGCCCTGGTCGTCGGAGCAGGCATCGCCGGTCTTTACCAGCTGTACCGGCTACGAGAGCTCGGGCTGAACGTCAGGGCGATCGACGCTGCCTCGGGTGTCGGCGGCACTTGGTATTGGAACCGTTATCCTGGTGCGCGGGTCGATTCAGAAGGCTACCAGTACCAGTACCTTTTCTCCGAAGACCTCTACAAACGATGGAGCTGGAGCGAAAGATTTCCGAGCCAGCCCGAAATCGAACGCTGGCTGAATTACGTGGCGGATCAGCTTGACCTGCGCAAGGACATTCAGTTCGGCACGACGGTCCAGAGCGCGCATTTTAATGAAGCGACGGAGCGATGGGTGGTCGTGACCGACAAAGGTAATGTGATCGATACCCAGTTTGTCGTCACCTGTTGCGGTGTGCTTTCGGCACCCCATGTGTCCTTTCCGGGGCAGGAGGCGTTCAAGGGGCAGGTGTTTCATACGGCGCGATGGCCGCAGCAACCGGTCGATCTTGATGAGAAGCTCGTCGGCGTGGTTGGTAACGGACCAACGGGGATCCAGGTGATCCAGACGATCGCGGAAAAGGTTGGCCATCTCAAAGTATTCGTCCGCACGCCGCAATACATCATACCTATGAAGAATTCCAAGTACACTGCCGGGGACGTCGAGGCCTACAAGTCAAAGTTCAAAACCCTTACCGAGCGACTGCCGCACACGTTCACGGGCTTCGAACATGACGTCGAGTACGCCTGGGCCGGTCTGCCACCGCAACAACGCCGCAGGGTGATTGAAGACTGCTGGAACGACGGTTCCGTGAAGTTGTGGATATCGTCCTTCGCCGAGCTGTTCTTCGATGAGGCGGTGAACGCGGAGATCTCCGAATTCGTGCGCGCGAAAATGCGCGAGCGGCTCAGAGATCCAAAACTTTATGACCTGCTGATCCCGAGCGATTACGGATTCGGCACTCATCGGGTGCCCTTGGAGCAGAATTTCCTCGAGGCGTTCCATCGAGTCAATGTGGAAGTTGTCAGCGTCAAGACCAACCCTATCGAGCGCATCACGACCGAAGGGATCCAGACGGTGGACGGCACAGTTCACCCGCTCGACGTCATCATCTTGGCAACGGGCTTCGATGCAGCAACGGGCGCTTTGACCCGCATCGACATCCGCGGCCGCGATGGACGATCCCTGAAGGAGGATTGGGGCCGAGACATCCGGACCACCATGGGGTTGCAGGTGCACGGCTATCCCAATCTCTTCACGACCGCAGTGCCGCTTGCCCCGGTGGCCGCGCTTTGCAACGCGACAACCTGCTTGCAGCAGCAGGTCGAGTGGATAACTGGATGCATTAGCTATCTCCGGGACAACAATTTGAAGGTAATCGAACCCTCCGAAGAGTTGGAAGATCAATGGGTGGCGCATCACGACGAGCTCGCCAACGCAATGCTGATCGCCAAGACGAATTCCTGGTACTTGGGGTCGAACGTTGAAGGCAAACCGCGCCGAGTACTCGCCTACACCGGGGGCGCAGGCAACTATCGGCAAAAGTGCGACGAAGTCGCCGCAAGTGGCTATCCGGGCTTTACCGCGCACTAGGAGTTTCAAGTCGCGGAGACTCGTGGACGAGCCCATCATGCGATCTCAGTGACGCCGGCAGGTTTGCACCAAGACGCGATCCAAGACCCTTGCGCGGTGAACAAGAACTTGTCGCACAATCGGACATATGGTAAGTTGCTGCCAACGCTTCATTCCCGCATTACAAAATGCGCATCCCGTCCGGTGGCGTCATAGAATTAGGTTCGATAGCCTGAATTGTCGAGGTAGCTCGCGGATTTCTCCGGGGTGAATGCTGTCAGGACTCTGAAATGGACCCGCGGAGCGGGACCGCTTGAACCGGTTTGTTAGTTGGAAACTGACCGCTCCTGTTCCCTTTCTATCACGCTGCCAGAGACTCTGTCTGCTGCTGTTGCTGTGGACATGATGGTCAACGCGCCGGCGTTGTCCATCATGTCCACAACGTTCGCGACCTGCATCTGTTCGCCGCCATCGGCGCGCGATAGCCGGGTGCCTGATGAAGGCGACAATCGTTGTACAACAAGGCTTGAGAACGCCCACGGGACCATTTACCGTGAGGTTCTGTACTGGCCTCGCCCTTAAGGCAAGCCGGGAGGTTTTCGTCCATGCTGTGATCGACAAGGCGGACGGCGATGTTCTCTGCTGCACGCTGGATGGATCAGAGACGGAGCGTCTTCTGGAGATCCCATCGGGGATGATCGAACGCGCGGCAGGCGCTGCTGTGGTTCCATGAACACTGCCTCGACCTACCGGGTGTAGCAGCTGAACGGCGACACAGCCTGGCGGCGGCCCAGCTACGCGACCCTCCATAGGATGGTCGAGAATTCGGTCTACGGCGGAGCCTACGTTTATGGTAGAATAGCCGCGACGGGTTACGGCGTCCATGGGGCAGGTGCGAAGATCCGCCGCAAGGTGGCACTGGCGCGGCAGAACCCCAAAATACCCCCAGGATTGCATCCCAATCAGCAAAGTCTCTTCTCTTCAACAACATAGACAAATGGTGTTCTGATGCGCGGTCGTAGAAGCCGATCGCAGTTTGCGATGCAGTCTGAAGCTGTGATGAAGCGAGGTGGATCTCATTTTTCGCAAGCGCGGCATGTCTCAAAATGCGATGGAGGCGCCGTGTCAACTGGATGGTGCAGCTATGGAAAAGCCAAATTTCCTTGAAGCAGACCATGTTTCTTGGACGGTGCCGGATCTTGATGCCGCCATTTCTTTCTACTGCGATGTCTTCGGCGCCACCGAGCTCTTTCGCTTGGGACCGCTGGATGCCGCCGACCTACCTCGCGGAACGGACGGTCGAGACTGGATGGAATCTCACGTCAACGTGGCGGAGGCCAGGTTGAAGTTCGCTATGTTGAAACTCACGCCGAATCTGAAATTTCAACTTGTTCAATACGACAAGCCTGAACAGCGCCGGTTTGACTTGCCCCGGAACTGCGATCGTGGCGGACACCACCTTGGCCTTCGGGTGGATGATGTCGGTAAGGCGGCTAGCTATTTGGCCGCTCACGGCTGCACTGTCCTCGACGCAATTTACATCGATGCGGGCCCGCTGGCTGGAAAGACCAATCTCTATGTTCTTGATCCTTGGGGGCACCAACTTGAAATCGTCGACTGAGTGCTTGCTGGCACATCTCGTAGGTCGTCGGTGATCATTTACCCTTTATAGGGTCCGGTGCCGGGCCGGTCACCGAGGCGTTGACCTCCTCATCCGGAAACTTTTCGGTCTTCTCGGCGAGCCGTGCTCCTCCTCGGTCAATTCATCGGTGATGGCGCAACAGTCCGCGAAGGAACTCGCGGGCGTGATGGATTTGGCGATCAGCGCTTGAAGCTCGCGCTTAAACTGTTCGTTGCCGAGTTGTTGAATTGGTCCGTCATCGCCAGGCGCAGGAGAAGTTGGTGGTGCCGACCACGTCCCGCTTCGTCGTGACGGACCCCAAGGGCCTTCATGGCGGCGCAGAAGCGGATCGACGGGCTCGAGAAGGCGATCCGGCGGCCGCTGGCCGATGCGCGCTGCCGAAAGCTATGAAGCCCGGCCGGAAGCGCAAGCTGGTCGACGAAGTCCGTGGCGAATGGCAAGTCTCGATCCGCAAGGCCGTAACCGGCATGAGGCCCCCACCTAGCCCTCTGTGGGGTTGCGCGCGATAGAGCCTGGCATGAGCTGATTGGAGGAGGTGGATCGATGGTAAATGCCATGCTTGATGCCAGGCAGGAAGGTGACTCCTATCGTCGTGTCGAGGTGATCACCCGGGAGCGCCGGCGGCGACGATGGACGGGCGAGGAGAAGGCCCGGATCGTGGCGGAGAGTTTTGAGGAAGGCACGAACATCTCCGAGGTAGCGCGGCGCAACGGCGTTTCCCGCGGGCTGCTCACGGTGTGGCGACGCCAGATTACGGCAATGGCCGGCAAGGCGCCGAGCTTCGTGCCGATCCAGATTGGCGCCGAGAGCGGCCAGCTCTCTCAGCCTCGGCGCAAGCGAGGCCCTTGAAGGTGACCGCGCCGCCGACCAGGGCCTGTGGGGTGGTCGAGATCGAGGTGAGTGGGGCGCGCATTCGCGTCGAGGGAGAAGTGGATGCTGCGACGCTTTGCACGGTGCTGTCGGTGCTCAGAGGCGGTCGATGATAGCGCTGCGGCCCGACCTCAAGGTGATGCTGGCGTCCCAGCCGGTCGACTTTCGCAAGTCGGTGCACACGCTGTCGGCGCTGGTGAGCGAAGCGTTACACACGAATCCTTATGACGGCACCGTCTTCGTTTTCCGTTCCAAACGTTCCGACAGAGTGAAGCTGCTGGCGTGGGACGGCAGCGGCATGGTGCTTGTAACGAAGTGGTTGCACGAAGGGCATTTCACCTGGCCGCCGATCCGCGACGGCGCGGTGCATTTGAGTGCGACGCAGCTCGCGATGCTGGTCGACGGGCTCGAGTGGACGCGTGTCTCCCCCAAGCCTGTGAAGCGTAAGCGCGTATTTTACCGCACAGGCTACGCGCGCGGCTGGCCGCGGCGTCGCGTGACGCCGGGCCCCAGCAGTGTCATCGGAACGGCTTGGTTGACCTGAGCGTTCGAACGTCAGCCGCTATTCTCAGCTGGCAGGTTTTTTTGAGCGGTGCAGTTGAACGGCAACAGATCTTCGATATCGGCGTCTGGCGCGCGCTGGGGCAATTCGGTGAGCGCGTGACGTAGCCATGCATAGGGATCGACGCCGCATGCCCGGCATGTCAGCACCAAACTGTAGATCACGGCGCTTGCCTTGGCGCCGGCAACGGTGTCGCTGAACAGCCAACTTTTTCGTCCGGTGCAAAACGGCCTGATGTCGCGCTCCAGAACATTGTTATCGATCGGGGCGAGACCGTCACTGGTGTAACGGGTCAGATAATCCCATTGGTTGCGCGCATAGGCGATCGCCTTGCCGGTCAAGCTTTCGGGGAGGACCTTCGGCGCCTGGTCGTCGAGCCAGGTCCGGAAGGCGGCCAATACCGGCAGGCTATGCTGCTGGCGCAGCCGCAAGGTGTATGCGGCGCGCGTTTCGTCGTCGGGCGGCGTCTGGCGCGCCACCCTCTCGACCTCATACAACGCCTCGAAGAACTTGAGCGCCTGCAATGGCGGACCGCCGGGCGTCTTCCTGGCCTTGAGCGCATCGGTAAATTTCCTGCGCGCATGCGCCATACAGCCAAGATGGGTCGCGCCTGTCAGCGTGCCCCAGGCGTCATAGCCGTCGCTCATCAACAAGCCACGATAGCCGGCCAGGAAGGCCTGAGGATGTTCCTGGCCGCGACCGGGCTGGTAATCGAACAGCACGACCGGCTGCGCGCAGTCCTGGCCGCTGCGATAGGCCCACATGAAGGATTTGGCCTGCGCATCCCGGCCGTCCTCTTTCAGAACCTGGACCCAGGTTTCGTCGCCGTGGACCAGGGGCTGCGACCTGAGCTTTTGCTGTAGCGCGTCATAGACCCGATGCAGATGCAACTCGCTCGCCCGGATCACCCAGTTGCCCAGCGTCCCGCGGCTGATGCTGACGTCGGCGCGCCCCAGCGCGTCCGCCACACGGTACAGCGGCGTGCCGTCGACGTATTTGTTGGCGAGCACCAGCGCCAGCGTCGATGGCGTGGCGACGCTACCCGGCAGCGGCTGCGCCGGCATCGGCGCGGTCACGATCGGGGTGTTCAGCGCGGTGCGCTCGCAGTGACGGCAGGCATATTTGAACCGCACATGTTGCAGCACTGACGCCTTCACCTCGACGTGCAACTGCTCGGTGACGGTCTCGCCCATCCGATGCATCCGATTGCGGCAGCACGGACAGTCCTTTTGATCCTCACCCAGATCATGTTCGACGCGTTGGCGCGGCAGATCGTCAGGCAGCGGCTTGCGGCCGCGTGTCTTCGGTGCCGGCTTTGGAGCCTCCGGCAATCCCGTGTCCGGCACGGCGACCGCCTCGACATCGTCGTCGTCCCGGCTTTCAGCGGCGGCCTGCTCGGCTTCGTTGAAGATGCGCTCCTTGAGCTTTTCGCTCTTCGGCGCGTAGCGGCGCAAGCGCTCCAGGCGCAACTGCTCCTCAAGATGCAGGACGCGTTGCGCGAGTTTCTCGTTCTCCGCCTTCAGCGCCGCGAGCTCGGCCGCGTGCGCCGCGATCAAGGCTTCCAGCTCGTGCGTCGTGGGCCTGCGACTCATCGTAGTCTTGAATCGAAGTCATGCCGCCGCGTCAACCGAGTTCCATGCGGTGGCCGGCGTCATCCGATAGCGCTGATGACGCCGCCCGCATCGAACACGCTCAGCCCACGCTGTGATATTGCCGCACCGGATGACGACGCACCGCCGCGATGTTGATGCCGTCAAGCAGCCAGTGCAGCTCCTCCGTCGTCAGCGTCAGCACCGCCTCCTGACTTCGGGGCCAGTGGAATCTGTCGGCCTCCAGCCGCTTCAGCAGCATCCAAAATCCTGACCGGTCATAAATCAGCAGCTTGATCCGGTCGCGGCGACGATTGCAGAACGCGAACACCGCGCGCTGGAACGGATCCAGCCCCATCGACTGCTCGACCACGATCGCCAGGCTGTTGATGCCCGCCCGGAAGTCAATCGGTTCGCGGTGAAGGTAGACCCGAAGATCAGACGCCAGCCGGAACATCGCAACGCCCCAGCGCTTCAATCACCGCCGACAGCAACTGCGCGTCGCCGCCTTCCAGCGAAAGCGTCACGCCGTTGGGCATCGATGCCGTCAGCCGCCCTGCACAGGATCGCTCCGTCGCGCAAACCGCGATCGCGCCAGCAGATCGAGTTGGCGACGGCGACGGCGCGCGAACCGGAACAAAGGCTGGCGCAATCGGCGCCTCCGGCTGGCCATCCCCGTTCTGACGTTGTCGCTTGGCCACCCATTTGCGCAGCAGGTTCGCGTTCACGCCGTGTTGCAACGCCAGCCCCGCCAGCGACACGCCAGGCTGCAGACAGGCCTCGACCAGCCGCTGTTTGCTGGCCGGATCATAGCGACGCCGCCCATTGCGCAACACGCCGACCGTCTCAAGTCTCAAAAGTTCTTCTGGAGTGATCATCGATGGTGTCCACCTCGTTCATGGTGGACACCTCATCCCATCCCCGCGCTCAACTGCATAGGTGCGTAGAAAGGAGCGCTTACTGTGAAGCAGCCGGCCGTTGTCGGCTGAGAGGTGAGGATTTCGCTGGAGCGTGTCGCGCGCGGATGTATCGTCTGGTCATGGCGATTCGCCCCGACGCTCTCCCGACCGATCCGTCAGCTCTGACCGAGATGGTGCTCGCGCTTGACGCCGAGAATGAGAAGCTGCGTGTGGCGATGCAGACGCTCAAGGAGATGATCTTCGGGAAGCGCTCGGAGCGACTTGCGGTGCTCGTGGACGAGCAACTCGCGCTCGAGCTGGGCGATCTCGAGACCGACGCCACGCCACCTGCCGCTGCCAACGACGATGCGGCAGCGGCGAAGCCGCTTGGCAAGCCGCCGCGGAAGAAGGCGCGCCGCAACATCGGCGCACTCCCAAAGCACCTGCCGCGCTGCGAGCAGGTGCTGGAGCCGGAGGCGACGGCCTGCCCGTGCTGCCAGGGTCAGCTCCACAAGATCGGCGAGGACGTCACCGAGGTGCTGGACATCATCCCGGCGATCCTGCGGGTGCTGCGCACGATCCGTCCCAAATATGGCTGCCGCAGCTGCACCGATGGTGTGGTCCAAGCGAAGGCGCTGCCGCGGCTGATCGAGAGCGGCATGGCCTCGACCGCACTCATGAGCCACGTGGTGGTCTAGAAGTTCGCCTGGTATCTGCCGCTGTACCGGCAGGTGCAGATCTTGGCCGGCTAGGGCATCCAGCTCGACCGCGCGACGCTCGCCAGCTGTGAGGCGTACCGCCTGGTGGCTCAAAAGCCTCTTTGAGCTTCAGCTGAGGACGATCCAGAGCGCGCCGCGCGTGTTCTGCGACGAGACGCCGATGCCGGTGCTCGACCCCGGGCGACATCGCACCCGCATCTGCCAGTTCTGGGCGCATGCCATGGATGACCGACCATGGGGCGGGCCCTCGCCGCCGGCGGTTGCCTACGTGTTCGCGGCCGGCCGGGGCACGGAGCAGATCGCCGGACAATTGACGGACTTTTCCGGCATTCTGCAGGTGGACGGCTATGCCGCCAACAAGGCGCTCGCCCGCGATCATGGCGGCGAGATCCAGCTCGCCTTTTGTCTTGCTCATGCCCGACGTAAGTTCGTCGAAGTGTTCAAGACGACGCAGTCGCCGTTCGCGCGCGAGGTGATCGAACGCCTGCAGGCGGTCTATGCGATCGAAGCCGAGATCCGCGGCTCGAGCGCCGAGCAGCGGCTCGCCGTCCGTCGCGCCAGGACCGCTCCGTTGATGGAGGCGCTCAAGGCACGATTGACCACAATGGTTGGCCAGCTCTTCTCGCAGTCGAAGCTGGCGGAGGCGATCAACTATGCACTCAATCACTGGGACGGGTTGACGCTGTTTCTCCGCGACGGCCGCGTCGAGGTCGATTCCAACACGGTAGAGCGTTCCATGCGCCCGATTGCCATGGGAAGACGCAACTCATTGTTCAGCGGCAGCGAAGGCGGCGCCGAGAGCTGGGCGATTCTCTCGTCGATCGTGAACACGGCAAAACTCTATGAACTCGATCCTCAGATCTATCTGACGGACGTGCTGGAGCGGATTGTCTCCGGACGAACCAAGAGCCACCAGCTCCACGAGCTGCTCGTCTGGAACTGGAAGGGGGCGCGTGAGCGCATCGCACAGGCTGCAGCATGAGCCCACGTCGCCCTAAAGCTTCATCGTCGATGGCGGCCGCCGCCATGCCGCTTGCGGAGCTCGAGCAATGGCTCCAGGCTCGCCTCGATCAGCATCCCGCCACCACCAGTCTCCCCATGCTCGACGGCTACGTCGCCGCGATCGTGGCCGGACCGGCGTCGATGAGCCCGCTCGATTGGATATGCCCACTGCTTGCCATCGATGCCGATGCTTTCAACCACGGCGGTACCCCGGAGTTCGCTGCGTTCTCCGCCGTCGCGCTGCGTCATAACGAGATCAGCCGGATCCTTTCCACCACGCCTAACCAGTTCGCCCCGATGCACCGGCGTCAACCCAACGGCGACGTCGATCCGCGACCATGGTGCCAGGGATTCTACGCCGCGATGCGGCTCAGGCTGTCGGCGTGGGCGCCATTGCTGGACGCCAGCAACGTCAATCACCGCCTGCTGCTGCCTATTCTGCTGCACTGTCGCGACGATCAGGCCGGTCCGCTGCTCGGACCGCCACGGACCGGCCGCGAGACCCGCGCCTCTCTGCGCAACGCCCACCTCGATATTCCCGCAGCCGTCGAGGCCATGCGCCAATACTGGATGCCGATCCGCTATGCACGCGCACGCTGATCACCGCCGACGTGGGAGCTCATACCGGTTACGCAAGGCCTTGTGACGCGATCGAGTTTGACCGATCGACCTATCACTACAAGTCTAAGCACGAATTTCTCCGCACCTTTTGCTTTTGAGTGCTCTGATGCGAGGTGTCCACCAAAATAGGTGGACACCTTGTGATGGCAGCGGATGATCAGAAAGTGCGGGTCAGGCTTGTTGGCCGGAACGGTCGCCGGCGCTACGAGGCGGCATCGAAAGAGCGTCTTGTGACGGCCTGCCTTGAGCCTGGGGTTTCGGTATCGAGGCTTGCACTCGAACATGGGGTCAACGCGAACCTGCTTCGGAAGTGGATCAAGAAGCACACCGCAGCCAGGTCGCTGCCGCCGTCCTCACGCCCGGCGTTCATCCCGGTTCAGCTTGAGGGGGCCGCCGATCGAGCCCTGTCGCGGCAAGACAGCGTGGCGACGGTGGATTTGCCGGCGACTTGCGATGAAGTGGAGGTTCGGAACCCAAAGGGACTCCAGCTTTTTATTCTCCGGCCAAAGTGAGCGTGTCGCTGCCGAACGGCGTGAAGCTCGCGCTGGAATGCGGCGATGTGGATGCATTGACGGCGATCATCGGAGCACTGGGCCATGTTCAGACTGGGCGGTGACCTGCAGGTCTATCTGCACCGTGAGCCGATCGACTTCCGGGCTGGCATCAACAGCCTTGCGGTCCTGGTCCAGGAGACGATGGCGCTCGATCCATTCACGCCGGCGGTTTTTGCGTTCTGCAATCGCCGTTGCGACCGGATGAAGTTGCTGTTCTTCGACCGGTCCGGCTTTGTGCTGGTCCTGAAGCGGCTGACCGAGGACAAGTTCCGATGGCCGCGCCGCCAGGAGGCGGTCGCCGGCTTACGACCGAGCAATTGCACTGGATTCTTGATGGCATCGATATCGATGCGATGGTCCGCCATCCGGTGCGGCACTATCAGGTTGCCGGCTGAGCTCTCGAGTTGAGCGGTTGACGCGTCGGTACGGTTCAGATTCAAGAATCCGATGAATCGAACCGGCGATCCGAGTGTTGAAGTGCTGTTGGCGCGCACTGCTGCGCTGCAGGCGGAGAACCATCAACTCGCCGACCGCGTCGTCAAACTCGAGGAAGAACTGGCGCTGGCACGCCTGCATCGTTTTGCGCCACGCAGCGAAAAGCACGTCGATCGTCTCTTCAATGAAGCCGAGCAGGCCGCCGATGAGGATGACGCCGGCAGTGAAACGAACAATATCGCCGAACTTCCGGACACGGGCTTGCCACCCGTCGAAAACACAACGGGAAAGAAGCGCGGCCGCAGGCCGCTGCCGGCGAACCTGCCGCGTGAGCGCGTCTTCGGCCTTCCCCGCTCCTGAGCGTGGATCACGGTCAGGCGCTCCGCCGCAGTAGGGCCGGCGAACTGGTGGCCCTGCCCAACGTAGAAAGCCCCGAGCATGCGATTCAGTTGATTGAGTCTACCGCGCCATCCGCAACCTTCGGACCAATTGCGGTTGACGATAAGGAGCGCTTACAATACGCGGGCACCTATGACAGCGCGTGGCTGCGATCAATTGCGCCCGCTCTGGCGGCCGACGCCGATCCGCGGCTATTTCTCTTCGCTCCGCCAGACCAACGCATGAGCGGCTTCATCTGCGGCGGAGAACCCTACGCGCTGCAGAACTTCTCTGCCGAGCATCCGTTGATCGAAGGCCGCCTGCCCACCTTTCGCGTGCGGTGCTTCATCGGCTGGCGCGATGCGACACGTGGCGTCACAGAACTGCAGACGCGCATCGATACCCTGTGGCTGTTCGCCGGAGCCCGCCGCGGCGTCATGATCTACCGCACCACGATCGCCGTGGAGGAATTGGATGGCAGCGACATTGGCGACATTATGGTCGCTTACGAGCAACAAGGCGACCCCGCGCGGCCGTTCGATCATTATCTGAAAGTTCGGCAGCTGCGGCTCGACCCGGCGAGCGCCGCACGGCATGCCTTTTCGGAACATCAACTTACTCCCGAGATTTCGGCTGCCGAACGCGAACGCCGCGCAGCGCGGCGTCGGCATCTGGGCCGAACAGCGCGCAGCCCGGCGGCTGGCCTCCATGCGCTGGGCCCTAGATCAGGAACTCGCGCGCGTTGAGCTTCCGCCTTCGCTGCGCCCGACGATCGAGATATCGTCGATCGAACCGTCGAGCGTTCCGGAACTGTTTCCGGAGGAACTCGAGCGTGGCGAGATCGAACTAGGGTCTGTACCTAAATAGCGCCACGTGATTCTCTTGCCTACGTGTTGATTCGGGGGCGAGAGAATGCGCGCTGGTTTGTTTTGGCTGAACGACAGGCAATGGGCGCGTATCGAACCGCATCTGCCGAGGGGACTGACGGGGCCGGATCGGGACGACGACCGACGCATCGTCAGCGGCATCATTCACATGCTGCAATCGGGTGCACGATGGCGTGATTGTCCACGTGAATACGGCCCTTACACGACGATCTACAATCGCTTCAATCGCTGGGCCAAGCGAGGACGATGGTGCGCAATCTTCGAAGCGCTGGCCAAGCCTGGCGAAGACGGCGTCGTACTGTCGCTCGACTCGACCTCGATTAAAGCTCACCGGTGTGCCTCCGGCGGAAAAGGGGGGAGCACAATCAAGCAATCGGCCGCTCGCGCGGAGGCCGCACGACAAAAATCCATGCGCTGAGCGATCCGCTCTGCCGGCCGGTCGTCCTGCATCTGACTCCAGGCCAGGATGCCGATATCGCTGCGGCTCCCGATGTCCTGGCGCTCGCGCCACCCATGAGCGTGCTCCTCGCCGACAAAGGGTATGATGGCGACAAGCTTCGCGGCGAAATCATTCGTCGTGGCGCCAAGCCCGTAATCCCCAATAAATCTAACCGTGTCGTCATCCATCGCTTCAACAAACGCGCCTACAAAGGACGAAATGTCATCGAACGCTGCTTTTGCAGGCTCAAGGACTTCCGGCGCATCGCCACGCGATATGACAAGCTCGCCCGTAATTTCTGGGCCGCTGTTCATCTCGCCGCTCTCGTCGCATATTGGCTCAATTGAGTCTGGACCCTAGCACTACTTTGGCAGATTGTTGATTTTGCCGCGTTTTATAGGATTCCCGAATCAATTTTTCAATGATTCATGGGTGGTCGGCTCTTGGAGGGCTGACCATGCCGGGATGGGAAGACGAACTCGAACGCTGGCTGATGCCGTTCTTGGACCGGCTGGGTCATAAGACCCGGCAGCGGATGTGTCCTCTGTATGTTGCGGGATTGATCGGTCCTGGCGATCGCAAGAGCGTTCAGCCGATGGCGGAACGCCTTGCCACGAGCAACTACGACCAGTTGCACCATTTCATTGCGGACGGTGTCTGGGACGCGACGCCGCTGGAGACAGAACTGCTCAATCAGGCGGACCGACTTGTCGGCGGCAGGGATGCGGTGCTGGTTATTGATGACACCTCACTGCCGAAGAAGGGTGAGCGATCGGTCGGTGTTGCGGCGCAATACGCATCGGCTCTCGGTAAAACTGCAAATTGCCAAACGCTGGTGTCTTTAACGCTTGCGCGCGGCGAAGTGCCAGTGATGGTCGCGTTACGTCTCTTTCTGCCTGACAGCTGGACAAGCGACATGCCCCGTTTGAAGCGCGCTCGCGTGCCAGTCGAACACCGAACGCCACGGTCCAAGCCGGAGATCGCTTTGGCCGAGATTGACCGCGCGATGGCAGCCAACATGCGCTTTGGATGTGTGCTGGCGGATGCAGGATACGGCCTCAGCGCACCGTTTCGACAAGGGCTAACAGAGCGCGGGCTGGCCTGGGCGGTCGGTATCCCTCGGCACCAGAAAGTGTATCCCGTCGATGTGAAGCTCATTTGGCCGATCACCAAAGTCCGTGGCAAACCACGAAAGCACCACGTGCCCGATATCTTATCGATTGCGGCAGAACAAATGCTGGCCAGCGCCAAATGGAAAACCGTGAGTTGGCGTAGCGGGACGAAAGGTCGGCTCAAAGCCCGATTTGCTGCTCTCCGTGTCCGCACCGCCGACGGCCCTCCGCAGCGGATATGGGATAAAGGTCAGCAGCATCTCCCAGGCGACGAAGCCTGGCTCATTGGCGAGCAACGTGCCTCCGGGGAGAGGAAATACTATCTCGCCAATCTTCCGGCGACGACGGATCTGCGCACGCTGGCCGCCACCATCAAGGCACGGTGGATTTGTGAGCAGGCGCATCAACAGTTGAAGGAGGAGCTTGGACTTGATCACTTCGAAGGGCGATCATGGCAAGGTCTTCATCGCCACGCCCTTATGACAATGATTGCCTACGCCTTCCTGCAACATCGTCGCCTCGCATACGCGGGGCGGAAAAAAAAGAATCAACGGGCCTCCGCCTCAACCAACCATGCCCGCCGTACGCCACGCCATCGTCGATCTCATCCTTCGGCCGCCGCCTCAGCAATGCCCATATTGCCGAAAGCAAATCCTTGAAAAACAGCGGCCAAAACACATTCTGTTCGCGGTAGGGACACCCATCACTGGGCGCCCCCCGCGCAGATCCCGGCGAGCCCAATTAAGGCACCGGGCTCCTACCTCGGGTGTTTGACGGCGAAGCGCAGCTTCGGCCATGGATGAAGGATGCGAGCCTTGGGAAGCCAGTCGTCGGTGATCTGCGTTATGCGATCCCAGGTCAGACAGGTCCGCTGACTGCGCCGCCGAAGCGTACGCCTCCAGAGATCGGTCAGGTAGAACCGAAACGCATTGAGCGCTCGGCCATTCGTCGGAACAGCAAAGTACGCAAAGTGGCCGGTCAAGACCTGCCTCAGCCATCTCCCCTGTGCAGGGATCGGCCAGTGCATTCGGCGCCTCAGCTCCTCCTTGATTTCGCGGAGTTTGGTTCGCATGCGGTCGCCACGGGTCTTCCGTTGAAGCTGGAAGCGCCCTCGGCGTGATTTGCCGCAGATAAACGTGAACCCCATGAACGCAAAGGTTTCCGGCTTTCCGAGTCCGCGCTGCTTGCGTTGAGCCGCCGCATGGCGACCAAACTCAATCAGGCGGGTCTTGGCCGGATGGAGCGTCAGCTCGAACTCCTCCAGTCTCGCGCGCATCGCGTCAAGGAAACGACGTGCGTCATCCTCGCGCTCAAAGCCGACTACTACATCGTCCGCGTAACGCACGATGATCATGCCGCCGGAGACCTCGCGCTGTCGCCAGCGTTTGGCCCACAGGTCGAGAGCGTAGTGCAGGTAGATGTTGCCAAGGAGCGGTGAAATCACCGAACCTTGACCCGTTCCCCTGTCATCAGCGGTTACGACGCCGTCTTCGAGAATACCCGCCTTCAGCCATTTCTGAATGAGGCGGATGATGCGCTTGTCGCCGATCCTATGTTCCAAGAAGCGAACCAGCCAAGGTTGACTGACTGCGCCAAAGAAATTTTGGATGTCGGCGTCAATGATCCAGTTCACCTGCCGCGTCTCGATCGCTGTGCAGAGCGCGTCCAACGCATCATGTGGTCCTCTGCCGGGCCGAAACCCGTAGGAAAAGCCACAGAAGTCTCCTTCGTAGATGGCGTTGAGCACGATGACGGTGGCCCCCTGGACGATTTTGTCTTCGAGAGCCGCGATCGCTAACGGACGCTGCTTGCCGTCTGCTTTTGGTATGTACGTCCGGCGAGACGGTTGCGGGCGGTACGTTCCTCGTTGGACCCGTTTGTGCAGATCGGCGAGCCGGGGCTCGAGATCTTCCTCGTAGTCCTGCCACGTCATGCCATCCACTCCGGGAGCAGCCCTACGCCTGAGCGCAAAGAACGCCGCCCGCAGTGTATCGACATTGATGTGGTGAAAGAGCGCGGTGAACCGGTCCTTCTTCCTCAGCCTTGCGGCTGTCCGTACGCGGTCCAGCGACTGGGTCATGCGAGCCCGGCCCTGTGTCCGGTGCATGCGCTGCTGTTCCGCGTTTCCCTTGGTCCCCGGCCTTGGCTCCGCCCACTCCGCCGCCAGTAATCCAGCTTTGTTCGTCGGCTTCTCAGCTACTATGCCAGAGTCAGACTTCTCCGTGTCATGCATCAGCGGCTACGGCTCCTCGCCTTCCCGCTGCGGACCACCTCCTCCGAGGAGGAAGATGGCCGACCCGGAGATATCCCGGTTCCCGTACAAGGAGCTTCCATGCATGCCAGGGTCTACGACCACGCCGGGTTGGACGGGTGCTCGCAATTGCGCACTCATCCATGTTGCCTTCCGCTCTTTGGACAGCGTCGGCTCCCGAGATAACACTGTTTCGCGGCTCAATGGCTGGCCTGCATGCTCCCCTACCGACGCTTCGCCGACACCCTCGCGGACGCCTGCGCACGGCTCGGGGCCGATGTGGTTCGCTACACCTTCATCGCAATGGACTTTCACCATCTCCTCCTTGCCGGTCTCCCGGCGCACCCAAAGTAGTGCTAGTACCTCTGCACAGAGATTATGACTCTTTGGCAGTATCTGGGTAGGCGCGTCCCATTTTAGCGCGAGCCCTGTCTGTTCTGAACATCCATTTGATGCGAGCGCGTGCTGCGTTTCTCTGCCGTTCCCAGGCGGAGATTTCGTGGCGCAGCCGCTTTGGGTCGTCGATCCTGCGGTCGAGGCACTGTCCCCGCAAGACGCCGATCTCGATCTCGACCATATTGAGCCAGCTTGCGTGCTTGGGGGTGTAGTGGAACTCGATCCGCCGCAGGATACGCCGTGCTTCAGCGGGCGGGAACGTCTGATACAGGGCGCCGGCTGAGTGGGTCGATAGATTGTCCTGAACGACGCGGATGATCTCGGCATCGGGATAATGGATGTCGACGAGTTCCCGCATGCATTGGGCATAGTCTTTCGCCGTTCGCCGCTCGGTTAGCTTGACCTTCCGCCATGGGCGATGCACGTCGAGGAGAACGAACAGGTTGACCGTTCCATTGCGCCGATATTCGTAGTCGTAACGTTCGAGCCGATCTGGCTTTGGCGGTGACCTTGCCCCCATATGTGGAACGGCCCGCGAGGCAAGAGCTTTTTCAGTCGATTTCACACATTGGAACGGTGCGGTCATATGTCCGGCCTTTGCGCGCGGCACAATATGGCCGCTGGCCTCGATGAGATCCGCGGAACGAGGAGCTAAATCAAGTTTACGCGCTTGAGCGCATTGGGGGCAGTAGCTTCACTCGTTTCGGGATTTCGTCCCATGGGTTCATCGCCTGTTGTTGCACCTCGCCCTCTGCCGGCCTGCGCCGGTCAGATCGTTTTGGCGGTCACTGCGTCACCGCGGCAATCGCCAATGGGTCGGGACGCCGATAAATTCCGCCCTTGTTCAGGAGCGCCCAGATGATCCGCGCCGTCTTATTGGCCTGCGCGACGGCGGCAACCTTGAAGGGGCGTCTGGCGAGAAGCGCCTTCAGCCACGGCCGCGCCCGAACGTCGTTTCGGACAAGCCGCAAGACGGCCGTTGCCCCGACAACGAGGAGAGAGCGGAGTTCTGGATTTCCCATCTTCGATATTCGTCCCAACCGCTCTTTGCCTCCGCTTGAATGAGGCCGCGGCGTCAATCCCAGCCAGGCGGCAAAGTGGCGAGCCGACTTGAACCCGCCGGGATCCGGCACAAGCGCTTTGATGGTCGCCGCCGTAATGGCGCCGACGCCAGGGATCGTGGTCAACCGACGCATGTCCTCGTCGTGCTTGGCCTCCGCGACGATTGCGCGCTCGAGCCTCTCGATCTGGTCGGCTGAAGCTTCAATCTCGTCGGCAATAGCCATCAGCGCGAAGCGCGCTGCTGCGGGCAGGCGTGCATCTGTCTCATCCCGTATGATTGCGACCAGCGCCTCAACCTTTGCCAGGCCGGCGGTGGCGATGATCCCCAATTCTGCCAGATGCGCGCGCAACGCGTTGACCGACTGCGTTCGCTGCCGCACTAGAAGAGCGCGGGTCTTCAGCACCATCGCGGCAGCCTGTTGCTCAGCCGTCTTAATCGGCACGAAGCGCATGGTCTTTCGGGTCACCGCTTCGCTGATGGCCTCAGCGTCCGCCGCATCCGTCTTGCCACGCTTGACGAAGGGTTTGACATAAGCCGGCGGAATGAGCCGGACCTCATGACCGAGAGCTGCGATCTCGCGCGCCCAATAGTGGGCGCTACCGCATGCTTCCATCCCCACCAGGCATGCTGGCAGCTTCTCAAAGAAACGCAGAACTTCGCTGCGCCGTAGCTTCCGGTTGAACACGGGTGAGCCCTCGGCATCCGCCCCGTGAACCTGGAAAACGTGCTTGGCCAGATCCAGCCCGATGGTGATAACCTGTTTCACGGAACGGTCCCTCCTTTGTGGCGTTCGAACAACGACCACGTTCTAGCACTTTGATGCTGTTGGAGCGGGCCGTTCCACCACATCAAGTTTTATCCAATTCTGAGTTCGCCCTTGCCGTTGGATTTGCCCGGTTGGGCGGTGGCAGCGACGGGGGCTGGCGCGGAGCCTTCAGCATAGCGCAGCGCCAGATCCCGGCGCGGGTGGCAGGTCATCGCGAACTCGGACGGGGTTCTCCATCCGAGCTGCGAGTGTGGTCTTCTGTCGTTGTAATCGGCCCGCCAGTATCCAAGTGTGACGCGGGCCTGGGCCAGTGACGTGAACAACGTCTCGTTCAACAGCTCATCCCGCAGCCGGCCGTTGATGGGGAAGACGGCCCCGCTCCCTCGGCGCCGGCGATATACTGGCGATGGACGAACCCGCTAACAGGAGCAATTCACCATGGAAATCGCGACAATTGGGTTGGATATTTCGAAGCACGTATTTCACATCCATGCAGTTGATGGCCAAGGCCAAGTGGCCGGTCGCCAACGCCTCCGGCGAGGCGAGATCGTGTCGTTCTTCTCCTCGCTCGCACCTTGCCTAGTCGGCATTGAGGCCTGTGCGACTGCTCACCACTGGGCGCGGGAGATTCGGCAGTTTGGACACGATGTGAGATTGATCCCGCCAGCCTATGTTAAACCCTACCTACGAAGAGGAGCCAAGAATGACGCCGCTGACGCGGCCGCGATCTGCGAAGCGGTCACCCGTCCCAATATGCGGTTCGTTCCAATCAAGAGCGTTGAGAACCAGGGCTTCTTGATGCTTCATCGTGCAAGAGGCTTGTTGGTCCGCCAACGAACCATGACAGCCTGCGCGATTCGGGCTCACTTTGCTGAGTTCGGAATCATTGTCGGGCAAGGCCGGCAACGGGTGGATGGTCTGGTGGACTTGTTGGATGACGAGGAACTGACGCTACCGGCCCACGCCCGTATCGCACTAGCCGTCCTTGTGAACCAACTGAAGGAATTGGACCGGCAGGTCGAGGCCATCGAGCGCGAGATAGCTCAGATCCAGCGAGTAAATCCGATGGCGAAGTTGCTGTCCACAATTCCCGGGATCGGTCCCATAACGGCCACGGCTCTCGCCGCGACCGTACCGGACGCAACAATGTTCCGCTCCGGGCGGGAGTTCGCGGCCTGGCTTGGCCTGACGCCTAAGCAGAATTCCACCGGCGGGAAGGATCGGCTCGGCCGGATTACGAAACAGGGCGATTCCTATCTCAGGCACTTGCTTGTCATCGGGGCACGTAACGTCGTTCGGTACCCAAAGGCTCGCTCCCGGGTTGGAGGCGGCTGGATCGAAGCCCTGCTTGAACGGCGTCGGCCGATGGTCGTCGCCATCGCCGTTGCCAACAAGTTGGCCCGGATCGTCTGGGCTCTGACGACCGGGGAATTCTATCGGCCTAAGCTCGCGGCCTGACTTTCCGCGTATGTTGGCCACCTTATGGTGTGAGGGCAAATGACAGCATGATGGACACCGGCGGAGCTGGGGATCGAGCAAGCCCGAAGAGCTTTAAGCGCAACAAGCGCGACCCGTTGATGAGGCCTCGATCCGCGATCTCCATCAGGGCCAGCGGCCATGGCATCGGTCGCACTAACAGGCCGGATACATGAACGCACCCGACCGGAATCCAAAGTGCTGCTGAAATCCCTTGCATCCGCGGGGCCGCTCTCGATGAAGGCGTTCTGCATGGGCTTGCCCGGCGCGATGTAGTGCCATGCGACATGGCTGTGATCCGCCCATGCAAGAATGGCGTTGCTGGTGAGTTCGCTGCCGTTGAAGCCGTGCGCGATGCGATCACGCGCACCGTCATCACCTTACCCGAAGAACTGCGTCGATCGCTGACTTGGGATCAGGGAGCCGAAATGGCTCAGCACGATCGTCTCAAGATCGATGCGGGTATCCAGGTCTACTTCTGCGACCCGCAAAGCCCTTGGCAGCGCGGCACTAACGAGAACACCAACGGGTTGCTGCGGCAGTACTTCCCGAAAGGCACAGACCTGAGCATCCACAGCGCCGACGAAATATCCGCTGTGGCGGCGGCCCTCAATGCCCGACCGAGAAAGACACTAGGCTGGAAAACGCCAGCGGAGGCGCTTGACGAACTGCTGTCATGAGTGAAAATAATTGGTGTTGCGACGACCGATTGAATCCGCCCAAATACGTATCCATTAAGTACACCGAGCGCCTGGCTGAAGCTGGCGTCGAGCCCTCTGTCGGCAGTGTCGGAGATTCCTATGACAACGCTCGCGCCGAAACCATCAACGGTCTCTACAAGGCCGAGGTGATCCATCGGCGCGGGCTATGGCGCAGCTTCGAGGCCGTCGAGTTCGCCACTCTCGAATGGGTCGATTGGTTCAAAAACCGACGGCTCCTGGAGCCCAAACATCCCGCCGGCCGAAGCCGAGCAACGCTACTACGCAATGCTGGAACAATCGGCCATGGCGGCATAACTTAAACCAAATTGCCTCCGGCAAACCCGGGGCGGTACAATGTGCATCTTCGAACCAATGTCGATGGCTGCGGCCCCAGAGTTGACCGGCTTCAACTCCGGGCGGTTAGAGCCGGCTCCGCAAATTTGAACAGGGCGATAAGTGGAGTTTTTGCCTGAAAGCGGCGATGATTGCCGCGAACAGGAGAGACCATGAACAGACCACCGCGCCGGAATCACAGCCCGGCCTTCAAGGCGAAGGTGGCGCTTGCCGCCGTCAAGGGCGATCGGACGCTGGCCCAATTGGCCGAGCATTTCGACGTCCACACCAATCAGGTGACGGCCTGGAAAGCCCAGCTTGAGGGCGGGGCTTCTGACGTGTTCGGCACGGGGAGCCCCGCGACGGCGGTGCCCGCGGTCGATGTGAAGTCGCTGCACGCCAAGATCGGAGAACTTACGCTGGAGAACGATTCCTAAGAAACAGCATCGCCGACGTTCGGCTCCAAGGGCTGGAGAACGAAGCCGAATGCCTTGGCACGCCGATGCAAATTGTTGACCACTCGCGTCCGGTAGCGCGTCTCGTACGACGAGGCCCCGGGATCGACATAGTCCATTCCGTATCGCACAGCATTGTAGAACAGAACTGCGATCTTGCGGGCCGTGGCGGTCACTGCCTTCGCCTTACCGATGCGCGATGAAAGTCGCCTGTAAAAGGCGCCGAGCGCAGTATTGGTGCGTCCGACGGTGACGGCAGCAAGGCGCAGAAGCGCCGCCGCCCGGCCGCCGGATCGGCACGTTCGGGACGAGAGCCTTTTGCCGCCGGAGACCTTGTTGCTCGGCGCCAGTCCTAGCCAGGAGGTAAAATGCTTTGCACTTGGCCACGAGGAGAGGTCGTCACCGCATTCAGCGATCAGCTTCAGCGAGAGGTAAGGACCGAGGCCGTCGATCGTGGTGATGTCTTTTCCCAGCAACGCGAATAGCGCCTCGCGGACGTCGAAAGCTAGAGCGTTCCGACGCAGCGAGGCCGGCGGTGCTGGTCCATGACCACGACCGCGATGGTTGCTCAGTTCCTTCAACACGGCTTCGATCCGGGCGTCGCAGGCAGATGCCTTCTCGTGGTAGGTGTCGTAAAGCGCAAGTGCCTGCTCGAGCGCAAACAGATGCTCGGCGCGGTAGCTCCCGGTGAGCGCCTTCGCAATCGTCTCGGCACTGGAGTGGCAACTGTAATGGCGCAAGCACGCCAGCGCCTCGGGATCGCGCTCGCCGGCAAGGATCGCGCGTATGATACGCAGGCCGGTCGCGCCGGTGATGTCGGCGACGACGTGGTGGAGCTGAAGATTCATCTCCGTCAAGGCCTTCTGCATATGCTGGATGTGTGAGGCCGCGTACTCCAGCAGACGCTCGCGCTGACGCACGTAGGCTCGCAGCTCGGCAATCTGCCCTTTGGGCTGAAAGCTGGCCCGCAGCAACCCGAATGAATGGAGCCGCTGCAGCCATTGCGCGTCGCTGACATCGGTCTTACGCCCCGGCACGTGCTTGGCATCGCGCGCGTTGACAAGAAACACCGTAAATCCCCGGGCATCGAGAAGCTCGAAAATTGGAATCCAGTAGACGCTGGTCGATTCCATGACGACGGTCTCGACGCCGCATTCCGTAAACCAGTCGACCAGCCGATGCAGATCGGCCGTGAAGGTACCGAAACTGTGGACTGGCTCCGGTGCGCGATCTGCCCTAACGGCCGCCATATGCATGGTGGCGCCAACGTCGATGGCAGCCGCGTTCGGGTGCACCATCGGCATCTTACCGCCGTCCTTCGACTTCGATCTTTTGGGATTCATCTGTAGCTCCTCCTGACTCCGGCGGAAGGGCTGGGCTGCGCAATTCATTCAAATTCCTAAACGGGATCGCCGAGATGGCGTCACCACTCTCAAGTGCGCAACAGCCCATGGACCAGGTTTTTTGACGGGGTCACGTGCCACCAAAATCGTATCGGCCGCTCCCTTCCGGCCGCAGTCTAGCGGTTGCCCGTTTCTATCCCACAGGGGGCGCGCAGCGCCGCGCTCAGTTTTTTAGAAGGAGCGCTCACCAAGGCGGGATTGCTGAGCGCAAAGCGATGATCGACCGTGAGCACGATCTGCCGATTACGAAACAGGCGGAAGTTTTGAAGATCAGCCGCGGCAGCGTCTATTACCTGCCGCGCCCGGTATCAGTCGCCGATCTGGCGATCATGCAACGGCTCGATCGGCTGCACCTGGAGTATCCCTTCGCCCCTTCGCGGATGTTGCGAGGCTTGCTGGCTTTGCAGGGGTGCAAGATCGGCCGCCGGCATGTGAAGACGCTGATGCGGCGGATGGGGATAGAGGCGCTCTATCGCCGTCCGCGCACCACCAAGCCCGAGCCCGGCCGTAAGATCCATCCGTATCTGCTGCGCGGCATCGTGATCACGCGACCGAACCAAGTCTGGGCCATGGACATCACGTACATTCCGATGGCGCGCGGCTTCGTCTATCTCGCTGTCGTGCTCGACTGGGCAACCCGCCGGGTTTTGTCCTGACGGTTGTCGATCACGATGGAGGCGGCGCTCTGCGTCGAGACCCTGGAAGATGCTCTCGCTCGTCATGGCAGGCCTGACATCTTCAACACGGACCAAGGCTCGCAATTTACCGGCTCGGCCTTCACCGGCCTGCTCGCCAGCAATGGCATCGCCATCAGCATGGACGGCAAAGGGGCCTGGCGGGACAACGTGTTCGTCGAGCGGCTGTGGCGCAGCGTCAAGTACGAGGAAGTGTATCTGCGGGCCTACGAAAGCGTCAGCGAGGCCCGTAACTCGATCGGCCGATACCTCGATTTCTACAATGGCCGCCGACCGCACCAAAGCCTTGACGACGCCACACCAGATCAAGCCTACTTCAACAAGCCGCCAGTCCGCTTGGCGGCCTAACCCCGGCAGAGGCTCCACTTATCGCCCTGTTCAAATTTGCGGAGCCGGCTCTGAGAACGGTTGCGCCCACATAGGCGGCACATTGTCTGCAGCAATTCTATTCGGCCATCTTTCGACTGTTTGAAAAAGGGCGTCTTCCAACTCTCCCGGAAACCCGCGATCACCCGCCAAGCGCACAGAGGCTGCTCCGTCAACACCGAGCGAGACGGCACCACCGAGGCGCGCCATCGCGTCGGCGGGCGCGACGCCGGAGCCGAGGCGGCAGTTGGATTGCAGGCAATGCGCCATCCCGGTACCGGTGCTTGCGAGAATGTGCACCTCCTTCTCGTCGAGATGGACCAGATGCGCAAACCGACGGCGGCCCACTTCAATCGAACTGTCTACGAGCGGCTGAAGCCCAGTGAGTCCTACGTCATCGTGGCCGACGCGGCCGCCGTCGGGGCGGGCACGAGCGACGCCCAGTCTCTGCATCGGATTGAGTCTGCATCCGTTCGCGAGGAGGTGGAGGTGGCCGGCTTCGTACTGGACGCGGAAAGCACCATGCTCGCGAACAAGGACGATCCGCACTCGATCAAGGTGCTCGATCCCTCGACGAAGGGCGAGACCGATCGCTTCGCCTATCGGTTCGTGAAGCCCTGACAGGTCCCCGGCGCCGATTTCATGTCGACCTCCCCACGGGGGCAAACAAGCCCCTCGAAGACATCGACGCAACTCTGCTTGCCGCCCGAAGTCGGCTTTGGATGGACTCGTCTGGTAGGTCCGCGCGACAATGGCGGCGAGGCCTCTGAAGTTTCATAATGACGGCCTCGCATGCTCTCAGACCTTGTACGCATTGAATCTTCGTCCCTGCCACTCGCGTCACAATCACATATGGGGCGGGGGAATGCCGGTCGAGCTGACGTTGAATACAGACAACGGTCAGCAGAAGTCAGTGCGGTCGGGCGGGGACAGGATTCAAGCTTCTATGAACCGAAGGGACTAAAGCGTTTCCACGGCCCCGTCGCCGGCTTCAGCGTTCTCGTTCCTGAATTCTAACACGCTCGCTATTCTGGTTATGGTGAGCGTCACCTTTTTCGCGTCCGGATCGGTCTTGGTCTTGAGCGGGTTCGAAGATTGACGCTCGATGAAACGAACGCCCCTGCTGTAGGTGTTTTGCAATCCGATCTCGGGCCGCTGCGACGATGCTATGACGGGCGCGCTTATCATCGGGAAATGCCCGTTCTAAAGCCTTCTCAATGACTACGAGTTGTGATTGCGCTGCGGCGAGGTCGGGATCACGTGCGGCTGTCTTTCGATCTGCCGCACGGAATTTCTCTGCCGTCACCCGCCAACGGTTGCGCGGCACCTGCCGTCGTTCGATACGCGCACTCCCGCTCGCGGCGTCTATGACTTTGATGTCTTTGGCGACGCGGTCGACACCATCCCTGCGCACCTGGATGCGATCGCCGGGTCTTGCCCTGCTATCGGCGGTTGCCTGTTCCAGCCCGACGCCCCACACTTGATGTTGCCGAGAGCTGGCCCCGCAAATTCGGACAGTAGCTTGAGTGGATTTTCTGCCTGACAGCGGCGAGGATTCTTGCTGCGAATCAGGAGCGAAGATGACGAAGAAGAGCCGCCGGACGCATTCTCCGGCATTCAAGGCGAAGGTTGCTTTGGCTGCGGTCAAAGGCGACAAGACACTGGCGGAGCTGGCGCAACTGTTTGATGTTCATCCGAACCAGATCACGATCTGGAAAAACCAGCTCCTGGAAGGCGCCGCCGGCGTGTTTGGGCATGACAAGACATCGGCCGAGACGCCGGTCGATTTGAAGGCGTTGCATGCCAAGATCGGCGAGCTGGCGTTGGAAAACGATTTTTTGTCCGGCGCGCTCACCAAGGCGGGCCTGCTGAGCGCAAAGCGATGATCGACCGCGGTCATGATCTTTCTATCGTGCGCCAGGCGAAGGTCCTGAAGCTGGCTCGCAGCACGGTCTACTATGAACCTCGGCCAGTTTCGGCCGAGGACCTTGCCTTGATGCGTCGGCTCGATGAGCTGCATCTCGATTATCCCTTCGCGGGAGCGCGTATGCTGCGATCGTTGCTGCGGCGGGAGGGGGTATACGCCGGTCGCCGCCACATCGCGACGCTGATGAAGCGCATGGGGATCGAGGCGGTCTATCGTCGCCCGAACACGAGCAAGCCGGCTCCGGGTCACAAGATCTACCCGTACCTGTTGCGCGGATTGAAGATCGAGCGGCCCGACCATGCGTGGGCAATGGACATCACCTACATTCCGATGCGGCGTGGCTTCGTCTATCTCGCGGCGGTCGTCGATGTGTTCAGCCGACGGGTCCTGGCCCATCGCGTCTCGATCACAATGGAGGCGGCCTTCTGCGTCGAAGCGGTCCAGGAGGCGTTGGCGAAGCACGGCAGGCCCGCGATTTTCAACACGGACCAGGGCAGCCAGTTCACCAGCCTCGAGTTCACCGATGTGCTGCTGGACGCGAAGATCGCCATCAGCATGGACGGCAAGGGCGCCTGGCGCGACAACGTGTTTGTCGAGCGGCTCTGGCGCACGGTCAAATACGAAGAAGTTTATCTCCGCGCCTACGACAGCGTGTCCGAGGCGCGAGCGTCAATTGCCAAGTATCTGGCCTTCTACAATCAGGGACGCCCTCACTCGAGCCTTGACGGGCGCACGCCCGACGAGGCTTACTTCGGCACGCAAGCTATGGTGATGGCCGCATGACCGTCGCCGACGATTTTGTCGTCGCTCTGGTCGGGCTACGCCCTCCCGACGCAACGACAAAATCGTAAAGCCCCGCGTTCAGCATAACCCGGCAGGAATCCACTTAAATCCAGCGGGGCGCTGTCCAAACAACCGGGGCCAGCTCTCCGACCGTTGTCAAGCTCGATGACTATGTAGGCGGATGTCTCGGCATCGTCACGATTGCGATAGGGTGCCCGGCTGACCTCGATCAATTGTCCTGAGACACCTCTGTCGTAGTCAAGTCGCTCCCCGCGCCGGTCTTTGTCAGAACCCGAACGAACCTCCACCTCGTGCGTATGTCGATGTGTTCGGTCCAAGGCTTCCTGCCGATCGGAGAGTGCCTGCCGATCGAGAACAGTCGGCTGATAACCCTGGACTTCGATACCGCGCGCGCCGGCTTCAAGCCAGGCCTCGCGCCGGAATTCCACGGAGCCGCGGACGTGGAGAGCGTCCCACTGTCGATGTTGCGCTACATTGACCATGTCGCGGATGACCTCGGCGGCGGCCAGCCGCGTGACCAGCCGATCTTCTGTGACCTTGAATGCGAGATACTCGCCCCGTTCATCCGCGTACAACCGCGCTTCGCCGTCCGGCCCTTCTTTGCCGGGCTCGTTGGCCACTACATAGTATTTGCGGCGGATACGATCAGGCAATGGGTTGTGCTGGACCGTCGCAGCGTCTGGCTTGTCGCTCGGCGCTGAGTTGGCTGCTGAGTCCTCCCCTCCCCGGTCCGCGTCGGGACCGCGCCCCGTGCGATGTTGCCGGCTAAGGCTGAAGTCCCAGCTTTCGTCACGCGTGTCGTTCATGCTGCGGCTCGTTTTTCTTGCGGCCGGACCGTCGCGCCGGCGGGATGGTCTGGGCATCGATGTAGTTCAGGGTCCAGGCCTTCATGTCGTCTTCGGAGAGACCTTCGAGGTCGACATTCACGTCACCAAAGTCGAAGGAGGCATTGTCGGGAATCGTGGCGGGGTCGGCCACCTCGTCGTCGGTCATGGGCCGAGCCCGGAATACGGCGCGAAGCTCGGCAATCTCGGAGCGCAGCTCCTTGAGTTCGGCGTCGAGCAGTGCATTTGAGCGCCCTTTGGGCAATTCCGGGACCGGGGCCGGCAGCAATCGCTGCAGGAACGCCTTGTCCTCGTAATAGATGATCTTGTCGGCAATGATGGGTGGAATACCCGCGCCGAGGATAAAGGCCTTGGATTTCGGAAGAAGTTTCAGCTCTTGCGGCAGCATCAGAGCGCGACGATGCTCGGACACCGTCTCGCTGGTTGCGCGCATCGCCAGCCCCTTTGGCCCACTGCGACTGCGCGCGTTCACGGTCTCGTAGCCGATGCGCTCCGAAAGCTCATTTGCCACGTCCTGCTCCTTCGGAGCAAACACGACCTCGACAGCGTGATTGGTCATGAAGTTGCGCGCGGCATCAATCCCGTAGATGGCGCGTAGCTGCGCCGGGCTCTGGACCACCGTGAGAAGGCGGATGCCGTACCCGGCGATGAAAGCGACCGATTTTGCCAGCACATTGACATTGCCGAGCGCCGGGAATTCGTCGAGCAAGAGCAGCACCTTGCGAGTGAGCTTGGAATTTTGCTCTGGAAGTTCGCGGGTGTTGAGATCAACCACCTGCTGAAAGAAAAGGTTCAGAAGCGGCGCCATGCGGTCGAGATTATCTGGCGTCACCCCGAGATAGATCGACATGGGCTCTTTGCGTAGCTTCCGCAGGTCAAAATCATTGGTCGAGGTTGCGGTATCGATGCGGGGATTGAGCCAGAGGCCGAGCCGTGCCGTCACGGTCTTGCGGACCGAGTTCAGCGTGTTCTCGGAGGCCGCGAGAAAATCATTCAGCGCCGTGATGCAGTGCCGCGACAGCGGGGAAGGACCCGCCTTGCGGTCGGCGATGATCGTGTCGAAGTGGGCTTTGAGATCCTGCGTCGCCGACAACTGGCGTAGGATCTCTCCGATCGTCAATGGTAAGCCCGGCGTTTCCGAGATATAGCCGCCGATCGCCACGAAGGATGAACGAGCCGCCTCGTACCAAAAAGGATCCCCGCGACTCTCGGCCGGAAACAGCATCACCGCAATGCGCTGTAGGTCGTCATACAGGTCGGTGGGATCACTGCGCACATACCCCAGCGGATTGTAACGCGCAGTGCGACCGTTCTCGTCGAGCGGATCGAACAGATGGACCTCCTGCCCGTGCGCGGCGCGGAAGCCGGCCGAGCGATCCCAGTTCTCCTTCTTCACGTCCAGCGCAACAACCGAGTCCGGCCAGTTGAGCAAGTTCGGAATGACATAGCCGACTCCCTTCCCGGCCCGGGTTGGGGCATAGAGGAGGACATGTTCCGATCCGCCGAAGCAGAGCATTTTTCCGTCTTTGCGGCCGAGCAGCAGTCCGTCCTTGGATCGTAGGCCGGCGGCCCTGATCTCTCGCTCGGAGGCGAAACGGGCTTTGCCATGAAGTGGAAGCGGACGGTGCCGGAGGATAGCGCCTAGCAGGCCAAAGACCACAATCAGACCAGCGAGCGTCGACAGAGTCAGCCAGCGGTCGAAGCGGGGGGCGGCGCCATAGCGCGGCCAGCCTGTGGCGATCTCCGACCAGTGAAAGCCGCCATCGTGGAGCCTGAGCCCGAGCAGCAGAACGTTCGAGGCAACCAGCAGGAAGACCGCGCCGGCGCCGAACGCAAGCGCGGTGCCGAGGGCAGTCTTAGCGGGCGTGGTCGCGTTTGCGATCGGGGTCATAGTAGATTTCCGAAATGCGATACTGGCCATTGCGCTTCTGCATCTGGACGACCACGTCGACGAGATGCAGCAAAAGCGAACGGATATCGTCGCGATGAAGGTCCCGTCCCTCCGCACTCTCCTTGACCAGCAACGTCATCTGTTCGAAGGCGAGGCGAGCGCTGTCAGCGTGAACCGTCGTGATCGATCCCGGGTGCCCCGAATTCACGTTCCTGAGATAGAAGAAGGCGGTGCCGTCACGTAATTCTTGCAGCAGGATGCGGTCGGGCCGCATCCGCAAGGACGATTCCAGGAGTTCGCGGGGGCCGATCTTGGCCACACCCTGTCCATCCTTGGCATAGAGCAGCCGAACGCTATTCTGATGCGGGATGACGAGCTCGGCGGTGTCTTCAATGGTGATCAGCCGCTCATGCGCCGGGATCGCCGCAATCAGTGCCTTGGACAGAGTGGTTTTGCCGGAACCCGTCGCCCCCGAGATCAGGATATTGCGGCGGGTGCTTACCGCAAGTTCAAGGAACTCCCGCCAGTGGCCGGCTTCTTTCAGCGCGAGCAGTCGATGCTCGTCGGCATCCAGCTCGTCACTGGCGGAGCGGACCTCATCGAATAACTTTGCCCGCTCAAGAGCGTCCAGGTTCATGGTCAGTATCGAGGGCTTGCGGATCGTGAGACTGATCATGCCAGCGGAGACGGCCGGCGGTACCACGATCTGACAGCGCTCGTCACCGATCAGGCTGGTCGAGACCACCGGGTACTCGGGCCCTATATCTTGGCGGGTGTGACTGGCGGCTGCGGTTGCAAGGTGTGAGAGGTAAGTTTGCGTGAGGGCAGCTAGCTCATGCCGGGTCCATCCGTCGGGTCCTTCCACGAAAACCTCGCCTGGTCGGTTGACGACGATTTCGGTGAGGGTGTTGTCCGCCAGGTACGGCGCCAGCGGCTCAAGGTAGCGCGCCAGCACCAGCCGCCCGCCCTCGCGTTCGATGGATGCACCTGCGCTCATTTCGTCACCACAGCCGGGCCCACAATGCTTCCGGGGAGGGTGCGGTCGAGAATCTGGGTGCGGCTTTCGATCCGCTTGAGTTGGTAGACCGACGAGAAATCGAGGTCGCGCGCGACGAAGATATTCACGAGCTCACCCTGGTTCTTGTTCAACGTCGGCGGGATGTTGATGGACTGCTCGACCGCGATGCCGGCGGCGGTGTTTGTCGCACCAGGGGTGTTGTTGATCTGAATCGAGCCATCTTGCAATTGCTGGCGCCCGATGGAGGAGGCATCTCCAACGATCGACAGCAACAGCGCCGAACCGAAGCGCTCCCAGAAATGCCTGTCGACCTCGCCGTCGAAGCCGGCGCGGCCGAGCGCATCTGCGGCAGGCGAGGCCAGGGCCACGATCACTCCCGTCGGCGTCTTGGCGCGAGCCCAAAGCACAAACATCCGTTTGGAGCCGCGCCGGACATTGCCACGATATTCCCCGACCACTTGCGTGCCCTTTTCCATGAGCACCACGTTGCCGGAATCCGACATCACGTCGCGCAGCACGACGCAGGAGACGAAGCCCGCCACGTCCGACGACATCGCGGTCTCCAGCACGCAAGGGATCGACGTGCCCTGGGTGACCAGAAGATTGCGATTGGCAAGCCGGGCCGCGCGCACGCCTTCGATCGGCGTGGGTTTCAGCTTGTCCGCAAGCTCGTTGCGTGGCTCGGCCAGCCCAAAATCATAGGGATCGATGGGGACGCTTCCGGTCGGGCCATTATGGGGCGGACGCCCCGACGCGACCGGCCGGTTGTAGGCGAGCACCGGCGCGCGCCGTGCGCTTTCGAGCATCTGGTCCGCGGCCGGCACGGCGGCCGCAGGTGTGGCAGCAATGGGTGCGACCGGAATGGACGCGGTGGTGATCGGTGCGGCAGGTGGCTCCGCGGCGGGCTCGAAGGCTGCCGCCTGGCGGATCATGAGCTTGCGGGCGGAATCAGCGACAGGCTTGTCGCTTTTCCAGGTCCCCCAGATGATTAGAAAAGCGAATGCGGTGAGCGCGAGCGCGCCGAAGCCGCGTTTGAGCATCGCTGTTCGACCATTGTCCCCCCCTCCCACCGGGGTAATGCCACGTTCGCCGGCAAGCGTCTCATTCTCATGCTCGGTCATGTTGCGCTCGCCTATCGTGCCTTAAGGGTTGGAGATGACCTCTTCGCCCGCCGCTCGACCGAGGGGCTCGTGGTGTTGGTGCCGGGATTGACGCCGACAGCATCGAACGCTTCGTTAAAGATGCAGAGCACGATGTCGCCCTTGCGCAGTCGAAACTCGCGGGCCGTGGCGTGGACCACCACGAGCTCGCCACGGACATCCTTAGGGACGAGACTTTCAGAGCCGTCCGAGTTGATCAGATAGATCGCCGGGATCTCGCGATTGCCAGCGAAGCGAAAGGTGGTTTCCTTGCCGTCGTCGAAGACGGCGTCGGGTTCGAGGTCGATCGAGCCTTGGGCAGAAAAGCGCCAGTTCCGGGCGCCGTAAGCATAATGCAAGTCAACCTCGACGTGCCGTGGCTACCGTCGCAGATCGCACAGCGCGAGGGCCGGATCGAGCGCCAGGGCAACCAGCACGACGTCATCGACATCTTCTCCTATGCTACCGAGGGCTCGCTCGACGCAAGCATGTGGCAGAACAACGAGCGCAAGGCTCGCTTCATCGCCGCGGCGCTCTCCGGCGACACGTCGATCCGTCGGCTCGAGGATCTCGGTGAAGGCCAGGCCAACCAGTTCGCGATGGCCAAGGCGATCGCGAGCGGCGACCAGCGGCTGATGCTAAAGGCTGGGCTCGAAGCCGACATCGCCCGGCTGGAGCGTCTGCGCGCGGCGCATATCGACGACCAGCACGCCGTCCGTCGGCAGATCCGAGACGCGGAATGCGACATCGAGTTCTGCACGCGGCGGATCGCGGAGGTCGGCAAGGATATCGAGCGCCTTGTTCCGACCGTTGGCGACGGCTTCGCCGCGACCGTGGCCGGCAAGCGCTGTGTCGAGCGCAAGGAGGCCGGCCGTGCCCTGATGAAGGAAATCCTGACCCTCGTCCAGCTTCAGCAGGAGGGCGAGACCATCATCGCCACGATCGGCGGGTTCGACCTCGCGTACTCCGGCGAGCGTTACGGCCGTGACGGCTATCGGTACAGCACCTCGCTGATCCGCACCGGGGAACAGCATGAGATCGAGTTGCCCGTCACGGTAACGCCGCTCGGCGCGATCTCTCGCCTTGAGCATGCATTCGACGATTTCGAGGGCGAGCGGGAGCGCTATCGCCGGCGTCTCGCCGACGCACATCGCCGGCTCGCCTCGTACCGGTCGCGCGAGGACGGCGAATTCGTGTTCGCAGCCGATCTCGCCGAGAAGCGCAGGCAGTTGGTGGAGGTCGAGAAAGCCCTTGCGACAGATGTGGAGGGCGCGGGCGAGAGCGCAATTGCAGCGTGATGAGGGAGGAAGGGAAGGCCTGCTCGCAGAGCGGTCAGGCCGGCAGCGCTGACGCACAACCGCCGCCTGCGCGATCCCAGCCCGTCGTCCTTCGCAGGGCTGTTAGCCCTGCTCGTCCGGCCTGGCAGGGATGCTCGGCCGCAGTTGTGCCGGCCCGACCGCTCCGCGGGCCGGGGGGTGTCTTCGGGAAGAAGACGAGGAAGGGCCCGCAAGGCGCGGTCCGCGAACCCGAACAGGAGAAAACCCATGCAACTCATCAAAATTGATCCGCGTGCGCTGAACGAAAATCCCGATCGCATGCGCCAGACGAAGTCGACGCCGCAGGCGGACGCCCTACTGCTCGCGACGATCAAGGCGGTTGGCATCGTCCAGCCGCCGGTCATCACGCCCGAGACCGGCGGCGGCAACGGCTATGTCATCAATGCCGGTCATCGCCGCGTGAAGCAGGCCATCGCCGCCGGCCTTGAGGAGATCGACGTCCTCGTCGACGAGGCGGCGAACGACAACGGCGCCATGCGCTCGATGATCGAGAACATCGCCCGCGAGGCGCTCAATCCCGTCGACCAGTGGCGTGCGATCGAACGCCTCGTCGCGCTCGGTTGGACCGAGGAGGCGATCGGTGTCGCTCTCAGTCTGGCAGTCCGGCAGATCAGGAAGCTCCGCCTGCTGGCAAACGTGCTGCCTGCCATGCTCGACCACATGGCCAAGGGCGACATGCCCGACGAGCGTCAGCTCCGCACCATCGCCTCGGCAGCGCTCGATGAGCAGAAGGAGGTTTGGAAGAAGCACAAGCCCTCCAAGGCCGATCCGCAGGTTTCGTGGGGGAGCGTGGCGCAGGCACTGACCAAGGCCCGCATGTACGCACGTCACGCCAGCTTCGGCGACGACCTGGCCCAGGCCTACGGCATCCAGTGGGTTGAGGACCTGTTCGCGCCGGCGGATGAGGACAGCCGCTACACCACGGATGTCGAGGCGTTCCTTGGCGCACAGCAGGAATGGATGACGAACAACCTGCCGAAGCGCGGCATGATCGCCGAGACGACGAGCTGGGGCGAGGTCAAGCTGCCACCGAAGGCGGAGCGCGTCTACGGCAAGCCGTCGAAGTCGGATTGCACGGCGATGTATCTCGATCGCGACGGCCGGGTGCAGAGCGCGCATTACCGCTTGCCTGCGGTCAAGAAGGCGAAGGACAAGGGCGCGCCGGCCGGCACTGATGCTGCCGATGAAAGTACGGCGGTCTCGAATCCGCGTCCCGACGTGACGCGCAAGGGCGTCGAGATCATCGGTGACTTCCGAACGGACGCCCTCCACGAGGCGCTGGCACGCGCGCCAATCGAGGACGATGCGCTGATGGCGCTGCTGATCCTCGCGTTCGCGGGCCAGAACGTCTCGGTCGATTCCGGTAGCGGCGGCACCTGTTACGGCAACCGGCGCATTGCGCGCCATGCCGCAACGCTGTTCGATCAGGACGGCAAGCTCGTCTTCGACATGGACACGCTGCGCGTCGCGGCGCGCTCGATCCTCGTTGAGGTTCTCTCGTGCCGGGAAAACCGCACCGACAGCGGCATCGTTGCGCGCGTCGCCGGCGAGGTGGTCGTCGCGGACAACTTCCTGCCGAACATGGGCACCGACGACTTCCTGTCGTGCCTGTCGCGCGCCGCGCTCGAAGGCTCGTGCAAGGACGCGTCGGTTCTCCCGCGCCAGAAGGTGAAGGACACCCGCGCCGCCTTGGTCGAGCACTTCAAGGAAAGCCGCTTCGTCCATCCGGCAGCGCTGTTCGCTCCGGACAAGGTCGCCCTATTGGCCTGGATGGCGAAGAACGTCGTCACTGCCGCCGACGAGGCCGACGATCAGGTCGAGGACCCGGACGCCGGCGAGGAGGATGGCGGCGAAGCCTCGGACGTCGAGGCCTTTCGTGAGGCGGCTGAATAGCAAGCCCGCCATCGACAATCCGAATGACACCCCGCCGCCGGCCCAGCCGGCGGCGGCTTCGTTTCCAACACCCACGAACAAGGAGGACGTCCATGTCCGCGCAGTTGATCTACGACCTCGTCCCGCTCGGAGCGATCATACGGTTTTCCGACGGCATGCCGCGGCCACCGGAGCGGCACCGCAAGAAGCTTGCGGCCTGGGAACACCGCAACAGCGGCGGCCGGCTGATCCGCAAGCAGGCAGAACGCCGCGTCGGCAACACCGTCATCGGCGCCACCATCACACTGCACGCCGGCGACTATGGCGGCGGCGGAGTTGTGGTGCTTCGCGTCCACCGGACCTTCTCGGTCGACAGCGACCTGAGGTTCGTCGTGACCGAACGCCCGAGGGTCGGTGCGGTCCGCGTGCTCAGCCGACCCGGCGAGGACGCCGAACTCGTCTATCTCGCCAGCAGCCGCGCCGACGCCGAAACCTGGCTGAAGAGCCACGGCTATCCGGATGCGGTTCTCGACGAGGTGACAGCCGATGCGCCGACAGCCAACGTCATGGAGGGGAGGACGGCCGAATGACGACGCCCTCACCTCTCACCACCGTGAGGGACTCGAATTCGAGATAGAGTTCGGCCGCAGCGGCGACGGCTATCTCGTCGCTCGTGTCGGCGACACGGCCTTCGCCATGCTGCCGGGACGCAACGCCCGCCACTATCTCGCGAGCGGCTGGCGCATCAACCGGCCGATCGCCGAATGGAAGCGCTCTGACTTCTACGGCCATTCCGGCGGGCTCGCCGACGAGGTGGCCTTCCGGACAAAGGTCTTGGAGAACGCCGAGCATCAGCGCGAGAAGCGTGCGCTCGGCCGTCGCGACGCCGGTTCCAATGCGAACACGCCATGGGGGCCGTCGCAGGGTGCAACCGTCTATGCGGAAGGCGTTGTCTGCCATTCGACGGCAGGCCACGGCGGCTTTCATCTCTCGGCCGAGCGCAACCGCAAGGTCTCATTTCGGTCGGCAGCAGACCGTCGTACTTAGTGGGATGGTTTACCGGCGTCAGATCACTTGCTGTCTCCTAGAGAAGTACTTCTAAATTGCCTGAAGAAAATGAGAAACAACCACGCCGAAAGGGGTACAAGAGAAGACACAAATGAGGTGGACAGCGATGGAACCCGATATTGGTGAACCTCTCAGGCGACATGAGGTGATCCCTTTGAACGAGCCTGTGATCAGTCCAGAACCGCCTGATCTTCCCGAAGTTCCGACTAAGGTGCCTGAAAAGGAACCGGCATGAGCTTTGTGGTCGGCGAACTTGTTGGCTATCGGTATTGGGTTGTCTCTTGGCAAGAGAATCTGTTTGGACCACACAGCTGGCGCCATTGGCACCCTGAAGAGCCGATGTCAGGCCGCGGTATGAACGATAGTGGCCATGCCGGGGTGTATGCCTTCAAGACCAGAGACCTGGTCGAGCGCTTCATTACGAGCGTACCGGCCCGGAGAGAGCTTGCAAACACCTGGCGGTCCCCGCCTCTTCTTCCACCACCAACGGGCCAGCAAGGGCCAGTTGCTCTCGCAATTGGCTCAGTCTGGCTGTGGGGTACAATCTGGGAGCACGAGTCAGGTTTCCGTGCTCAGTTCGGGCGCGTGCGGACTATCGATGAGTGGTGCGTGGGCGAAGAGTTTGAACAGCGTCAAACGGAAGGTGTCCTACTCGAACGATTACGAAACAAGTACGGTTGTGCTTCTAGACAAGACATGAGTTTCAACTGAGACTCCGCACGAATTGCACCTCTCGACGGCAGTGTCGATGGCGCTCGTTTTGATCGCATAGAGCTGGCCCCGGTTGTTTGGACAGCGCCCCGCTGGATTTAAGTGGATTCCTGCCGGGTTATGCTGAACGCGGGGCTTTACGATTTTGTCGTTGCGTCGGGAGGGCGTAGCCCGACCAGAGCGACGACAAAATCGTCGGCGACGGTCATGCGGCCATCACCATAGCTTGCGTGCCGAAGTAAGCCTCGTCGGGCGTGCGCCCGTCAAGGCTCGAGTGAGGGCGTCCCTGATTGTAGAAGGCCAGATACTTGGCAATTGACGCTCGCGCCTCGGACACGCTGTCGTAGGCGCGGAGATAAACTTCTTCGTATTTGACCGTGCGCCAGAGCCGCTCAACAAACACGTTGTCGCGCCAGGCGCCCTTGCCGTCCATGCTGATGGCGATCTTCGCGTCCAGCAGCACATCGGTGAACTCGAGGCTGGTGAACTGGCTGCCCTGATCCGTGTTGAAAATCTCGGGCCTGCCGTGCTTCGCCAACGCCTCCTGGACCGCTTCGACGCAGAAGGCCGCCTCCATTGTGATCGAGACGCGATGGGCCAGGACCCGTCGGCTGAACACATCGACGACCGCCGCGAGATAGACGAAGCCACGCCGCATCGGAATGTAGGTGATGTCCATTGCCCACGCATGGTCGGGCCGCTCGATCTTCAATCCGCGCAACAGGTACGGGTAGATCTTGTGACCCGGAGCCGGCTTGCTCGTGTTCGGGCGACGATAGACCGCCTCGATCCCCATGCGCTTCATCAGCGTCGCGATGTGGCGGCGACCGGCGTATACCCCCTCCCGCCGCAGCAACGATCGCAGCATACGCGCTCCCGCGAAGGGATAATCGAGATGCAGCTCATCGAGCCGACGCATCAAGGCAAGGTCCTCGGCCGAAACTGGCCGAGGTTCATAGTAGACCGTGCTGCGAGCCAGCTTCAGGACCTTCGCCTGGCGCACGATAGAAAGATCATGACCGCGGTCGATCATCGCTTTGCGCTCAGCAGGCCCGCCTTGGTGAGCGCGCCGGACAAAAAATCGTTTTCCAACGCCAGCTCGCCGATCTTGGCATGCAACGCCTTCAAATCGACCGGCGTCTCGGCCGATGTCTTGTCATGCCCAAACACGCCGGCGGCGCCTTCCAGGAGCTGGTTTTTCCAGATCGTGATCTGGTTCGGATGAACATCAAACAGTTGCGCCAGCTCCGCCAGTGTCTTGTCTCCTTTGACCGCAGCCAAAGCAACCTTCGCCTTGAATGCCGGAGAATGCGTCCGGCGGCTCTTCTTCGTCATCTTCGCTCCTGATTCGCAGCAAGAATCCTCGCCGCTGTCAGGCAGAAAATCCACTCAAGCTACTGTCCGAATTTGCGGGGCCAGCTCTTTATTCGGGCAGGCATTGTCACCGTAGGCACCGTGAACGCTGGCCTAATCGTCTGGCTAATCCTGACGATTTGAGGCCGCCTCAGTTGGCGGCTCGGCGTGATTTGATTTAGATCAAAAGACGCTGGCCGCCATCACGGACGCTGGGCCTCATGGGAAAGCCTGAGGAACAGAGCGAGCCCGAAAAGCCCAAGCCCTCGCGCTTAGACGAAGCGCGCCGGATCATTGAGGAGTATGCCGCTGAGCTTCGTGAGATCGTTCGGAAGCTCAGGCGCAAGATGAACTAAGGCCGCGTCAGTTGGCGGCCCCTTACCTCCCAAAGATACAACTTCAGATTCGTTGTCGTCGGCCGACCGCCATGAAATATCCGATGCGCCTTGCATTGCCTTTTATGGGAATTGGTTTCTGCGCGCTTCTCTCGGGCTGGTTGTGTTTTACGCTGATCTATTGAGTGAGTGGGCCGCCCGGGCCAAGCGCACGTAAGTCCCGCTCTCGTGCAGCTGGAGCCAGCCGCGCTCGATCGCGTGTTTGAGCCCGGCGCCGAACTCGCTGCCGCTGCCCTTCAGCTTGAACAGGAAGGGCGCGTTGATCCGCTCGATGTAGATGCGGCCGTCCTGCACGGCTTCGACGCTCGCTGCGAGCTCGACGAGCTTGCGCGCGGCCGCTTCCGGATCCGCATAGGGGCGTTGTTCGGTGCTTCAGCGTGTCCCATTGGCCGCCTGGGCGGCGGTGATGTGTGCGCGGTGCGGGTAGCTCTCCGCCGGTTTCCAGCTGTCGAATGTCGTCCCGCAAACGCAGCGCATCAGCGTGCTCCGGATCTCGCTGTCGAGTCGTTCGTGAAGAATGCAGATCGGCCTGAGAGATAGGCAGAAGTTGTCTCGATAAAGTATTCGATTTTGCAGGAAAGCCGGGTGTCGGGCCGCGCATTCTTGCGTTTTGGGATTTTGCTTTCGCGCGATTCGTGATTCCCTGACCGCGGGTCATCGGCATTGGGAACGGCGATGAGCAAACCGCGGGACGATCGCCAGAAGGACCTGTTGCTTCCGGCGCTTGATCAAATCCTCGACATGGGCCACCCGCTGGTGCGGTTGGCGGCGCTGATCGACTGGAAGTTTCTGGATGACCGCTTTGGTTCGGTGTGCCAGGCCGGTCCGGGGCAGCCAGGCCTGCCGACGCGGCTTGTCGCCGGCCTGTTCATCCTGAAGCACATGCACAATCTGTCAGATGAGGCGCTGTGCGCCCGGTGGATTGAGAATCCCTACTACCAATACTTCTGTGGCGAGTTGAGCTTCTGCCACCGTTTGCCGTTCGATCGATCGTCGATGACACGCTGGCGCCAGCGGCTCGGCGAGGAGCAACTCGTCGCGCTCATCCAGGAAAGTCTGTCGGTGGCGCACAAGACTGGCGCCATCGGCCCTAAGGACCTGGAGCGGGTGGTGGTCGATACCACGGTGCAGCCCAAGGCAGTTGCGCACCCGACCGACGCGCGGCTGATGCATCGGGCCATCATCAAGCTCGTCGGGCTCGCCAAGCGCAACCGTGTGCCGCTGCGCCAGAGCTATCTGCGCCTGGCCAAGCGCGCCGCCATCATGGTCGGCCGCTATACCCACGCCCACCAGTTCAAACGCGCCCGGCGCCAGCTCAAGTTCCTGCGGACACGGCTTGGCCGGATCATCCGCGACATCCGCCGCAAGATTGATGGCGATGCGGTGCTGGAAGCTCGCTTCGGCCCGCTGCTCGGTTTAGCGCAGCAGGTGCGCAGCCAGGATCAGCATCAGCGCGGCCCCAAGGTCTATGCATTACATGCGCCGGAGGTCGAGTGCATCGGCAAAGGCAAAGCCCGCGCGCCTTACGAGTTCGGCTGCAAGATCAGTATCGCCACCCCCGTGACGTCTCCGAAGGGCGGACAGTTCGTGCTCCATGCCAAAGCGCTGCACGGCAATCCCTTCGACGGCCACACGCTCGGCCCCGTGATCGCCGACATGGAGAAGCTGACCGGCGTGGAGGCTCGTCGCATCCACGTCGACAAAGGGTACCGCGGTCACAACCACCCGCATCGGTTCAGGGTCTGGATCTCTGGTCAGGTTCGTCGCGTCACGGCTTCCATCCGTCGCGAGATAAAGCGTCGCGCGGCTGTCGAGCCCGTCATCGGCCACATCAAGGCCGAGCACCGCATGGATCGAAACTATCTCAAGGGACGCCTCGGCGACCGCATCAACGCCGTCCTCGCCGCTGCCGGCTACAACTTCGGCCTGCTCCTACGATGGCTCGCAGAGCTTTTGCGCGTCATCATCCGGGCGTTGGCTGAAACCGTCCTGCCACAAAAGATCGCTTAAATCAGCGCTCGTCCGCGTTCTTCACTGCGGACTAGAGAGTTTCTCGCCACGCGCCCGCTTGGCCGCCACCGCGGCCCGCCAGTCGCGATCGCGGTGCCATTCGGCGAATGCATTGTCCGGGATGCTCAGCTGTAGCTCAGACCAAGCGTTCTCGAAAGCCTCGCGCGCGGCTTCGAAGGTGGTGGCTATGCCCCTTCGCCCGGTGCCTGGATCCATGCCGGGATAGAAGCCGAGCGACCATTCCCATTGATCGGCGTGCACAGGTACGCCGGCGCGTACGCCGATGGCCCCGTTGCGGACATCGGTGAAGTAGATCTGCCAGGTTTCCTCATGCGGATTGTCGGCGCGGCGGCGGGTGAGCGCGGTGTTGATCATGGCGACAGGATAGGGGCTAGCCGAGCCTTGAGCCAGTCGCTGGGGCTTGCGCGTGGTCTTGGGTCGAGCCCAATAGGTTGGTCAATAGGCCGCCCAGAAGCCGCCGTACCGATGCGCAGCGGTTCTGGTCGTTTTGAACCCCTCACTACCGCTTTCTTCGCTAGGCATTTTCAATTGGTCCATTTTCGGGGAATGAATCTTTGCGCAATTATTGCGAGTTGGCCCAAGCCATTCGTGCAGCTTCAACCCTGATTGCGGCCTTCTTGTCGTTCGTCATCCGCGAACGCATGTTCATCAAAGGAGATTGGAATAACGGGAAAAACATATTGCTACTAGCCTTCATCACGTAAATTTTTTCATGACCTCAAGCCCTGCAGCGATGCCGGGCTTTTCTTTTGGTCCGGCGCAAGGATAGGTCGTCTGCCATCCGGTATGATTCCGCGAGCGACGAAAGCGGTCAGCCAACGATTTCCGCAATCTCGATTTGCGCCTTCGCTGCGCAAAGGGCGCGACCAGTGCGCTACGGGTCACACCCGGAAGAACTCGGCCTGAGCATATCAAGTCTGCTTCACCCCCAAGGAGCGGACATCTAGCGGACATGCTGGGTCGACCTCTAAGGGCCACAAGCGGGAGGAGAGGGAATAAGGAACGCCAGTCCGGCCGCGGATCTAAGGACGAAGGCGTTGGTCGCTAGTGGCGCACTAACAGCTCGCTTACATTTTCCTCACTGGCAGCTTATTGGTATGGTTTCCGAGGGTGGCCCCGGAGAGGGAATGCAGCTTGCGGTTTCTTTCTGAGGATTACGCATTTGATACCGACAGGCGCGAACTGCAGCGCGCAACAGACGTGGTTGTTTTCGCACCACAAGTGTTCGATCTACTCGAATACCTGATCCGAAACAGAGAGCGCGTCGTCAGCAAGGACGACCTCATCAACGCCGTTTGGAAGGGTCGCATCGTCTCGGATGCTGCGCTGACGACTCGCCTCAATGCCGCCCGGAGCGCAATCGGCGACACGGGCGAGAAACAGCAGTTGATCAAAACATTGCCGCGCAAAGGTTTCCGCTTCGTTCGTGCAGTGCAGGAAGACCGGAGGCCCGCAAGTCAGACGGTGGGCCCAGTCGAGCGAACCGACGACGCGCCGCCGCGCCTGTCCATCGTCGTGCTACCCTTCGCGAACCTGAGCGGTGATCGCGAGCAGGACTATTTCGTGGATGGTGTAACCGAGAATCTGACCACGGACTTGTCGCGCATCGCTGGTTCATTTGTCATCGCACGGCACAGCGCCGTCTCATACAAGGATAGAGCAGTCGATGTACGGCAAGTCGGCCGCGAATTAACCGTTCGCTACGTGCTCGAAGGCTCAGTGCAACGCAGCGGCAAGCGACTTCGGATGAATGTTCAGCTGATCGACGCCAGGAGCGGCCAGCATCTTTGGGCCGAGCGCTTCGAGAAGCCTGTCGTCGACCTGTTCGATATGCAGGACGAAATCGTGTCGAGGCTCGCCGGTACACTAGGTGCCCAGCTCATCGAGGCTGAGGCGCGACGAGCCGAGCGTACGCTGCATCCCGATGCGATGGACTTGTGCTTCCAGGGCCGGGCCTGGTTGATGAAGGGGATTAGCCTTGAATGCGTGACGCAAGCGCGGGGCTTCTTCGAACGCTCGCTGGAGTTCGATTCCGGCAACGTCGAAGCAATGATTGGTCTGGCAAATGTTGATACGGTAGTTGGAGGTAGCTTTACGACGGATGATGGGCCCGCGCGGCTTGCGGCGGCCGAGGCGATGGTGAACAAGGTGTTGTCGATTAGCCCGTCCTATTCGTGAGAGTGCGGCTTTTGGGCCCGATTGATGCGGCCGCACATCTTGTCTGACGAGGCGCACAGGATTGCCTTCGGCTTTTCGCCGCCTGACGACCGGTACTTTGCAACGCGCTTGAGGGATGGGTTGGGCGAACGGGGGCGGACGCCCCGCCGGTCAAGGACCGAGCGGCAGCAGCGCGCCGGGCAAGCCGCAGATCAGGTCGGCTTCGGGACATGCCGCGGCAAACGCAAGGCGAATGCGGCTCGTGGTCTCGACGACACGGGCGGCGATTTTCAAGAGCCGAAGACGCAGCGTCGCGAACTCGGCAGCGGCCAATTCCCGGACTTTGGGAATGGCGTCGCGCACGGTCAGCATCAGCCAATAAGCGGCCGTATGGAGCACGAGACGGACCTGGTTGGCGAGCGCCGAACGGCAGCTGGTGCGGTCGGAGGCGAGCTGCGTCTTATGCAGCTTGATCAGATTCTCGGCTTGGCCGCGCGCGCAATACAGGCTGTCGTAGATCCACTCGGCCGAGCCGACATCGAGGCTGGTGACGACGAAGCGGATGTCGAGGCCGAGCATCGTCGCCTCAATACGGGCGACGGTGCGCCGTTCGCGATCCCAGGACTTTGCCTTGTGGCGCGTCTCGGTATAGCCACGCAGAACCGGCAGGTTCTCGATGGCGCGTCGGGTGCGGATGTCGTCGGCGACCTCGTCGACTTTTCTGGCGAGAGGCTTGGTGCCGGACAGACCGAAGATGTAGTCGATGCCGTTGGTCTCGCACCACGCCATTGCCTCCGGCCGGGCATAGTGCCCGTCGCCACGGAACGTAATTTGCGTGTTGTGCCATCGCGTCCGGATATGCCGTACCAGGCGGCGCAGATGGGCACGCACCTCGACGCCGCCCGGCGTCTTGCCGGGCCGCAGCACGACGGCCACGGGCCGGCTCTTCTCCGTGTCGTAGACGTGGATCGGCAGGAAGCAGCGTTCGTCATAATGAGCGTTGAACAGCGAGAGCTGCTGATGGCCGTGGACGACATCGCAGGTATCATCGATGTCGAGCGTGACGGATGCCGGCTCGCGCGGGTAGCTATCCATCCATGCGTCGACCAAAATGTAGGTCAGTCGGATCACGTCGCGCAGGCGCGGAGCATTCTCCAGCCGCGACAGCGTCGGTTGGGAACACAGATCGCGGCCCGTGTCCGGCAGCCGTCCGCAGGCCAGCTTGAATGCGGGATCGGACCGCAGATGATCGAGGTCGTCGGCGTCCTCGTAGCCGCAGCAGATCGCGAACATGCGCGCGCGGAACATATCGACAAGGCTGTGCACGACCCGCGTCGGATCGCGCCGATCCGGGAACACCCGGGCCAGATTGTTGGCCAAACCGAGACGCCGCTCGGCCATCGCCAGAAGCATCACGCCCCCGTTCGAGGTTAGGCGCCCACCATCGAAGGCAGCTGTGACTTTCTTGGCGTGAACGGCTGGAAACGAGAAGGGCGGAATCGTATCGTCGGTCATGGCGGGCGTGGCGTTCGCGGTTGGAGGTGATGGGGTTGGCTTCGCAACCGAATCCTACGCCGCATCAGCGCTTTACCCCTCAGACGCACTCTTACGAATAAGACGGGTTAAGTTGAAGAAAGATTGAGTGACTCCCGATCATTTCTGTGCCGAAACGTGGAGTCGCGGTCGTGCCGCGTCCAAAGAAACCGGCGCGAGCGGCCTATTAGACGCGGTAGGTGATCAGCCTCCGAAACGAGACTATCAAGCATGAAGAGATCGAGCGCGAGGCAGAGGTTTTATTTGTGTTGAATTCTTGCTTCTCGATAGTGGTCTGAAATCGTATCATCGGTCATGGCGGGCGTGGCGTTCGCGGTTGAGGTGATGGGGTTGGCTTCACAACCGAATCCTACGCCGCATCAGCGCTTTACACCACGCTCGCCAGCCTCTCAGGCGCCCTCTCGCGAATAAGACGGGTTAGGCCGAACAGTGCCTCAGCCCACATGGCTCGGGGTTGGGTCCAGACCTTTACGAACCGGGCCGCCCAAGGCATCCGTGAGTTCGAACATGCGTTGGCGCTGGCTCCGAATTTGGTCAACGCTCATGCTGCCCTTGGTTTCGCCAAATCCTACATAGGTCGCGCTACCGAGACCGAAGGCCATATACTCGAAGCTTTACGGCTCTCTCCTCGCGACGTTTTCGCCTACCAGTGGGCGTGTTTTGCGGGCGTGGCCAAGCTGCTGCTTGGTTCAGACGTCGAAGCCGTCAGTTGGCTGCGAAAAAGCACCGAGGCGAACCGTAACTTTCATCTCGCTCATATATCGCTCGCCGCTGCCTTGGCCTTGACCGGCGCGCTCGATGAGGCGCGAACTGCTGCGAGAACGGGACTTGCGCTCAACTCAGGTTTCACCATTCGTCGCTTGCTCGCAGCTCAACAAAGCGACAATCCAATTTACCTTGCCGGGCTGCAGCGCTTGTGTGAAGGCTGGCGCCTCGCTGGCGTGCCGGAAGGATGATGAGCGCTTCGGGTCAGAAGTCGACTTCAGCGCGTTCCTGACCTACGTCGGCTTTGGGTCACAAGCGGCTGTCTAGCTGGTGTCCGACCTTGGTCAGCTCAAAGCCCAAAGCCGACAATACGGCGATTGAGACAGATGATAGCTAAGGGCCAAGGCCGAATTACACTGTAACCAACGCAGGGATTTCCGACCTGGGCAATGGTGTGCCGCGTCTCCCATTTGTCAGCGCCGTTGACGGTAATTGCCCGGAATTGCTGTTCCGCGAACTATTGGGTGGAGTCCTACCAACCAATCATGATGAATGTGCCTTCGCAGAACTGGTCATGGTGGTTGAAGTTCGGCGCATGTGTGACCGGCTGCATTAGCGGTGTCATGGCGCGCGATGTGGACTCCCGAGGTAAATGGCGCCGTTGAAGTTAGCGCCGCCTGCGCCTCCTTCCTAATGAACCAATGGCCGGCTACAGCGCGACCGGCGACGGTGTCGTCATGCTGGCGGGAGCGCAGCCGCGGCGGACGATCGGATTGATCATCTGAGAAATCGGGAAAGGCAGAATAGAGGAGTATCCTATGAAGTTGGCTCAAACATCAGCACTAATCATTTGTCTGCTCGGCGCGCCGGGAGTTTCGTTGGCCGCGGACGCCAAAGAGGACGTGGAGAAGGCTTACGCCGCTTGGGATGCCGCATTCAACAAGCAGGACGAGAAAGCCATCGGCGCCACCTATGTCGCAACGGCAAAATTGATGCCGCCAACACATCAGGTGGCGTCGGGTCCGGCCGAGATCGAGGAGTTCTTTGCCGGACTCTTTGCCAACGGTGTGACGGGTCATAAGTTGGAGATGATCGACGCCGGCGGAGACGACAAAATTGTGTTCGGCACAGCCAAGTGGAGCGCTACGGGTAAGGACAAGGAGGGCAAGCCGTCTCCCTTCAGTGGTTTAGCGACGCACGTCTTCGAACGCCAAGCCGACGGATCGCTCAAATTGAGGCTGCAAACATTCAACTAAAGCGGTCGAGGCTTAATCCGTCCGGTGAGGCGGCGGCCTTACCGGACACCCAAAACGGCTACTTGCCGCCGGTGCAAGAGATGTCCGGGTTGGGTCGGTAGCAGAAGCTGGCGGGCAGGAGTGCGACTGCTGGATCAGGCGGAGCCGGCGGCGGCGCGGGCTGGGGGCGCTGGATCCGGCGGCGGCTGCAATTCTCCGGCGGCCGCTAGCGGTCAAGGCGCTTCGAGCAGCCCTGGATCGACCAACCCGGGCGCGACATCAATGACCCGAAGATGAAGGGGAAGTAGTCCCATCGCGAACAGCCCGCCGGATATGATCCAGCGGGCTATCTTCATGATGCGTTCGCTTATGAGCAGGAGCAGTCGCGGTTGAGGACCGAATTCGTTGGAGCGATTGCCTTGGATTTGAGGATCGGTGACTAGAGAGCTGGCCCCGCAAATTCGGACAGTAGCTTGAGTGGATTTTCTGCCTGACAGCGGCGAGGATTCTTGCTGCGAATCAGGAGCGAAGATGACGAAGAAGAGCCGCCGGACGCATTCTCCGGCATTCAAGGCGAAGGTTGCTTTGGCTGCGGTCAAAGGAGACAAGACACTGGCGGAGCTGGCGCAACTGTTTGATGTTCATCCGAACCAGATCACGATCTGGAAAAACCAGCTCCTGGAAGGCGCCGCCGGCGTGTTTGGGCATGACAAGACATCGGCCGAGACGCCGGTCGATTTGAAGGCGTTACATGCCAAGATCGGCGAGCTGGCGTTGGAAAACGATTTTTTGTCCGGCGCGCTCACCAAGGCGGGCCTGCTGAGCGCAAAGCGATGATCGACCGCGGTCATGATCTTTCTATCGTGCGCCAGGCGAAGGTCCTGAAGCTGGCTCGCAGCACGGTCTACTATGAACCTCGGCCAGTTTCGGCCGAGGACCTTGCCTTGATGCGTCGGCTCGATGAGCTGCATCTCGATTATCCCTTCGCGGGAGCGCGTATGCTGCGATCGTTGCTGCGGCGGGAGGGGGTATACGCCGGTCGCCGCCACATCGCGACGCTGATGAAGCGCATGGGGATCGAGGCGGTCTATCGTCGCCCGAACACGAGCAAGCCGGCTCCGGGTCACAAGATCTACCCGTACCTGTTGCGCGGATTGAAGATCGAGCGGCCCGACCATGCGTGGGCAATGGACATCACCTACATTCCGATGCGGCGTGGCTTCGTCTATCTCGCGGCGGTCGTCGATGTGTTCAGCCGACGGGTCCTGGCCCATCGCGTCTCGATCACAATGGAGGCGGCCTTCTGCGTCGAAGCGGTCCAGGAGGCGTTGGCGAAGCACGGCAGGCCCGCGATTTTCAACACGGACCAGGGCAGCCAGTTCACCAGCCTCGAGTTCACCGATGTGCTGCTGGACGCGAAGATCGCCATCAGCATGGACGGCAAGGGCGCCTGGCGCGACAACGTGTTTGTCGAGCGGCTCTGGCGCACGGTCAAATACGAAGAAGTTTATCTCCGCGCCTACGACAGCGTGTCCGAGGCGCGAGCGTCAATTGCCAAGTATCTGGCCTTCTACAATCAGGGACGCCCTCACTCGAGCCTTGACGGGCGCACGCCCGACGAGGCTTACTTCGGCACGCAAGCTATGGTGATGGCCGCATGACCGTCGCCGACGATTTTGTCGTCGCTCTGGTCGGGCTACGCCCTCCCGACGCAACGACAAAATCGTAAAGCCCCGCGTTCAGCATAACCCGGCAGGAATCCACTTAAATCCAGCGGGGCGCTGTCCAAACAACCGGGGCCAGCTCTATGGTGCTAGTTCCGCTTTGAGTGATGACAAGGTCATCGAACGACTGCACACCCGCAACATCAATGAAAGCTATCTTGTCATCCTGGCATTGGCTGAAATCCCGGATGAGATTGTTGGCACCAACGGTCATTAGACCATTGTCCTTGAATACAAACGTATCGGCACCTCCATGAGCATTGCCGCTCAGTTCACCATCTCCCCACATCTCATTGCTGACTGTGCCACCTTGCCCAGCCGTCCCCGCGTATAGGACATCGCTGCCGGCCTTGGCGCGACCTGAAACTTGCGCCGCATCGCCCCATAAGAAGTTGTCGACCCGGCCGCTACCAGCGGCATGGCCCCCGAAGATAAGATCATCGCCTCCTTGGGTCGCCCCGCCCATGATCTGTGCGTCGCCATAGAGCTGGTTCACAACGTCCGTCAAAGACCTGTCGCCGCCACTAAGACTGTCATTACCTCCGCTGGCAGCGTCGAGCATCGTAATAGCATCGCCGACGGCGAAGTTCTTGCTCCCCTGCAGCGCTGCAACGTCGTCGCCGCCTTGCGCACGGCCGGACATTGTGGCGCCGGCGTCCCCGTAAAAAGACACTGTGGAGCCGCCCTCGTTTACGAAAGTATCATTGCCGCCCTTGGCAAAACTGGAAATGTCGCCGCCGGCATCGCCATAGAAGGTCTTTGACGTTACCGCCCCACCGGATCCCGTGAAACTGTCGTCGCCTCCCTCAGCATGGCCGGAAATGTTGCCTCCGGCATCACCGTAGAACACCTGCGTTGCGAACAAGGCCCCGTTGAAGGTGTCGTTGCCACCTTTGCTGTGGTCGGTCATGTTACCGCCGGCATCTCCGTAGAATGAGTTGCCTGAGTCCGTTCTGGCTGTGAATGTGTCATCGCCGCCTTGGGCGTGACCGGTCATGTTGCTCCCGGTGTCACCAAAAAACGTGTTTGTAGCCTGTCTGGAGCCTTGGAAGCTGTCATTGCCACCCTTGCTGTGGCCAGACATGTCGCCGCCCGCATCGCCGTAAAAGGTGTGGGCGCCGCCCTGTACCGTCTGAGTTATGAAGGTGTCGTCGCCGCCCTGAGCGTGACCCGACATGGCGCCGCCAGCATCGCCGAAGAACGTATTGATTTGCTGTCTGCCAGTTCCACTCAAGAAGGTGTCGTTGCCCCCCTTACTGTGGCCCGACATGTCCACGCCAGCGTCCCCGTAGGCAGTGACACCTCCCGTTGGGAGTCCGTTGAATGTGTCATCGCCGCCCTGCGCAAAATCGAAAATGCTGCCAACCACGTCGCCATAAAATGTGTAATTGGAAAGTCCGACTTCATCGAAGGTGTCGTTCCCTCCCTTCGAAAAGTCAAACATGCTACCACCAGCATCACCGAATAGGGTCGGTGCGTCAGGGTTGCCTATCAGGTTGTCGTCGGTGCCAAATTGACGATTGACTAGGTCACCCGGAGTAAGCGGAACAGGCTGCCGGCGCATCGGAAATCCTCCTCGACTGCATCCAGCACAATCTTAGGGTGTTTCGTCAGGCAGCGATCAAACTATAAGTGGGTACACCCCGAGACCGAAGTCCCCAAGCGCCCACAAACCTGTATGAACAGGTTTCACTCTTGAGGGTCGTTCCCCTTCGGCTCTTCTAACTTCGGCAGATGACCGCGTCCGTCGCGACGCTCGCCGCGGTCACGCGGGGCGGGGCGTTCGGACGGGTCGCGGCCGAGCTTGGATTGCAGCTCGACGAGGTCGGTGAAGACGTCGGCCTGGCGGCGCAGCTCGTCGGCGATCATCGGCGGCTGGCTCGCGATGGTGGAGATCACGGTGACCCGGACGCCGCGGCGCTGGACGGCTTCGACCAGGGAGCGGAAGTCGCCGCCACCCGAGAATAGCACCATCTGGTCGATGTGCTCGGCGAGCTCCATCGCGTCCACGGCGAGCTCGATGTCCATGTTGCCCTTGACCTTGCGGCGGCCGGAGGCGTCGATGAACTCCTTGGTCGCCTTGGTGACGACCGTGTAGCCGTTGTAGTCCAGCTAGTCGATCAGCGGGCGGATCGAGGAGTATTCCTGATCCTCGATGATCGCGGTGTAGTAGAACGCCCGCAACAGCGTCCCGCGACTCTGAAATTCCTTCAGCAGGCGCTTGTAGTCGATGTCGAAGCCCAGAGTTTTCGCCGTCGCGTAGAGATTGGCCCCATCGATGAAGAGCGCGATCTTGTTAGTGGCAGAAGGTGACATGGCTGCCGTTTCCGAGCGAAGTGCGAAATTATAGCTGAGCGAAATTACGTCCACACCGGGAATGCCGCCGGCGGCTGAACGACCGAGATCATCATCGATCACTTCAATCTCGGACCACCCGAGTGCCGTCAGCCGGTCTCGCATGGCGTATTGGAGCGCGCCGATCTCGCGATTGTGCAACACCTGATGGGCCGAAGACTGACGCACGTAAAGAATCGCCTTGCGCTCCAGATGATGAGGCCTGACCTTGTCAGAGATCATGATCGACCTCCTTCGCGGGCGGCGTCGCTGTCATCGCTGCATGGTCGAGGATCAACTGCGTCATCAGGCTCGTGAGCGCTGCCCGCGCTTCTGCGGGCAGATCCAGCCATGTGGGCGCGCCGATGGCGCCGTTCGATAGGCCACTCCCGAACAGATCCATCTGCTGCTGCGGCCGCGGTTGTCGATTGTGTCGGTATCCGCTCGCTGGCACTGCCGTCTGCCGTGACATGAGTCTCTCCCCGATTCTGGTCGTGAGAGGCTCTGGATGCGCCAGAAAGCAGGGCAGCTAATGGCGTTCGATCCTTCAACGCCAGATCGAGAAGCGTAGAGAGCGCCGCAAGTGCGTCAATGCTGACAAACGGCTGAGCTGTCAAAGGCTCAGCGTCAGGGCATGCCGTCCGGTCGAACATCCACGCTGGAACTTCCAGGCAACGATCTGTTTGCGATCCATCAAGAGAGCAGCGGAAAGCGACATCATCAGCCTTCTCGACCCTTCCATGAACGCAAACTCGGAGACCAAACCAGGGATGATGTCGATAAAAAACCTCGCGAAGAACGGTCCTGTGGGCGTTCTTGAGCCTTGTTGTATAACGAAGAACGGCCCCATAGGGCGATCGGCAATCGACCGCCGATTTTGCTGCAAACCCACGTCGGCGCGACCAGCCCGCCAACGTGACAGCGGCGCAAAACTCTAGTTCTGGGTGGTCCAAAGTTCGGTCTCGCTACACTTCGGGGCGGACTCTAACTCCTTCTGGAGGAAATACTCAGTGGCAGGTCAGCCTCACATCACCATGTCTGGCAAGGTCCTGAGCCTTGGCCTGGCATCTATAGTCTCGAAATGGCTACGATGAGAAACTTCCGATGGGGCCATCGCCGCTCCGCCGCAGGTCCGAGCGATCTCAGCAGCCAAGCAGGTGATCCCATCGGCAGCGGATTTCCAAAATTGACAATCTCTGTGCTCTTAACGGAGCGTCCCTCAAGATGACATGCCCCTTCAATAAGCTCGATTAGTTGCGGCGGCGTATAGGGTCTCTCGGTGCCCAATCGATAGCCAGGAACGAAGTGCAGAATAGGAGATCGCAGCGTACGAGCTTTTTGGATCGCAAAGGCTCCGAAGTTCGGCACTCCGACGGCGAGATAGCCACCATCAACTGTAACTCGGGACATTTCCTTCAAGATCTGCAGGGCTGCTTCAGGGTGATAGTGCTCTAGTACACCAATATTCCATGTGAGGTCGAATGACCGCTCCTCAAAAGGGAGCTTGAATAAGTCGCCTTGAATGAAATCAACATTTTGGCATCCAAACCGCTCGGCGAGATATTTTGCGAATCGCAGAGCGCTCGGCGATATATCTAGCAACACTCGCCTCATATTCGATGATAACAGTAGAGACGCTTTTCCAGATCCACTTCCCGCCTCCAAGACATAGGGATCGGATCGAAGTTTGAGAATGTGCCCTATGTGGTCTGTTATCTCCCTATAATAGAGCCGCCACCAATCTGATGAGAAGTTGACTGGGTTCTTTTTATCCCTTGCAGCCTCCTTTTGAAACTGAGCACTCCAGAATAAATTCTCCTGCTCAACGAGATGTCTGATGTCATCGAGTTTAGTCATGGCGAGTTCTCGCGGACGGGAGCGCTATCCCGAATAAGTGCAGGTCACGCCGCAGCCGCGCAGCTGAAAAAAATTGAAGGGTGTGCATTCCAATCATAGAGGCTGCATCGAGATTTGCCGGCATATCGTCAATGAAAAGAGCCTCCTGAGGCCGACATCTCAGCCGTTCAAGGATCATGACAAAAGACTGGGGGGCGGGCTTGCATGTGTCAGTTTCGAACGAGTAGCTGATCTCGTCAAACAGCTCTCGAAATGAGAATTTCTCTTCGCAATAGCTGATCCATTCCCGGGCATGAACGGATAGCAAGCCTATCCGATAGCCGGATCGTCGAAGCTCATGAATTATCGATCGTGTGCCGGGGATTTCCCGAAAACCCTCACGTACGAGGTTGTGAAGCTCCTCTGAGCTTATGGTCCAGCAGTGCTTATCAATTAGCGCCGACCAATAGTCTTGCTCGCTGATGCGTCCTTCGAAAAGGGCTTTAAGTTCAGGAATCTGCAATTCGAGCCTGCTCGAAGACACGCCGACACTCCTGCCGAGCCGCTCATGAAGTCCGAGCAGGCCGTGCAAGAGAACCTCTGAAAGATCAAATATGATTGCCTGGATATCCGACGCTTTCGACAAGTTCATCACCTATAACGCATGACATTCCTGATTTTGGCTGTTTCCAACAGTCAACGGCTAATTTGCGATCACGGCTGCGCCCTCAAAGCTGGCCAGTTGTCGAGGGGCGACGAGTTTAAGCTCTTAGGGCGGCCTGGCCGAGACGCGGCTCCGTCGCGACTCTTGTCAATTTTCTGGATGATCGCTTCGGGCCGCTGACACCAGACGCGCAACAGTCGCGCGCGCGTAACTGGTGATCTCCTAGGGGTACGTCATAATATTCTTCAGTCTTGGGTAGGCAATCACATCCCGAATGTTCGTCCGGCAGAGGGCCCAGGCTAGAAATCTCTCTATCCCTAAGCCAAAGCCGGACGTAGTAGAGTAGTTTGGCTGCCGTCTTAGTTCGATGTACCATTCATATGGTCTAGGACATATGCCTTGCCTCGCGAGCGATTCGATCAACTCGTCCGCGGCGTCCTGGCGCTCGCCACATCCCACAATCTCACCACCAAAACATCCACCATCGAGGGGCGGGAAGATAAGGTCTGCGTTGATCGCTTTTTCCGGGTGCCGGCGATCGGGCTTTAGATAAAACGGTACTTGGTCTCGATCATAGTTGGTTATCCAGAAAGGAGTATCTAGCTTCAAGAGATCGGCTAGCCGCATCTCACCTTCGGCTGTAATTGTTCGGCGATGCGTGGCCAGTTCAGTAATTCCCTTTCCTCCGTGCTCGCGGAGAAGTTCGCACGCCTGATCGAAGGAAACGCGAGGAAATGCCGCCGCCGCAGTGATGGAGTTGATAGCATTCCTGGTCTGTTTCGGATTCGTACTAATCTTCTCGACGATGTTGTTCATCAAACTCAATGCACGACATAGTGCCTTTATGTAGCCTTCTATCAGCGGGAACAATTGACCAATGCTCCCGCGGATCTCGGCCTCACAGTGGAAGAATTGGTTTAGGTGCCTACTATCGGCATCTTCCCCTCTCATAGATGGGAGGTAGCAATAGACCATCGGCATGCCGTTCAAGAGGAGCGGTTCGAACCCGAACTGAGAGGAATCGACAAGATATGAATCGAGTTCGCCAAACTTGATAGCAATTGCCTCCGAGTCTGAGCCGGCCCCCATTGGCGACGATATGCTGGGTGTTAGCATAAACAAATCTATGTTTCGCCCTTCGTGCATGACCGAGAAGTAGTAGTCAGACACGGCGCGAACGTAATGGCGAAGGGTGAGCAGAGCGTGGAAGTATTTGTTGCGCGTCAGATCAATATAGTGAGTTGAGGGATTGTACACGGGCATCGAGAAGAGCGACCGCTCCTGAAGACGATACGATGCATCATCCCGCAGAATGGCGGCTTCGAAGTGGCTATCGAACATCTCGCCTCTCCTTCTCGCTAATGTTTGTCGATCCAGATTCGTGGTGTATCGTCTTCTGCAATGATCCTGGCTTCTCCTCCAATCGGAAGTGTCACAATTGGGCTTGTGTGGCCGAAACCCAGATTGGCCACAACCGGAATGCCTTTGAGCTCGGCTTTATTCGCCACGATGCGCTTTAGAATGGATCTTGACATTCCGCTTGCCGCTTGAAACCTGCCGATCAGTACTCCTCGGACGCCTTCAAAATCCGGCTGCAAGATCAGGGATTGGAGTTGCCTGTCGAAATGTCGCGGGGTGATGTCGGCAGTTTCTTCAAGGCAAACGATGCTGCCGAGAAGACTTGGCCAATAGTCGCTCCCCTGCAGTGCGTTCAGTGAACGACAGTGCCCGCCCACGAGCCGTCCATGGGCAACACCCGGATTAAGAACCCAGTAGCCTTCATTCGGTAGCCATTTCCGATTCTCCTGATCAATGTACCAGTCGTCGTCGCTCCATTCGGGAGAGGCGAGCAGCTCAAACGGCTCACTCCCCATGCAGCACGTCAGGAAATTCTCTGCGCTAAACTCAAGTCCGTATTTCATGCCCCACGTTGAGAAGTGCGGTCCGGAATACGTCACTAGGCCTGCTTGCGCGAGAATTGAATTCGTAAGAGTCGTTGTGTCGGAAAATCCGCATATGATCTTTGGATGTCTTTCGATTAATGTGAAATTGATATGGCGTAGGAGTTGATTGCTATTGTATCCGCCAATGGCGCTCAGGATAACCGTTACAGAGTCATCAAGAAACGCTTCATGAAGGTCGCTGACTCGAGCGGCGACCGATGTTGACTGAAAGCTATCCATTTCGGCCGCGTGCCGTCCAAAACTGACGTGCATTCCGTGTGATTTTAGGAATTGCGTCGCCCTGTCTCTGACGCTCGGAGTGATAAAGCTCAGACTGCGTGACGGCGCTACAACGCGTAAATGCGCGCCTTGAACAAGGCGGGGCGGATACGTTGCATGGGATGCGCTCATCGGCGATCACTTCCGTTTATCACCTTAGTCGATTGCGCAATCGTCGTTTTAGCTGGCGTGCTGGAGCACTTCCAGAGTTCGCGATGGCGCCGCCGCAGCTCTTGGTCTGCAAAAGCGGCACCCAAGAATCGGCTAGTACCTCGACCGAATCGAGGGCGCCTCGGAGTTCATGTCGGCCGCATGTAGGAATAGATTTAAGCGTAGGTCCACAGCAACTCTCAAATCAGGGAGCCTGCCAAAGCTAGGAGGCTAGGACCTCCGGCACTCGACGGCGACAGGCGATCGGAGGTAAGTTTCTGGACAATTAGGCTGTCGACAGCATTGCTGTGACTGTCACCCCACCAATCAGGGCGAAACGAAACGGCCTTGTTCGTGATTCGATCGTCCGGACCGCGAACCGGAGGCTGCTGTTTCGCCCCTCAGAGTTCCGCATCGTCTAAGGTCTGGTCGTGCCCGCTAGGTTGGGCGAAAATTCGTGAGCTTCAACATGGATCGAATTCAAGTTGTCAACCTGTATATCGCGGGCCGACGATTTCGCCGCTTGAGTGCGGCCGACTACGACAGGCTCCGGCTGCCGTTCCCCGAAGGAATGTTCATAATGCGCTCCCGGTCGTGTGCAGGTCGCCGCAATTCTTCGCATCGGTGTTTGTGCTTCCTTATTCGGTCGCGCCGCTGACGCGGTGATCTTCGCTATGCGGAATGCGTGCTCCATCGACACCGAATTGTCGGCAGATGCTAGTGTTCTGACTCATTCATTTGCATCCCGCTATGGCGAGCGCGTTTTTGGCTCGGCGGTGCTTTGCGAGGATGGACTTGGCGCTGGCGGTCCATTTGAATGGCTTTGGGTTTTGGTTTCGATGCTCGATCCACTCGTCAATCGCGGTTTTGAGTTCGGTGACGTCGTTGAAGGTTCCTCGCCGGATACGCTGGCGAGTGATTTCGGCGAACAGCCGCTCGACGAGGTTGAGCCAGGAACTGGATGTCGGCGTGAAGTGCAGCGTGAAGCGTTTGTGTCGCGCCAACCAGCGCTTCACGGCCGGCGTCTTGTGGGTGGCGTAGTTGTCGAGGATCAGATGCAGATCGAGATGTGCAGGCGTCTCGCGGTCGATTGTTTTCAGGAACGACAGGAACTCGTCTGCCCGATGGCGTGCCAGACATTCGCCGATGACGGTACCGGCCGCCACATCGAGCGCGGCGAAGAGTGTTGTGGTGCCGTTGCGCTTGTAATCATGGGTCATCGTGCCGGCACGGCCCTTTTTCAAGGGCAAACCCGGCTGCGTGCGGTCGAGTGCCTGGATTTGGCTCTTCTCATCGACGGAGAGCACCAGGGCCTTCTCCGGCGGATCGACGTAAAGGCCGACGATATCCTCGACCTTCGCGACGAAGTCGGGATCGTTGGAGATCTTGAAGCTGCGCACGAGATGCGGCTTGAGGCCGTGCTCGGCCCAGATGCGCTGCACGCTCGTGTGGCTGATGCCCATTTCTTCCGCCATCGATCGCACGCTCCAGTGCGTGGCATTGGCGGGACGTTCCTTCACGGTCTTCTCGACGACCTTGAGCTTCATGGCAGCGCTGAGCGGCTTTCGGCCAGGCGGCTTGGAGCGGCCTTTGATCAGACCATCGACACCGGCCTCGGCAAAGTAGTCCTGCCAACGCCAGACGGTGGTTTTCGAAACCCCGACCTCACGCATCATCGCCACGACGCCATGACCGTCCGCCGTCATCAGCACGATCCTCGCTCGCTTGGCGATTTTCTGAGCCGTGTTCCCATCGGTGAGCAGTTGCTCCAGTTCCCTGCGAGCCTTGCGATCAAGTCCAATCAAGTCGTTTCCCATGCCGCGAGTGAATCATGTTCGCGACAAGCTGGGATTCAAATGTCAGTGACAGAACACTAGGGACTTGCCGGCGAGAGTTCCTCGTTCGAAGCTGACCCTTCGAGGTCAAACAATTTGGTGGGATCATGCGCATCTGCGGTATAAAGCTGACTCATGACGGGGCAGTCGCTCTAGTCGAGGATGGACGGCTTGTCTTTTGCGTTGAAGAGGAAAAACGGGGCAATAATCCTCGGTATCAAAAAATCGATAACCTCGATGCAATTGTCGTTGCTCTGGCGGAGTATGGCCTCGATGCGCGAGACGTCGATGAGTTCGTCGTCGACGGCTGGATCGGGCGAGAAGAGTCGCGGTTGGAGATCATCAGCGGTACGGCGCCCATCACGCTCAAAGGGGCGCCATATCTCGAACGCCATGCTGACCACCCCCTCACCTCGTGCGACGCCTTTGGCCTGATGCTTGACGGCAGGGCCTTCCCTTACAAGAGCTATCCGCATGTCACGGGACATATGGCCTCCGCATACTGCACCAGCCCCTTTGCCAAAACAGGCGAACCGGCATTCTGTCTGGTTTGGGACGGCGCCATGTTTCCACGGCTCTATCATATTGAGCGCGGCGGAGCCCAGTTCCTCGAATACCTATTCCCGATGATTGGGCATGCCTATCCTGCGGCGAGCCAGCACTTTGGGCCGTATATGAGGGCAAATCGCGGTGGTTGGGGCGACCGGGCAATTGCGGGCAAGATAATGGCCTACATTGCGCTTGGGTCGGCGGACAAAGACATTGTGGAGGTGTTTCGGGAGGAATACGAGAAGCGCTTTGGCGACCATGCGGAGCTTGCTCACTGTGTGGATGTCAACGGTATGGAATCGGCGATTTCCGCTGTGCATGATTTCTTCGAGGCCAGCGCGTTGCGGTTCAAAGCCAAACCACCAGAAGATGTGCTTGCATCGTTTCATTGCTTCGTCGAGCGTCTGCTCGTGCGAGAAATCGAGAATGCTCTGCAGCGGCATTCGTTCGTTGCGGGACCACGGAATTTGTGCATAGTCGGCGGTTGTGGTCTGAACATCAAGTGGAACAGTGCACTGCGTGCAACAGGCTTGTTCAAGGCCGTCTGGGTGCCCCCGTTTCCCAATGACAGTGGCTCAGCAGTCGGCGCCGCTTGTTCCGCGTTGGCAGCGCACAATGGCTTCTTCGGACCGTTGGAGTGGTCCGTCTACAGCGGCCCCGCGCTGAAACGGGGTGATGTGCCGCGCGGGTGGAAAGCGGCGCCGTGCAGCTTGCGCGAATTGGCAATCATTCTCGCGGCTGACAAGCCCGTGGTCTTCCTTGCCGGACGTGCCGAGTTGGGACCACGGGCGTTGGGTGGCAGAAGCATTCTCGCAGCGGCGACCTCGGCGGGAATGAAGGACTATCTCAACGACCTCAAGCTTCGAGAACACTTCCGGCCGGTGGCTCCTATATGTTTGGAGGACCGTGCGCCGGACATTTTCAGTCCTGGAACGCCCGACCCTTACATGCTTTTCGATCACGAGACGCGGGTTGATTGGCGTAACAAAATTCCTGCTGTTGTTCACCTCGACGGGTCTGCGCGATTGCAGACGATTCCCAGAACCTCTCAGCATGCAGTGGCTGAGCTTCTCGTCGAATATGAAAGGCTCACGGGCATCCCGCTGCTTTGCAATACAAGCGCCAACCTCCATGGAAGGGGGTTTTTTCCGGATACCGCAGCGGCGTGCCAGTGGGGACGCGTCGAACACATATGGTGCGAGGGTCTGCTGTGGACCAACGTCAAAGCGAAACCAAAATGACGAACTTGCCTTTGTTCTAAGGCCGGCCCCCAGCCTCATTAGCAGTTGCTGACGCGGCCTGATGGGGGCAAGGCTTATCACGTCACCACGATTGGAAGAGCCCTGATAAAGAGGGGGACTGCCTGCGTGGCTGGAAAAGTCTCACAATCGGACGCTTCTGGGATCAGTGTTCTAAGATCGCTGGGAGCGTTACGCCGCGCAGGTTCCGGAATTCGAGGAACCGATTCGGCGCGCGTCAATAGGCCAATGGTCACATGCCGCATCAATATCGGGCGTTAGTGTTGTCGTTCGGTCCTCATCGGGCGCGATGAGCGGCAGATCATCATCCGAGAGGGTGGATTAAGGAGTTTACCTGCCACTGTGGGTCAGCGTCGCAAGTGGAGGGCCTTAGTGGGTCGTTCGTGAAGAATGCAGATCGGCCTGAGAGATAGGCAGAAGTTGTCTCGATAAAGTATTCGATTTTGCAGGAAAGCCGGGTGTCGGGCCGCGCATTCTTGCGTTTTGGGATTTTGCTTTCGCGCGATTCGTGATTCCCTGACCGCGGGTCATCGGCATTGGGAACGGCGATGAGCAAACCGCGGGACGATCGCCAGAAGGACCTGTTGCTTCCGGCGCTTGATCAAATCCTCGACATGGGCCACCCGCTGGTGCGGTTGGCGGCGCTGATCGACTGGAAGTTTCTGGATGACCGCTTTGGTTCGGTGTGCCAGGCCGGTCCGGGGCAGCCAGGCCTGCCGACGCGGCTTGTCGCCGGCCTGTTCATCCTGAAGCACATGCACAATCTGTCAGATGAGGCGCTGTGCGCCCGGTGGATTGAGAATCCCTACTACCAATACTTCTGTGGCGAGTTGAGCTTCTGCCACCGTTTGCCGTTCGATCGATCGTCGATGACACGCTGGCGCCAGCGGCTCGGCGAGGAGCAACTCGTCGCGCTCATCCAGGAAAGTCTGTCGGTGGCGCACAAGACTGGCGCCATCGGCCCTAAGGACCTGGAGCGGGTGGTGGTCGATACCACGGTGCAGCCCAAGGCAGTTGCGCACCCGACCGACGCGCGGCTGATGCATCGGGCCATCATCAAGCTCGTCGGGCTCGCCAAGCGCAACCGTGTGCCGCTGCGCCAGAGCTATCTGCGCCTGGCCAAGCGCGCCGCCATCATGGTCTGGCCGCTATACCCACGCCCACCAGTTCAAACGCGCCCGGCGCCAGCTCAAGTTCCTGCGGACACGGCTTGGCCGGATCATCCGCGACATCCGCCGCAAGATTGATGGCGATGCGGTGCTGGAAGCTCGCTTCGGCCCGCTGCTCGGTTTAGCGCAGCAGGTGCGCAGCCAGGATCAGCATCAGCGCGGCCCCAAGGTCTATGCATTACATGCGCCGGAGGTCGAGTGCATCGGCAAAGGCAAAGCCCGCGCGCCTTACGAGTTCGGCTGCAAGATCAGTATCGCCACCCCCGTGACGTCTCCGAAGGGCGGACAGTTCGTGCTCCATGCCAAAGCGCTGCACGGCAATCCCTTCGACGGCCACACGCTCGGCCCCGTGATCGCCGACATGGAGAAGCTGACCGGCGTGGAGGCTCGTCGCATCCACGTCGACAAAGGGTACCGCGGTCACAACCACCCGCATCGGTTCAGGGTCTGGATCTCTGGTCAGGTTCGTCGCGTCACGGCTTCCATCCGTCGCGAGATAAAGCGTCGCGCGGCTGTCGAGCCCGTCATCGGCCACATCAAGGCCGAGCACCGCATGGATCGAAACTATCTCAAGGGACGCCTCGGCGACCGCATCAACGCCGTCCTCGCCGCTGCCGGCTACAACTTCGGCCTGCTCCTACGATGGCTCGCAGAGCTTTTGCGCGTCATCATCCGGGCGTTGGCTGAAACCGTCCTGCCACAAAAGATCGCTTAAATCAGCGCTCGTCCGCGTTCTTCACGGCGGACTAGTGGGCTATACAGTAGACGCAGCGAATAGACGTTTGGTCCTCGCTGATGCTGCTTCTGATCAAGCGCCAACATGCGTTCGAGGACACCAGTCGGAACAGTGTTCCGGAGGACAAAGTCCTTCGTTAGCCAAATGAGCGGATGCTCAGTCGTGAGCACCGTCATGTCTTGGTCGGATCGAAATCGCGAGGTGTCCATTCCTCTCCGGGTTCTAGGTCAGCTAGGTCAATTACATGGCCCGTGCCTTCAACCGGCCACCCTCCCATCTTGGCTGCCCCCTCGTAGGTGGCCATGCGTCGAGAGATAACCACTTCATCCGTAGCGATGTTGTAGAGCTTCACTTTGTAAACGGTGGTCCTGGCCATCTCCATTTCCATTTGCTCTTGATCTGCGTCCTGGGCGTATCCCTGCAAATGGTTCAGCACTAAGTTGCCCCCGCCTGGGCAGCGGCGCAAGCTTGTCGAGGATGTGCCGCGGGGCTCCTTCTTTGATCTCTACGCCGTATCCGTAAACCAGCCCGTCGTCGTTGCGATCTCGTGTATCGTATACTCGATTTGATTTAGTTCATCGGGCCTGAGGTAAAGTGCCGCGGCAATCGCCTCAGCTTCCTCGCAGTCGTGCTCATCTTCAAGCTGTCTCCTCTCATTGTACACCACGCATCATTCCGAATGCCGTATCTTAAAGATCAACTTCGTCCGCATCGGCTGCAGCATATACTCCAACGCCTATACTTGCTTTACATAATGAGTGAGCGGTGAGGTTCGTCGAATATCCTGGGTGGTACTCGGAGCGACTGCGGCATTTTGGAGAGGCTCTAACGTTTCAGCGATAGGAAATCAGTTCAGTCTCGGAGGTAGTTCAACATGCGGTTGCACGCATTCTCGGCCTCAGCGAAGCTTTGAAGCGGCGAGCCGAGAATCCGTATCGAGCCACGGCTCTGGTGAAGCGGACGCCAGGAGGCGACGTAGCCCAACCTTCCGCGAAAGCCATGACCAGTCGGGCTCTGGAAGCTGATCACGAACGAATAGCCGTCGCTGCTCGCACTCCATATTTCCATGTCTTCGACAGCGCGATGGAATTGCAGGGGCATCAGGCTCCGTTCGCCTGGTCAACCCGAGAACAAAATGCTTCGGTCGAACGACGTGACGGGTCAATGGGCGGGCTGTGGCGCGTCGAGCTTTCGGTCGACTGCAATGTTCCCGCACCTAGTTATTTCACCCGCGACGGAATCATTATTCTCGAGAAGCGTGAAGGGCAAGATTGGGAGCCACAATCGTTCTTTGCCAAGCTTATCGCCACGTATGCA
>NZ_CP066356.1:900000-1165000 GCF_023278185.1 Bradyrhizobium elkanii USDA 76 | reverse complement strand
ATCCAAAACCTCGCGGTTTGATTTCTCGCATTTCTGGTCGAACCCCAACACACAAGGTCTTGGAGTTCCGGCTATCGAAGGTGGGTTTCCCCATTCGGAAATCCGCGGATCAAAGCTTCTTCGCAGCTCCCCACGGCTTATCGCAGCGTAGCACGTCCTTCATCGCCTCTCAGCGCCAAGGCATCCACCGAACACCCTTAAGGCACTTGATTGCTCTCATTATCAATGTCCACACACTCGGCAGAATGTTGTCTGCGCAACTGCCCGAAGACCGAAGTCCCAGGCACGCATCCTCGATGAATGCGATTGCGCAGCCGGACATTGACTAGAAAGACCAGCTTGCTTCGTAAGATCGGCCCGATAGCGAGGCGGTCAAGCTTCGCTAAAAGAGATCATTTACAACCCGCTCACCCCACTCATCTTGCGATGAACTGCGATGCGCGAGCGCCGAAATGATCCCGGAGATAATGAATGGTTCAGACGAATTGCTTCGCTTGATCCAAACTCGGATCGATCTCCTCTTTACGATGTCAGAAAACACGCACGTCACCGTCCATCCGGACCAATGAGTGCGAAGTGATGTTTCGCGGACGACGGTAACGCCGTTGGTGATCAAACCATCTGGTGGAGCCAGACGGGATCGAACCGACGACCTCATGCTTGCAAAGCACGCGCTCTCCCAGCTGAGCTATGGCCCCGTACCAGAAGACGAATGCTCCGCACTCGATCAAAATGGTGGGCCTGGGAAGACTTGAACTTCCGACCTCACGCTTATCAAGCGCGCGCTCTAACCAACTGAGCTACAAGCCCCTAACACGAGAGACATGCCGGCGCGCACGCGACGCTTAGTCGGTGCACCGCACAGCGCTCAGCCCCTGGCGCGTGTTCGTCCGCGAAGAAAGAGAAACGAAGACGGCGAAATCCCGCCAATGGAGCTCAACAATCCTGAAACTGTTGGCCCCTGAATGTTTCTAAAACGATCCGATAGATAGCGTGAGCTGATCTGAAGGATCATCCTTAGAAAGGAGGTGATCCAGCCGCAGGTTCCCCTACGGCTACCTTGTTACGACTTCACCCCAGTCGCTGACCCTACCGTGGCCGGCTGCCCCCTTTCGGTTAGCGCACCGTCTTCAGGTAAAACCAACTCCCATGGTGTGACGGGCGGTGTGTACAAGGCCCGGGAACGTATTCACCGTGGCGTGCTGATCCACGATTACTAGCGATTCCAACTTCATGGGCTCGAGTTGCAGAGCCCAATCCGAACTGAGACGGCTTTTTGAGATTTGCGAAGGGTCGCCCCTTAGCATCCCATTGTCACCGCCATTGTAGCACGTGTGTAGCCCAGCCCGTAAGGGCCATGAGGACTTGACGTCATCCCCACCTTCCTCGCGGCTTATCACCGGCAGTCTCCTTAGAGTGCTCAACTAAATGGTAGCAACTAAGGACGGGGGTTGCGCTCGTTGCGGGACTTAACCCAACATCTCACGACACGAGCTGACGACAGCCATGCAGCACCTGTCTCCGGTCCAGCCGAACTGAAGAACTCCGTCTCTGGAGTCCGCGACCGGGATGTCAAGGGCTGGTAAGGTTCTGCGCGTTGCGTCGAATTAAACCACATGCTCCACCGCTTGTGCGGGCCCCCGTCAATTCCTTTGAGTTTTAATCTTGCGACCGTACTCCCCAGGCGGAATGCTTAAAGCGTTAGCTGCGCCACTAGTGAGTAAACCCACTAACGGCTGGCATTCATCGTTTACGGCGTGGACTACCAGGGTATCTAATCCTGTTTGCTCCCCACGCTTTCGTGCCTCAGCGTCAGTATCGGGCCAGTGAGCCGCCTTCGCCACTGGTGTTCTTGCGAATATCTACGAATTTCACCTCTACACTCGCAGTTCCACTCACCTCTCCCGAACTCAAGATCTTCAGTATCAAAGGCAGTTCTGGAGTTGAGCTCCAGGATTTCACCCCTGACTTAAAGACCCGCCTACGCACCCTTTACGCCCAGTGATTCCGAGCAACGCTAGCCCCCTTCGTATTACCGCGGCTGCTGGCACGAAGTTAGCCGGGGCTTATTCTTGCGGTACCGTCATTATCTTCCCGCACAAAAGAGCTTTACAACCCTAGGGCCTTCATCACTCACGCGGCATGGCTGGATCAGGCTTGCGCCCATTGTCCAATATTCCCCACTGCTGCCTCCCGTAGGAGTTTGGGCCGTGTCTCAGTCCCAATGTGGCTGATCATCCTCTCAGACCAGCTACTGATCGTCGCCTTGGTGAGCCATTACCTCACCAACTAGCTAATCAGACGCGGGCCGATCTTTCGGCGATAAATCTTTCCCCGTAAGGGCTTATCCGGTATTAGCTGAAGTTTCCCTCAGTTGTTCCGAACCAAAAGGTACGTTCCCACGCGTTACTCACCCGTCTGCCGCTGACATATTGCTATGCCCGCTCGACTTGCATGTGTTAAGCCTGCCGCCAGCGTTCGCTCTGAGCCAGGATCAAACTCTCAAGTTGGACTTGAAACCTTGAACCGGCTGATCACAACGTTTGACGAGGTCCCACCATTCTTCACCGGCCGAAACCGGCAAGCTGCTGACGATTCACATCGTGTGCAGCGATGGTGTAACCTTTAAAACGTGTACCGCCGAAGTCTTTCGTCCACTCTCAGAAGTCAAAAGCCGAAGCTTTCAAGTATTCCGAGAGACGCAAGGACTCCGCCGTCCACGTTTCTCTTTCTTCATCTTTACTTGTCAAACAGCCCGGGATCCGATGATCCCACACCCTTAGAGGGTGGTTCTACCCTTCACCGGCCGACGATGAACTCCAACCGATTTATGTCGGCTGTTGTGTCACTCATCGAAGTGAGGAGCATCAGTGGCGCGTTCGCTCGCCTTGGTCAGTGACCCGGCGGCGCCGCGCTCAGTGGTTGGTTTATAGTCCGCACCCCTCGGGATTGTCAACGGCCATTGTCAACAAATCGTCGCACGCCCAAATCGCTTGTGCAGTGCGAAGAAATTCTCGTGCTTTCCGTGACTTAGGTCGGAGGTAAAAATTCGCCACCCAGCCCTCGCGGCAAAAAACTTTAAAAAAAGTTTGTCGCCGTGGAGCCCGCGAGGCCCTCCAAAACGGGTTCCAGCCGCCCCCGGGCCGGGCGGCGGGCATCGACCTGCTTTCAAGGAAGCTTTTCCACCTCAAATGCCGCACTTGAGCCACAATCCTGCGACGTTCTGGCTATAACGAATGCATTGAACCGCTCGTAACCTGTGGGGCTGGGGCGGTTTTTCTGGGGGACCAGGCGATTTTCTCCAAGAACCCGTCGCCTCTTCCCTTCGCGGCCGAGCAACATCGAGAGATCTGCACACCATTGACGTTCGAGATCGCGGCTAGCTAATGGCCATCGGCTTCTCGAATTCGATGCGTGTGGCTCGCCACACTGCCGAGATCCCTCGTCACGGGATCAAGGTGGGGGACAAGGACGAGCAGAGGTCGATCGCAGTTGCTGGAATTTGGGGGGATGCAGGGTTGAGCCAACGGGCGTCACGCGGAAGCGGCATTGGGCGCGAGACCGGGATGATCGATCTCGGTCACGAACCGCCGCTTTCGGTCGACGGCACCGAGGCTGCGGTGATCGATCGCCGCCGTGTCTCCGTTCAATGGTTCAGCGGCACCATTCTGACTGGTCTATGTGGCGCGGCCCTGATCGGCGGCGCCGTTTTTGCGTCGCTCGACGGCGAGATGACCTTCGCCAAGGTGCCGGAGCGCGTCGAAGGCGCGCTGCGCGGCGCGTTCACCGGCAATGATCGCGTCGTCAGCCTGCACAAGGGCGACCGCCTGCCGCCGCCCAGCGAATCCTCCGCTTCCCGCAGCCTGGTGCGCGTGTCGACCGTGACCCGCGTCGGCAATCGCGACGTGATGCGGGTACGGCCCTTCATCCGAATTTCCGGCAATCTCTCGATGACCACGAGCGACCTGTCGGCAAAAATCCCGGCGTTCAACGCGCAGCGTCTGCTGACGGATGTCGGCTCCGACACGCCGGCGGCGGCCGAGGATCCGAATGCCGCGGCCGAGCCCGACGCCGAGGTCTCGTTCGTCACCAAGGATCTCGGCTCCGTGCTGCCGAAAGCCAAGCTCGCCGCCGTCGTCGCGCTCGACGACGTGCTGATGCGGGTCCGCGACGCCGCCAACTGGCGCGGCTCCGGCGGCTCGGTGCGCTACGCTTCACTCGCCAATGCAGCGGCTGACGCGAGTGGCGCCGGCCCCGACATGAGGATGGCCTACGCCACCGAGGGCAACACCTCCGATCCCTATGCCGGCTTCGAGACCCGCGTAGTGCCGGAAAACGTCACCCTGCTGCCGAAGACCAAAGAGCAGGTCACCGGCGGCAATCCGGTCGGTGAGCGGGTTCACCTCGTCAAGAAGGGCGACAGCATCACCTCGATCCTGCGCGATCAGGGCGCAACGCCCGACGAGGCGAAGGCGATCGCCGCGACGCTCGGCCCGCGCGGCCGCGACGGCGGCCTGAAGGAAGGCCAGAAGGTACGAATCCTGATGGCGCCGGCGGCTCCCGGACCGAATGTCAGGCTGCAGCCCTATCGCGTGATCGTCGCCAACGAATCGGTCATCGAGGCCGTCGCTGCGCTGTCCGATCTCGGCAAATACGTTGCCGTCGACGTGCAGAGCATGAACACCGTCACCGAGACCGCCGACAATTCCAGCGACGATGACGAGGATGATGGCAGCGGCGTGCGGCTCTATCAGAGCATTTACGAGACCGCGCTGCGCAACAAGGTGCCGCCGACCGTCATCGAAGACATGGTCAAGATCTACTCCTATGACGTCGATTTCCAGCGCAAGGTACAGCCCGGCGACTCGTTCGACGTGTTTTTTGCCGGCGAGGACGAGGGCGTCACCAGCACCGAAAAGACCGAAGTGCTCTACGCTGCGCTGACCGTGGGCGGCGAAACCAAGAAATACTACCGATTCCAGAGTTCGGACGACGGCCTCGTCGACTATTATGACGAGACCGGCAAGAGCGCGAAGAAGTTCTTGGTGCGCAAGCCGGTCAACAACGCGATCATGCGGTCGGGCTTCGGCGGGCGCCGCCACCCGATCCTCGGCTATGTGAAGATGCACACCGGCGTCGACTGGGCCACCGCCTACGGCACGCCGATCTTCGCGTCCGGCAACGGCGTGCTCGAGAAGGTCGGATACGAGGGCGGTTACGGCAAATATATCCGCATGAAGCATGCCAATGGCTATGAGACGGCCTACGGCCACATGTCGGCCTTCGCCAAGGGCATGGAGATCGGCAAGAAGGTGCGGCAGGGCCAGGTGATCGGCTTCGTCGGCTCGACCGGCCAGTCGACCGGCCCGCACGTCCACTACGAAATCCTGGTCAACGGCCGATTCGTCGACCCGATGCGCGTGAAGCTGCCGCGCGGCCGTTCGCTCGAAGGCCCGATGCTGGCGAACTTCGAGAAGGAGCGCGACCGGATCGAGGCCCAGATGTCCAGCCGCGGCAGCTCGCGAATCGTCTCGGATGCCACGAGCTCCACGTCGCAGACGCGCTCCATCACCAACCGCTGATGCCGTTTTCCGGGCCGGCGCTCCGCCAGTTTCAATAAATTTCGCACCATGTGATGGGAACCCGAACGGCGATCATCTGGTTGATTCAGCAGTGAAACCTCCAATGGAGGGTGTCATGGAGAACTGGACGAACGCAAAACTGTGCGACGTCGCAAACCTGATCCTCGGCGCGATTCTTTTCCTCTCGCCATGGCTGCTCAAGTTCGACGCCGGAATGGTTTCCACCAACGCCCACATCGTCGGCCTCGTGATGGCGGTCCTTGCGATCGCCGCGCTCGCGGCATTCGCGGTCTGGGAGGAGTGGCTGAACCTCATCGTCGGGCTTTGGGCGCTGGTCTCGCCCTGGGTCCTGGGTTTCCAGGGAATGACCACCGCGACGACCGTGCACGTAGTGATCGGCATCGCCGTCGCAGTCCTTGCGGCGATCGAGCTCTGGGTAATGTCCCAGCATCCGCCTCGGCTCACAACGCACAGCTGAGGCCTTGAAACCATGCATCCCTACCCGCTGGCGGGGATCACCGGCGGGCGGGGGTTTGGTCGTGCTCAACGAAAATATGCACGAGGATTTGTACCATGACGCAGCTCACCCGTGACGACGTGCTGAGATCCGTCGGCCACGCCGACGATGTCACCATCGCCAGAATCATCGCATCGGGCGCAACCGTCGCCGAGCTCGCCGAGGCGCAGGCCTGGCTCGCCAATGACGAGCCGCTGATCAATGCCGGCAGGCCGCTGGCCACAGGCCGCGCCCGCGAGCTGGTCGACATCCTGTCCGAACTCGAGCCCAGCGCGGACGACGAGCCGTCACCGCCGATCGTTCCGCAGGAATAATTTGCGAAGAAAGCCCTCCCCGCGGCATGCGGGGAGGGTTCTCGTTATTGCACTCAGTTCAGCTTGCGCTTCGAGACCGGGGCCTCGAACTGCACGATCTCGGCGGTCTTGGGCACCTGACCGTTGAAGGTCAACACGTTGCCCTTCTCCGAGATCACGACGTGATCGCCGTCCTTGACCTCGCCGGCGAGGATCATCTCGGCCAGCGGATCCTGCACGCTGCGCTGGATCACCCGCTTCAGCGGGCGGGCGCCGTAAGCTGGATCCCAGCCCTTCTCGGCGAGCCAGTCCCGCGCCTTGGCGTCCAGCGTGAGCTCGATCTTGCGATCCTCGAGCAGCCTGGTCAGCCGCGCGAACTGGATCTCGACGATACGGCCCATCTCGCTCTTCTGCAGGCGGTGGAACAGAATGATCTCGTCGATGCGGTTCAGGAATTCCGGCCTGAAATGCGCCCGCACGACGCCCATCACCTGATCGCGGACCGCCGCAGTGTCCTCGCCCTCCGGCTGATTCACCAGGAACTCCGAACCGAGATTCGAGGTCATGATGATCAGCGTGTTGCGGAAGTCGACGGTACGGCCCTGACCATCGGTCAGGCGGCCGTCGTCGAGCACCTGCAACAGCACGTTGAACACGTCGGGATGCGCTTTCTCGATCTCGTCGAACAGCACGACCTGGTAGGGCCGCCGCCGCACGGCTTCGGTCAGGGCACCGCCCTCGTCGTAGCCGACATAGCCGGGAGGCGCACCGATCAGCCGCGAGACCGAGTGCTTCTCCATGAACTCGGACATGTCGAGGCGGACCATCGCGGTCTCGTCGTTGAACAGGTCAGCGGCGAGCGCCTTGGTCAGCTCGGTCTTGCCGACGCCGGTGGGGCCTAGGAACATGAACGAGCCGGTCGGCCGGTTCGGATCCTGCAGGCCCGCACGGGCACGGCGCACGGCGGTTGCCACCGCCCGCACGGCTTCGGCCTGGCCGACGACGCGCCTGGCGAGACTGTCCTCCATCTTCAGGAGCTTGTCCTTTTCGCCCTCGAGCATCTTGTCGACCGGCACGCCGGTCCAGCGCGAGACGACCTGCGCGATGTGGTTGGCGGTGACCGCCTCCTCCATCATCTCGCCGCCGTTCGGCTTGCTGTTTTCTTGCGCCTCGATATCGGCGAGCTTCCTTTCCAGCTCGGGAATCCGGCCATAGGCCAGCTCGCCCGCCTTCTGGAATTCGCCGCGACGCTGCGCATTGGCAAGCTCGACGCGGAGCGCATCGAGTTCGCTCTTCAGCTTCTGGGCATTGGAGAGCTTGTTCTTCTCCGCGCTCCAGCGCGCCGTCAGCGCCGTCGACCGCTCCTCGAGCCCGGCGAGCTCCTTCTCCAGGGTCTGCAAGCGGCTCTTGGAGCCGGCATCGTTCTCCTTCTTCAGCGCCTCCTGCTCGATCTTGAGCCGGATGATGTCGCGATCCAGCGAATCGAGCTCTTCCGGCTTGGAATCGACCTGCATCTTCAGCCGCGCTGCCGCCTCGTCCATCAGGTCGATGGCCTTGTCGGGCAGGAAGCGGTCGGTGATGTAGCGGTTCGACAGCGTGGTCGCGGCCACCAGCGCGGAGTCGGTGATGCGCACGCCGTGATGCTGCTCGTACTTGTCCTTCAGGCCGCGCAGGATCGAGATGGTGTCCTCGACCGTCGGCTCGCTGACATAGATCGGCTGGAACCGGCGGGCCAGCGCCGCATCCTTCTCGACATGCTTGCGGTACTCGTCGAGCGTGGTCGCACCGATACAGTGCAGCTCGCCGCGCGCGAGCGCCGGCTTCAACAGGTTGGACGCGTCCATCGCGCCGTCGGCCTTTCCGGCGCCGATCAGCGTGTGCATCTCGTCGATGAACAGGATGATGCCGCCCTCGGCGGTCGAGACCTCCTGCAGGACGGATTTCAGCCGCTCCTCGAACTCGCCGCGATATTTCGCGCCGGCGATCAGGGCGCCCATGTCGAGCGACAGCAGCTTCTTGTCCTTCAGGCTCTCCGGCACGTCGCCGTTGAGGATGCGCAGCGCCAAGCCCTCGACGATCGCGGTCTTGCCGACGCCGGGCTCACCGATCAGCACGGGATTGTTCTTGGTCCGCCGCGACAGCACCTGGATGGTACGACGGATCTCCTCGTCGCGGCCGATCACCGGGTCGAGCTTGCCGTCGCGCGCAGCCTGGGTCAGGTCGCGGGCATATTTCTTCAGCGCGTCGTAGGCGTTCTCGGCGGTCGCACTGTCAGCGGTGCGGCCCTTGCGCAGCGCTTCGATCGCCGCGTTCAGGTTCTGCGCCGTGACGCCGCCCTTGCTCAGGATGGAGGCGGCCTCGCTGCCCTTCTCGAGCGTGAGCCCGAGCAGCAGCCGCTCGACGGTGACAAAACTGTCGCCGGCCTTGTCGGCGGCCTTTTCCGCCGCATCGAAGGCACGCGCCAGCTCCGGCGACAGGTAGACCTGCCCGGCACCATTGCCCGAGACCTTCGGCAGCTTGTTCAGCGCCTCTTCGGTCGCTTTCAGGATTGCTCTGGAATTACCGCCAGCACGGTCGATCAGACCGCCGGCGAGTCCCTCATTGTCGTCCAGCAGCACCTTCAACAGATGCAACGGCGAGAACTGCTGGTGACCGTCACGCATTGCGAGCGACTGGGCAGACTGGATGAATCCGCGCGCGCGCTCAGTGTACTTCTCAATGTTCATTCGTTTTCCCTCGGCCTGCCGTCACCACCCATTCAGGCATGGTTCCGGCATCTTCATTGGGTTTCCGCGGGCCGCATTGACGTTCCTCAACCAGCCTCTGGTCGTCGCCATCATCTTTCAGGCTTGCCGCAGATGTGGGCACTTGGTTCCAAAACGGAAGAGCCGCAGCCTGCGATTTCACCCGATGAAGCTCAGCGCCGCACGATGGCGACAAGGTAGCGGCAGGGCTGAGCGGTTTCGTTACGGAAGACGATGTCCGACGGCGGACCAAGCTCGACGCGGTCACCCGCAGCGAGTTCGTGGCGCTCCGCCCCTTCCATCAAGGTGAGGCGGCCGCTGATCACCCACACCACCTGGCGAACCAAATGATAGGCGCTGGCGGGAAAGCCGGCTTCCTGCCTCGCAGGCAGCTCGATCTCCACCAGCTCCAGCGGATTGGCCGGATGCAGGAACACCTGCCGCCGCAGATAGGCCGCCTTCGGATCGCGCCAGACCGGCTGATCCTTGGCCCGCTGCAGGCGGGAATTGTGTGAGGCAACCTCGAACAGCGCGGCCATGGTCACCCCATAGGCCGTGGCGATCCGCGACAGCGTCGCCGCCGTCGGGCTTGCCTCCGCCCGCTCGATCTTGCTCAGCATGGCCTTGGACACGCCTGCCCGCCCGGCGAGGTCCGCCAGCGACCAGCCGCGGCCCTCCCGTTCGGCGCGAACCCGCCGCCCGAGAGCCTCATCGGCCTTGTCCTCTATAATTGACATACCGTCTTATATAGTAGACGATGCGGTCCGTTCAAGAGGCCCGTCAAGGAACCACCGATGATTATCCGCCCCGCCACCGAGCAGGACATCCCGGCAATTACCGCGATCTTCAATGAGGCGGTCGCCAACTCGAACGCGATCTGGACGGAGAAGCAGGATTCCGACGCCGAGCGGCTGGTCTGGATGAAGGCCCGGCTGGCGCTCGGCTATCCGGTGCTGGTGGCCGTCGAGGGGACGACGGTGCTCGGCTACGGCACATTCGGCGACTTCCGGGCGTTCCCGGGCTATCGCTACAGCGTCGAGCATAGCGTCTATATCCACGCCGATCATCGCGGCCGCGGCCTCGGCCGAATCATCGTCGACGAACTGATCGCCGCGGCCACCGCGCTCGGCAAGCATGTCATGATCGCCGGCATCGACGGCGGCAATCTCGCCTCGCTCCGGCTGCACGCGCAGGCCGGCTTCGTCGAGGTCGCCCGGATGCCGGAGGTCGGACGCAAGTTCGGCCGCTGGCTCGATCTCGTGTTCATGCAGCGCCTGCTGGACGCGCCTGGAGCGGCGCGCGCCGACTAGTACCTTCCCGCAGGCGGCAGTTCTCCTCGCACGCCAAACAGGCTAGAGCGGGCGAATGGACAACACGCACGCTTCCTCCGCCAGGATCACCGGCATCTATCGCTACCCCGTCAAGGGTCTCACGCCCGAGCCGCTGCCGCACGCAGAGCTCAAGATCGGCGAGACGCTCCGCTCGGATCGCCGCTATGCGATCGAGAACGGCCCGAGCGGCTTCGATCCCTCGGCGCCGAAGTGGCTGCCGAAGCCGCATTTCCTGATGCTGCAGCGGGATGAGTGGCTGGCGCCGCTGCGCGCCCATTTCGACGATGACAGCCATGTACTGACGCTGCGCCGGGATGGCGCGATGGTGGCCCAGGGCAACCTCGAGACCGCAGAAGGCCGCGCAGCCATCGAGCGCTATTTCGCCGACCGTCACACCGGCCAGATCAAGGGACCGCCCAAGGTGCTGGTCAGCCCCGGGCACAGTTTCTCCGACGTGCCGCGCAAGGTGGTCTCGATCATCAATCTGGCCAGCCTGCGGGCGATCGAGGAGATGGTGCAGGCGCCGGTCCATCCGCTGCGCTTCCGCGCCAATCTCTATGTCGAGGGCTGGCCGGCCTGGCATGAAGCCAGCCTGCTCGACCAGACCATCGCGATCGGCAGCGCGCGGGCCAGGGTGGTAAAGCGCATCACCCGCTGCGCCGCGGTCAATGTCGATCCCGATACCGGCGCGCGCGACCTCTCGGTGCCGAACACGCTGATGCAACGCTTCGGCAACAATGAATGCGGCATCTACGCCGAGATCATCAGCGATGGCGCCGCCGCCCTCGGCGACACGATTGCCGCCGAGGGACCTGTCGCGTCGTAGGCCGGGCAAGGCGCGTGCGCGCCCTGCCCCGCTTTCGACCGGTCAGTTGGTCGGCATCACATAGGCGTAGATCCGGCCGCGCGAGACCGGCGTCTCGCGGACGCGGTGGCCGCTGTTGCCCGAGATCATGATCGGATTGCCCTTGGCATCGACGCCGGTGATGATGCCGACATGGCCGCCCCCGCGGCGGCTCATCACGGCGATGGCGCCGACCTGCGGTCCCGAAACGCGCGTGCCGTATTTGGCGAACGAGCTCGCCATGTCGGAGCCGGTGCCGCGATGGCCGGTGTGCTGCAGCACCATGTTCATGAAGCGGGCGCACCACAGGCTGGAGCGACCGGTCGGATTGCCGCCGAGATAGCGGCGCGCCTCGGCCACGATGCCGGACGAGCCGAAGCCGCCTGCCGCACTGACGCCGCCGGTGTTGGGCACGGGGTCAGCGCTGCCGGGCAACGGCGCTGCGTTGGTTTCGACGATCCCGCCCGGCCGCGCGAGGGCGCGGCGCTCGGCGCGCGACAGCCGCGCTGTGCGCCCATAATGACGATGGGCATAGTGGCGCGCGTGATGGCCGGTATGGGCCGAATGCGCGTGACGTGAATGGTGCGGACGGGCGGATGCCGGAGCGGCGGAGATCACGGCGAGAGTGAGCGAACACAGAGCCAGCGCCAAAACACGAAGCGACCGGCGACACGCAAGCAACTGAACCATACTTCACTAGATCCTCTATAACGCCCCCACTTCCCCGTCGCGTTCCCGGGGGAACACGGCGGTGGTTTTGAAAATCGGGATGGCGCGAGGAAGATTTCATGCGGCACTGCGGGAACAATTTCTGGGTCATTCCGCGATGAATCGATGACGAGAAAGGAACCGGAACTGCCGCATTGCGGCCTTGAAAATTAACTGCAAATCTGGAGGCGGCCAACGAGAGGAGAATTTCAATGCCCTACGCCACGACGAAAGATCATGTCCGCCTCCATTTCGAAGAGGCCGGCAGCGGCAGCCCGATCATCTTCCTGCACGAGTTTGCCGCTGATCACACCAATTGGGAGCCGCAGATGCGCTACTTCGCGCGCGGCCACCGCTGCATCGCCTATTCGGCGCGCGGCTACACGCCGTCGGACGTGCCGCCGAGCGCCGACGTCTACACCTACCAGCACTTCTATACCGACGCGCTCGCCGTGCTCGACCATCTTGGCATCGCAAGGGCGCATTTCGTCGGGCTCTCGATGGGCTCCTATTCGTCGCTGCAGGTCGCGCTCAATGCGCCGGAGCGCGCGCTGTCGATGACGCTGGCCGCCGTCGGCTCCGGCTCGAGCCTCGAGAATCTCGATTCCTTCCGCGCGCAGTGCCGCGCCAATGCCGAGCAATACGAGAGCATCGGCTCGGTCGAGGTCGCCAAGGTGACGCGCGAGGCGCCGAGCCGGATTCCGTTCCTGATCAAGGATCCGCGCGGCCACGCCGACTTCTACGCCGCACTCGCCCGCCACGACGCCAGGGGCTCCGCCAACACGATGCGCAGCTTCCAGGGCGGCCGGCCCTCGATCTACACCATGACCGACGCCATCAAGCGTGTGCCAACGCCGGCGCTGATCCTGTGCGGCGACGAGGACGACAATTGCATCGCCCCAAGCATGTTCCTGAAGCAGCATCTGCCGGCCGCCGGGCTTTCCTTCTTCCCGAGGTCGGGTCACGTGCTCAACCTCGAGGAGCCGGCGCTGTTCAACGAGATGGTCGAGCGCTTCATCGCGCTGGTCGAGGCCGGCCGCTGGCCGGCGCGCGATCCGCGGTCGCTGGTGGCGGCGCCGGTGTAGTCTTGTCATTCCGGGGCACGCGAAGCGTGAACCCGGAATGACGCCAAGACGTCACTTCCCCTGCCCACCCCGGCTGAGCAGGAACACGCCCTGCTCGCCGAACATGTTCCATACCCACCACGGCAGGTTGAGCGGCACCGGGCGGCCGTAGAGATCGAGCGCGACCGCGCGCTCCATCTTGACGTTGATCTCCTCGCAGAGCTGCACGAAATCCTTGATGGTGCAGAAATGGATGTTCGAGGTGTCGTACCAGCTCGCCGGCAAATTCTCGGTCCGCGGCATGTGGCCGCCGATCAGGAGTTGCAGCCGCATCTTCCAGAATCCGAAATTCGGGAACGAGACGATGGCGCGCTGGCCGATCCGCAGCAGATTTTCCAGCACCACCTTGGGCTGCCGCGTCGCTTGCAAGGTCTGCGACAGGATCACGTAGTCGAACGCATCGTCGGGATAGTTGACGAGATCGGTGTCGGCATCGCCCTGCACCACGGCGAGCCCCTTGGCGACGCAGCCGTTGACGCCCTCGCGCGACAGCTCGATGCCGCGGCCGTCGATGCCGCGGCTCTCCAGCAGTTGCAGCAGCTCGCCGTCGCCGCAGCCGACATCGAGCACGCGCGAGCCCGGCCGCACCATGTCGGCGACCAGCAGATGATCGGTGCGATAGCCGCCGGTCCGCTCCGGCGCGACGCCCGGCAAGGGCAATGTCTGCTGCATGCTCATGACTGGCCGCCGTCCTTCAATCCGCGCGCCTTGCCTGCGGCCAGCAGGAAAGCGCGGGAGATCTCGAGGAATTCGGGCACGTCGAGCAGGAAGGCGTCGTGCCCCTTGTCGGTCTCGATCTCGGCGAACGACACCCGCGCGCTCGACGCGTTCAGCGCATGCACCAGCGCGCGCGATTCCGAGGTCGGAAACAGCCAGTCGCTGGTGAACGACACCACGCAGAACCGCGTCTGGATGCCGGTGAACGCCTTCGCCAGCACGCCGTTGTGGTCGGCGGCGATGTCGAAATAGTCCATCGCGCGGGTCAGATAGAGATAGGAGTTGGCGTCGAACCGCTCGACAAAGGACGAGCCCTGGTAGCGCAGATAGCTCTCCACCTGGAAATCCGCATCGAACGAGAAGGTCGGCAGCTCGCGGTCCTGCATCCGCCGTCCGAACTTGCGATGCAGCGCGGCGTCCGAGAGATAGGTGATGTGCGCGGCCATTCGCGCCACCGCCAATCCGCGATGCGGATGGGTGTCCTCGTCGACATAGCGGCCGCCGCGCCAGTCCGGATCGGCCATCACGGCCTGGCGGCCGAGCTCGTGGAACGCGATGTTCTGCGCCGAGTGGCGCGTCGAGCAGGCGATCGCGAGCGTCGAGAACACGCGCTGCGGATAGGCTGCGGTCCATTGCAGCACCTGCATGCCGCCCATCGAGCCGCCGACCACGCAGAACAGCGTCGTGATGCCGAGGCGGTCGATCAGCATCGCCTGCGCGCGCACCATGTCGGGGATGGTGATGATCGGGAAATCAAGTCCCCACACCTTGCCGGTCGCGGGATTCAGCGACGCAGGGCCGGTCGAGCCCATGCAACCGCCGATCACATTGGAGCAGATGATGAAGTATTTGTCGGGATCGATCGGCCGGCCGGCGCCGACCATGGTCTCCCACCAGCCGGGCTTGCCGGTGACGGGATGGATGTTGTTGACATGCTGATCGCCGGTCAGCGCGTGGCAGACCAGGATCGCGTTGGAGCGGTCGGCATTGAGCTCGCCATAGGTCTGGTAGGCGATCTGGAACGGTGCGAGATCGACGCCGCAATCGAGCTTGAGCGGCTGGTCCATCCCGAACTTCGCCACCAGTGACGACGGATGGTCGGCCTCATGGGCGCGATCATCGCTTTGGGTTTGTGGGCTCGGTATCGGACGCACGTTGCTCATCTAGGCGACCCTGCCTCCGCGCGGGAGGGCTCGACGGACCTCAGGCCAATAAAAAACCCGGCCTGAACAAAGGTTCGGCCGGGAGCTGATAAGGTCCCCGGCCTGTTTAGCGAGTTGTTTAACGTGGCTGCAAGCCGGCCGGCTCAAATGACCACGGGACGCAGGGAACGTAGTCCCCACGCCCCCCGGCGTCAAGACAGCCCTGCCCACGGCCGATTGGTTAACCGAATGCGCAAGGCACGCCTGCGACGTTTCTCTTTGCTTTCGCTGCCCGTCTTTCCTAATCAGGGACCCTGTCCGACGCGGCAACGGGCCGCCCCGACGACAAGGTTTGAGAGCATGTCCAACCCACCCCCGTCGCCGCCCTCGCTGCAGAAGCTGCGCAAGGAAATCGATGCGATCGACGAGCAGGTTCACCGCCTGCTGATGGCGCGCGGCGACATCATCGACCGCCTGATCCAGGTCAAGAAGACCCAGGAGGTCGGCTCCGCATTCCGCCCGGCGCGCGAGGCCAGCATGATGCGCGAACTGGTGCGGCGTCATCGCGGCATCCTGCCGCTCGACACCATCGAGAGCATCTGGCGCGTCATCATCTCGACCTTCACCTATGTGCAGGCGCCGTTCGCGGTGCATGCCGATGTTTCCGTCGGCGAGTCGGCCATGCGCGACTCGGCGCGCTTTCACTTCGGCTTCGTGGTGCCTTACGTCTCGCATTTCAGCGCGCAGGCCGCGGTCGAGGCGGTGGCGAAGTCGAAGGGCGACCTCGCGCTGGTCTCCGCGATCGCGAGCCGCACGCCGTGGTGGAATGCGCTCGAGGCCAGTGGCGCGCCGAAGATCATCGCGCGGCTGCCGTTCCTCGAACGCGCCGACCATCCCGCCGCGCTGCCGGTGTTCGTGATCTCGCGGGTCGCCGACGACGCCATGGTCACCGAGGTGCAGACCTGGAGCGTGCGCGTCTCCGGCTGGAACGCCGATGTCGCCCGCGCGCTGGCGCCGCTCGCCGAGATCGTCGCGGTCCCCGACACCGCCTTCGACGGCGCGGCGCTGCTGGTCTCGGTCACCGGGCAAGACCTGACTAACAAGGGTTTCGAGGCCATCAAGCTCGCCTTGATCAAGGCCGGCGCCTCGGTGCGCTCGTCGGCCCTCGTCGGCAGCCACGCAACGCGCTATACGGTGCCCTCTAACGGATCGGCCAGGACCTGAAGGTAGAGCCAGCCGCCCGTCCAGGCTTTTGTTTTGACGCGTTTTCTTCACGCGAACCGGTATCCACGTCGCTCGAAAACGCTCTGTTCGGAGTTGATGATGTCCCGCCCCGTGCCGAACCCCGGCATCCTCGATATTGCGCCCTACACGCCCGGCAAGAGCCCGGTGCCGGAACCGGGCCGCAAGGTGTTCAAGCTGTCCGCCAACGAGACGCCGTTCGGTCCGTCTCCGAAGGCGATCGCGGCCTACAAGGCCGCGGCTGACCATCTCGAGGACTATCCGGAGGGCACCTCGCGCGTGCTGCGCGAGGCGATCGGCCGCGCCTATGGGCTCGATCCCGACCGCATCATCTGCGGCGCCGGCTCCGACGAGATCCTCAATCTCTTGGCGCACACCTATCTCGCCCCCGGCGACGAGGCGATCTCGACCACCCACGGCTTCCTGGTCTACCCGATCGCCACCATGGCGAACGGCGCCAGGAACGTGATCGCGGCCGAGACCAATTTCACCGCCGACGTCGATGCCATCCTCAAGGTGGTGACGCCGAAGACAAAACTGGTCTGGCTCGCCAACCCGAACAATCCGACCGGCACCTACATCCCGTTCGACGAGGTCAAGCGCCTGCGCGCCGCGCTGCCGTCGCATGTGCTGCTGGTGCTCGATGCCGCCTATGCCGACTACGTCTCGCGCAACGACTATGAGCTCGGCATCGAGCTGGTCGCCACCACGGACAACACGGTGGTGACGCACACCTTCTCGAAGATCCACGGCCTTGCGGCGCTGCGGGTCGGCTGGATGTTCGGGCCGGCGCATATCGTCGATGCCTGCAACCGCATCCGCGGTCCGTTCAACGTCACAACCCCTGCGATGCTGGCGGCGGTGGCGGCGATCGAGGACACGGCGCATGTGCAGATGTCGCGGACCCACACCGAACAATGGCGCAACTGGCTGACCGAGGAGATCGGCAAGCTCGGGCTGAAGGTGACGCCGAGCGTCGCCAATTTCGTGCTGATCCATTTCCCGACCGACAAGGGCAAGACCGCGGCGGAAGCCGACGCCTATCTCACGCGGCGCGGCCTCGTGCTGCGCGCACTCAACAATTACAAGCTGCCGCATGCGCTGCGCATGACTATTGGCACCGAGGAAGCCAACCGCCTCGTGGTCGAGGGGCTGCGCGACTTCCTGGCCGGAAAGTGACATCGTGACCACCGCTCCGCTCTTCAAACGCATCGCCCTCGTCGGCTTCGGCCTGATCGGCGGCTCGATCGCGCGCGGCGCGCGCGCGCAAGGGCTGGTCGGCGAGATCGTGACCACCGCGCGCTCGGAGAAGACGCGTGCCCGCGTCGCCGAGCTCGGCATCGTCGATCGCGTCGTCGAGACCAACATCGAGGCGGTGAAGGATGCCGACCTCGTCATCCTCTGCATCCCGGTCGGCGCCTGCGGCCTGGTCGCCGCCGAGATCGCCGGACATCTCAAGCCCGGCGCCATCATCTCCGACGTCGGCTCGGTGAAGGGCGCCGTCGTCAAGGACATGGCGCCGCATCTGCCTGACGGCGTCCACTTCGTCCCGGCGCATCCGGTGGCCGGCACCGAGCATTCGGGGCCGGATTCCGGCTTCGCCGAGCTGTTCATCAACCGCTGGTGCATCCTCACCCCGCCCGAAGGCACCGATCCCGCGGCGACCGACCGGTTGCGCACGTTCTGGGCCGCGCTCGGCGCCAAGGTCGAGATCATGACGCCCGACCATCATGACCTCGTGCTCGCGATCACCAGCCATCTGCCGCATCTGATCGCCTACACCATCGTCGGCACCGCCGACGAGCTGGCGCAGGTGACGGAATCCGAGGTCATCAAGTTCTCCGCCGGCGGCTTCCGCGACTTCACCCGCATCGCGGCTTCGGACCCGACGATGTGGCGCGACGTATTCCTCGCCAACAAGGACGCCGTGCTCGAGATGCTCGGCACCTTCAACGAGGATCTGTCGAAGCTGACCCGCGCGATCCGGCGCGGCGACGGCGAAGCGCTGTTCGACCACTTCACCCGCACCCGCGCCATCCGCCGCGGCATCGTCGAGACCGGCCAGGACTCCGCCGCGCCCGACTTCGGCCGCCCGCATGCGAATTTGAAGAAGTAGCCGGGGCGACTTCTCTCCATTCGTCGTCCCGGCCTAGTGCGCAATTGCGCACGGGGCCCGGGACCCATACTCCGCGGCGGGTGTGGTTGACGGGACTCGTCGTCCCAGCATCGCGCAACAATGACCAGCGGTGGTTCGGGTTGTTTTGTCGCAGTTCCTGTTGTCATTCCCGAGCAGCCCGAAGAGCTGTAAGCTGGCGCGTCGCCGATGACAGGGAGCGATCAGATGATACTCAACCCGGATCATGTGACAATCGCGGTGGCAGATGCCGGCCCGGCGATCGCGTTCTTCGCACTGCTTGGCTTCAAGAAGACTCACGTCGCGACCATCGACGGCGGCGTTCCCGCCCGGTACATGGGCATGCCGGCCATGAAAGCGCAGCACATCACCCTCGCGCTGGAAGGAGCGGATTTTGAGATCCAGCTGCTTCAGTTCGACACGCCCCCAGGGACCGATCCGGGGGTGCATCCGACCAATCTGCGAAAGCTGGGCTTCAACCACCTCGCCTTCCGCGTCGACGACATCGAGGCGGCCACCGCGCACCTGGTGGCCAACGGTGTCACCCTGCTGAGCGACGAGATGGACTACATCAGCCGGAAGCTCCGGCTGTTCGAGGGTCCCGAGGGCATCACCTTCGAGTTGGTGGAGCGGGACGCCTGAGACTACGCTGGCCAGGGCTCTTGCATTGCCCCAGGGACACCCCCCAAGGCTGCCCCGATGGCTAGCCCGGGCCGGTACCTCGCCCCATTATCACGAGACCTCAGGCGCGCTATCATCCGGCCATTCTTTGGACAAGACTGAAGCGAGTGCTGGAGGCTGATCGCCCCTGACGGATAGCCGAGTCGGTACTCTTGGGTGACATTGGACGGAAAGGGATACGTCAATGAACTCCACACCCACCCCGGACCCAGTTGGATCGAGCGATAGCCTGAGCGCGCGCGCCGACGAAAGACTCGCGGAAGCCCACAGGCAGATTGCGCGCGCCGATGAAGAGCTCACGCGTTTGAGTGAACAGCTCGCAAGAATGGAGCGCGATGCCGCGCCCCGCCCTTCGGCGCAGCCAAACCCGCCCTCGGTCGGACCTCACCCTGCTTCTTCCGCGCCGAGTCCTGCTTCTTCCGGACCTGCCTCGCAATCGCCGCCCGGAAGACCGATATTCCGAGCCCTCACCGCCTTGTCGGTGGCAGCATGTATCGTTGTCGCTGGCCTGGCGTTGCAATCGTCATATGGCGGGGAAGCCAAGCTGCTTGTCGCCCGTTGGGCGCCGCAGCTCGTTTCAACTCGAGCATTGCCGCCGGATGATCCGCAGCTTCCGGCGCAGCCCGCTCCACCTGCCGTTCAGGTCGCCGCGGCAGACGCCGCTCCGCCCCAAGCGACGCCATTGCCTCAGACCGCACCACCGCAGGACGCCGCGCCGACAGCCAACACAGCCCTTCCCGATCAGACGCAGCTGCTGCAAACGATCGCACGCGACCTTGCAAATGTTGAGCGAAACATCGAACAACTAAAGGCGAACCAGCAACAGCTGGCCCGCGAGAGCTCCAAAGCCATTGAGGAACTCAAGGCGAGCCAGGAAGAGATGAAACGGGCGCTCGCGAAGGTTTCCGAGCAGAAGGCGTCACCGCCTCCGGCGCAGCCGGCTCCGGCCGTGCGCAAGCCCGAGCGGACGTCTATGCCGCCATACGCAAGGGCGCGGCCTCGAATCCCAAGGGAGTGGTTCTACGACGAATGGTGACCGTCGATGCAGCCGTCCTTCAGCTCCGGATCGCGTTAGGCCGGCGGCAGGCCGAGTGACTGCGCGGCCTCCATCCAGACCGGCAATTCGCGCTGATACAGCGCATTGCTGTCCTTGAAGCCGATCGCGGGCTCCAGCACGAAGGTCGCGAGGACCTCCTTCACCTTCGGGTCGCTATTGGCGGCGACGCAAATCTCCGACAGCCGATCGACGATCGGCTGCGGCGTCGTCTTCGGCAGCGCCCAGCCCGAGAAGCCGCTCACGGTGAAGAACTTCGACGTCGCGCCCTGCTCGGGCAGCGTCCTGATCTCGGGGATCGCGTCGACCTTCTTCGAGTGAACTCCGAAGACGACGCCCCGGTTGCTCTGCAGCACGGTTTGCGCGGCGGTGTAGCTGCCCATCGCGACATCGAGCGTGCCTTCCGCGAGCCCGGTCCACATCGGTGCCTCGCCGCGATAGTGGATCGGCTCGATGGTGAGGCCATACTGCTTGTTGAGCTCGTTGATCGTCATGTGCGGCGCGGAGCCCGCGCTGTAGGTGCCGAAATTCACCTTGCCGCTGCTGCGCGCATAGGCGACGAATTCCGCCAGTGTCTTGACCCCCAATTTCGGGCTCGCGACCAGCAGCAGCCCGGCGCCCGGGATCACGCTGACCAGCGTCAGATCCTTGTCCATGTCGTAGCCGGGGTTCTTCATCATCGCGCGGTTCATCACGTAAGTGGTCGAGATCGAGCACAGGATGGTGTGACCGTCAGGCGCGGCGCGCGCCACCTCGGCGGCGCCGATCGAGCCGGAGGCGCCCGCCTTGTTCTCGATGACGACGGTTTGCCCGACTTGCCTTGCGATGAATTCGCCGAAGGCGCGTGCCAAAAGATCGGTCTGCCCGCCGGCCGGATAGCTGCAGATCATGCGGATTTGCCGCGAGGGCCAGGCGGCCTGCGCCGAAGCGCCGCGTGACAGGAAGGGCATCGCGGCACCGGCAGCTCCGGCAGCGATGACGTGACGGCGGCTGAATGTCGCTGGCATTGAAGTCCCTCCCCGATTTCTTGGTGAGGGTATCGCATCGGTCAGTCGCAGCTACGGGACAGATTGGCGCAGCGGGGCCGCAGGTCTGCGACCGTGCTCACCGCCTCAATCGTTGATCCCGGATTGGCCCGTCGACATCGCGGCGGCCTTCTGCACCGGCCGCTGACGGCCGACGAGGCCGGCGGTTGCCAGCATGATGCCGCCGCCGAACCACCAGGAGCCGATCACGAACTCCCAGGCGCGCGGCGGAATCTCGTCGAACACGATGCCGTAGACCGACACCAGTGCAGCCAGCGCGGCGAGGAAGATGCCGCCCGCGCTCATGAGCTCGACGGCGTCGATGCGCCCCGTGCCGCGCATCGCGGGCTTGGGAATATCGATGCCGAGATAGAAGCCGGCGGCGCCGATCACGATCGCCGTCGCGATGAAGATCAGCGTGCCGAAGACAGCGACATGGCCCTTGGCAAGCTGGGCGGCGACGAAAGTGCCGGCCATGGCACCGGCCATCGCCAGCCCGGTCCGCTGCAGCACATGCGCGGCGCGGCTGACCACCATCAATTCGCGCGCGATCACGGCCCTCTGCTTCGGTCTGGTCACGATCCTCATCTGACACCTCCCTTTCCAGAAGCGACATCGGTTCTGGCCGCATCGGAATCAATGTTCACCGCGCGCGAAGCCATCATGGTCACTACCGACTTCCCCTCATCGTGAGGAGCCCGCGCTTGCGGGCGTCTCGAAGGATGCAGGCCATGGACCGGGCCTCATGGTTCGAGACGCGCTTCGCGCTCCTCACCATGAGGGTCTTGCGACACGGAGGACTAGAACGGGTAGTAGCGGATCTGGGTCATGACGATGTGATCGTCGGTCTTGGGCGCGCCGCCGACACCCTGGAAGGCGAAGCGCTGGGTGTAGGAATATTGCGCGCCGGCCTTGATGGTGCCGTAGGAGCCCTTGAAGATCGTGTCGTAGAAGCCCGCGGTGTACTGCCTCACCTCCGAAGTGTTGCCGTTACAGGTCGCAGCCGGCGAGTTCTCGATGTTGCAGCCGAGGTTGTTGTAGAGCGGATTGCCGTAGCCGAACGGCACCGTGCCGACATTGGAGAAGGTCGCCTTGGTCTTTTCGAGCCCGGCATAGGCGTAGAGATCGAGCGACGGCGTCGTGTGCCAGACCGAGCCGACCAGGAAGGCCGTGATCGGCAGCGGCTGGATCGAGCCGTCCTGGCGCACGGTTGCATCCGGGAATGGCGTTGCGGTGAAGCGGCCCAGCGCGCCATAGGAGGCGGAAGCCTGCACCTCGAGCAGCTTCGGCACGATCTCGGCCGAGAGATGGCCGCCGAAGCTCACCGTGTTGACGTCGTGATTGGCGAAGTTGAAGCGATCATAGAAGTCGCGGTAGAGCGCCCACGCCTCGACATGCAGCTTGTAGGGCCCGAGCCGCGGATCCCACGCGCCCTTCACGGTGATGTCAGGAACGTGGTTGAGGCTGACATTATTCAGGCTGTTGAAGAAGCTGCCGCCCGGGCCGGTGAGATTGACCAGCAGGTTCGGATTGAGCACACCCTGCGGGCCGACCGCCGGCGTGCCGACCAGCGGGTTGTTGCCGCCGAAAAAGGATGTCTGCGGGTTCTCCGCCGAGACCGCGAGCTTGAACTCCGGCCCGATATCCTGCCAGGCCCGGACGCCCGGTTGACGCGCGCCGATGAAGCCCGGCACCAGTTCGAAATCGATCACGCCCGGCGTATCGGCGCCTCGCGGATCGATGCCCGCCTTGCTCGGCGTGTTCAGCGACCATGATTGGCCGGCGAGGACATGCAGGCCGAGATCGCTGCGGTCGATCTCGATGCTGGCCTGCCGCAGCCGCGGATTGAACGAATTGGTCGCGACCGAATTGGCGGTCTGCGCAGCGCCCTCGAAATCGAGCTCGCCATAGCCGGCGACGTGAACGTTCTCCGTGGCGTTGGCTTCGGCGAGCACCGAGAAGCGGGTCTGGCGCGCGGTGAAGCGCGACTCGCCGGTGTTGTAGTTCTTGCTCTGCGGGAACGGGATGAAATTGTAGACCGAGCCCGAATCGGAGGCGAGGTTGCGGCTGCGATAGATGCCGGTGAGATCGACCCAGCCGCCGAAGGTGAAGGTGACGCCCTTGTAGCAGAGCTTGCCCGATGCGCAGGGATCGAACGGCACCGGCGCCTTCGCCGTCATCTGCGCGTTCTGAATTGCGTTCTGTCTCGCGGCCAGCGCCTCCTCCTTGCGCGCCTGCGTCTCCATTTTCTGCTCGAGTTGCTTGAGCCGTGTCTTCAGCGCACGCAGCTCGGACGCATCGTCCTCCGCCAACGCCGGACCCGCCGACAGCAGCATGCTGCCGAGCAGAATTCCCCCGAGAATTCGCATCGCTTCTCCTCCACACGAGGTTGTTTCCTCAGGCGAGAGAGAGCGGTATTCGGGGAGTGATATTCGCGCCGGGGCGCATTATTCCGGTCACGTTTTTCTCATCGCGACGGCGGGAATAGACCGCGGTGATCGACGATAACGCGCGCGAGCAACGCTCAGGGTGGAGGCGTAACAACACCGGTCGCGATTTCGAATTGTATTCGGGCGATGGTTTTCAACCTGCCTCGGACATTGGATCGACGGAGGACTGCAACATGATCGGTGAAGTCATTGTCGTTGGCGACTTGAAGTTACGGGAGAACGCCGCGCTCGACGAATACAACCGGCTGGGCGAACGCATGTACGACATTGTCAGCCGCCTTCCGGGATTCGTGTCGGTCAAATCATTCAAGGCGGAGGATGGCGAGGAGCTCACCTTGTTTCGCTTTGCTTCGGAGGAGGCGCTCGAAGCCTGGCGCAATCACCCCGACCATGTCAAAACCATGAAGCGGGGACACGCCGAGTTCTATGCCAGCGGCTTCCTGCAGATCTGCAAGGTGATCCGCGAGGTCGGCCCGTTTGAGCACGCCTGACAGTGCGTGGGCGAGTTCGCGTCAGCGCAATCCGCCGTGGTTCAGAACAACGGCGGGATCTGCGCGACTTTCAGCGGGCCCAAGAACACCGCGCCGTCGGCGAAGCGCAGCGGGAAGCTGCGCGCCTTCTTGCCTTCGAGCGTGGCCTCGGTGCCGAGTGAATTGATGCCGGCGGAAATGCCGGCATTGGCGTTCTGCTTGATCACCTTGCCGAGGCCGGGGATGGCGCGATCCAGCGCGCCGAAGAGATTGCTGAGGTCCTGGCTCTTCACGCCCGGCGCGACGCGATCGAGCGTCGACTGCGGCACGCCTTCCTCCAGCATCTTGTCGATGCCGAGCGCGGGGATGACGCGTTCGAGGCCGGCGACCGTCATCTGCAATTCGCCCTCGATGCGGCCTTGCGCGTTGAGGCGCAGCGTGCCGGCGGCGACCGACAGCACATCGCCCTGTTCGATCCGCGACTGCTGGATCTCGACGCTGCCGCCGGCCGCCTGGATCTCGCGGAAGCGATCCGGCCAGGGTTTTGGCGAGAAATCCTTCAGGCCGTTGAGCCGCGCATGGATGTCGGCGTTGAACGGCTGGGCCAGCAGCGGATGCACGTCCTGCAAGGTGCCGCCGGCAATCTGCAGCACGGTCTCGATCGCGGGACTGTCCGGCGCCGAGCCGTCGACCTGCCTGCCGTGCAGCTCGATGTGATTGACCCGCGCCAGCGGCGCCGGCGTGGCACCGCCGGTGCGGTCGATGGCGAGATCGTCGAACACCAGCGAGGCGCGCTGCGGCACGGCCGGCAGCCCGACGACGCTGCTGCGTCCCTTGCTCCAGCTCACGGACAGCGTCGGCTGCGCGCCGCGTTCGGCGATCGTGGCCGGGCCCTTGAATTCGGCGATCACGAGCTTGGGATCGTAGACCTGCGCCACAACCAGGATCTCGGCGAGCCGCGCCACGAACGCCATTTGCGGCGAGGCGGTCTGCGAGACCAGCATCACGCTCGGATCGGTGCAGCGGACCTCGAACCGGAACGGGTAACCCGCCACCGAACGATCGCCGCAATCATAGACCCGGCCGGCCTTCGCCTCCTGCGCGCGCCAGGCATCGGCCTGCACGCCGACCTGCGAGGCGGCGAAGAACCAGAAGGCGCTCCACGCGACCGCGGCAATCAGGACCGCGACGGGGACGGCATAAAGGCCGAAGCGCGAGCGGCGGCGGGGGGCGGAGGTCTGATCCGACATGCAGGTCCTTTGGCGGGCGAATTTGTCAAAATCTAAGCGGTCGCGAGCCTTGAACAAGCCCCGAGCAACCCTTGAGCGAGCCTTCAGCAAGCCTTGAGCAAGCCTTGGAAACATCACGGAATCTGCTTCGCTTCGACGGCCCGTTCTGCTAGCCCATCAGCGCGATGTCAGCAAATCCTCCCCATTCCGAAACCGACGGCGACCTCTGGGTGTTCGGCTATGGCTCGCTGATGTGGAAGCCGGGCTTCGAGTTCCTGGAACAGGTGCCGGCGCGGCTGATCGGCGAGCATCGCGCGCTCTGCGTCTATTCGTTCGACCACCGCGGCACGCCGGAGAAGCCAGGCCTGGTGCTCGGGCTCGACCGCGGCGGCGCCTGCCGCGGCATCGCGTTCCGCGTCGCCGCCCGCCTGCGCCACGACACCATCGCCTATTTGCGCGGACGCGAGCAGACCACCAACGTCTATCGCGAGGTGATGCGCTCGGTGTGGCTGGAGAATGCGGCGCGCGAGCGCGTCTCTGCGCTGGCCTATGTGGTCGATCGCGGCCATGTGCAATATGCCGGGCGGCTGTCGCTCGCCGAGCAGCAGCGCCTGGTGCTGCAGGGCCATGGCCGCTCCGGCAACAACCGCGACTATGTGCTCTCGACCGTGGCCTCGATCGAGAAGCAGGGCTTTCGCGACACACAGCTGCACCAGTTGGCGACAATGCTGCACGATGCGCATCCGGCTCGCCATCCGCTGCAAGATGTCCGGGATGCGTAGGGCTGCAGCGCATCCGGCAAATCACGGCGGCGGTATGGCGCCGCCCTGTGACATTTAGGCTTTTGCATCCCGGCGCGGACGGATAGAAGCTCATCCGCAAACAGCGCTCGCAAATTCGATGAACCTCTCCGCCCCCTTTGTCCGACGGCCGGTCGGCACCACACTGCTGTCGCTTGGCCTCGTGGTGGCGGGCATCATTGCGTTCTTCAAGCTGCCGGTGTCGCCGCTGCCTGACGTCGACATCCCGACCATCATGGTGCAGGCGACGCTGCCAGGCGCCAGCCCGGCCGACGTCGCCTCTACGGTGGCGAGCCCGCTCGAACGCCATCTCGGCCAGATCGCCAGCGTCACCGAAATGACGTCGGTGTCTTCGCTCGGCTCCGCCCGTATCACGCTGCAATTCGACATCGACCGCGACATCAACGGCGCCGCGCGCGACGTGCAGGCGGCGATCAACGCGGCGCGCGCCGACCTGCCGACCAACCTGCGCGCCAACCCCACCTACCGCAAGTTCAACCCGGCCTCGGCGCCGATCCTGATCTACACCTTGACCTCGGACACGCTGACACCGGCCGAGCTGTATGACGCCGCCTCCACCGTGCTGGCGCAAAAGCTGTCGCAGGTCGAGGGCGTCGGCGAAGTCTCGGTCGGCGGCGGCTCGCTGCCGGCGGTGCGCGTCGAACTGATCCCGCCGGCGCTCTACAAATACGGCATCGGGCTCGAGGACGTCCGCGCCGCGCTCTCGAGCGCCAATGCGCACAGTCCGAAGGGCGGCATCGACGTCGGCAACCAGAGCTACCAGATCTACGCCAACGACCAGGCCCGCAAGGCGGCCGACTACAGGCCGCTGGTCGTCGCCTACCGCAACGGCGCGGCGGTGCGCCTGACCGACGTCGGCGACGTGATCGATTCCGTCGAGAACGTGCGCACGCTCGGCCTTTCCAACGGCAAGCCGGCCGTCGTGATGATCGTGTACCGGCAGCCAGGCGCCAACATCATCAAGATGGTCGACAGCGTCAAAGGGCTGATGCCGCAACTGAAGGCCTCGGTCTCGCCCGCGGTCGACGTCACGCTGGCGATGGACCGCTCGAAGACGATCCGGGCCTCGCTGCACGACGTCGAGATCACGCTGTTGATCGCGGTGGCGCTGGTCATCCTGGTGGTGTTCGCCTTCCTGCGCAATGCGCGGGCGACGCTGGTCCCTGTGGTGGCGGTCGGCGTGTCGCTGATCGCGACCTTCGCCGTGATGTATTTGCTCGGCTACACGCTCGACATCTTCTCGCTGATGGCGCTGACGGTGGCGACCGGCTTCGTGGTCGACGACGCCATCGTGGTGCTGGAGAACATCACCCGCCACATGGACGCCGGACTGTCGCGGCTCGAAGCCACGCTGGTCGGCACCCGCGAGGTCGGCTTCACCGTGCTGTCGATGAGCGTGTCGCTGGTCGCGGTGTTCGTGCCGATCCTCTTGATGGGCGGCCTGGTCGGCCGCCTGTTCCGCGAATTCGCCATGACCATCACGATCGCGATCGTGATCTCGCTGGTGGTCTCGCTGACCACGACGCCGATGATGTGCGCGGTGCTGCTGCGCAAGGAAGAGGGCCGGCCGCATGGCCGGATTTACCGGATCAGCGAGCGCATCTTCGAGCTGATGCTGAACGGCTATCGCGCGACGCTCGGCCTCGCGCTACGCCATCCGCTCCTGGTGATGCTGATCCTCGGCTCGACGCTCTATTTGAACTTCCACCTCTACAAGGTGGTGCCCAAGGGCTTCGTGCCGCAGCAGGACACCGGATTGCTGGTCGGCTCGATCCAGGCCGACCAGAGCACCTCGTTCCAGCTGATGCAGCAGAAGCTGACCCAGTTCATCGACATCGTGAAGTCGGATCCGGCGGTCGACACCGCGGTCGGCTTCACCGGCGGCGGCGGCGTGGGTCCGGGCGGCACCAACACCGGCACCGTGTTCGCCTCGCTGAAGCCGATGGACGAGCGCCGGCTGCGCGCCGACAAGGTGATCGAGCGGCTGCGCGAACCGTTGGCGAGCGTCGCGGGCGCCACCCTGTTCCTGCAATCGATCGGCGACCTCGGCGCCGGCGGGCGCTCGGGCAACGCGGCGTATCAGTACACGCTGAAGGGCTCGACCTTCGAGGAGCTGAACGAGTGGACGCCAAAGCTCGTCGCGGCATTGCAGAAGGAGCCGACGCTCGCCGACGTCAACAGCGACCAGCAGAACAAGGCGCTGCAGGCCAATCTGATCATCGATCGCGACGCCGCCTCCCGGCTCGGCATCACGGTCAGCCAGCTCGACAACACGCTCTATGACGCGTTCGGGCAGCGCCAGGTCTCGACCATCTTCGTCGCGCGCAACCAGTATCACGTGATCATGGAGGTCGCGCCGCGCTTCTCGCAGGACCCGCAGACCCTGAAGGAGGTCTACATCTCGACCTCGGGCGGCTCGGCGAGCGGCACGCAGGGCACCAACGCGGTGGCCGGCACGGTGGCCTCGTCCTCGCAAAAAAGCTCGGTCAGCGCGGTCGCCGCCAATGTGGTGCGCAACCAGGCCACCAATTCGATCGGCGCCACCGGCAAGGGCGTCGCATCGACCGGAACCGCGGTCTCCACCAGCGCGGAGACCATGATCCCGCTGTCGAGCGTTGCGCGCTTCGAGCACGGCGAGACGCCGCTCTCAGTCAACCACCAGGATCTCCTGGTCTCCAGCACCATCTCGTTCAACCTGCCGCCGGGCGTCTCGCTGAGCACGGCGACCACCACGATCGAGAACGCGATGCACGCGCTCGGCATGCCCGCGGGCATTTCCGGCGGGTTTGCGGGCTCCGCGAAAATCTTCCAGCAGGCTCTGGCGAACGAGCTGTTCCTGATCCTCGCCGCGCTGGCGACGATCTACATCTCGCTCGGCATGCTCTACGAGAGCTACATCCACCCGCTGACCATCCTCTCCACCCTTCCCTCGGCCGGCGTCGGCGCGGTGGCCGCCTTGATGCTGTCGCACACCGATTTCGACATCATCGGCATGATCGGGGTGATCCTGTTGGTCGGCATCGTGAAGAAGAACGCCATCATGATGATCGACTTCGCGCTCGATGCCGAGCGCCAGCGCGGGCTGTCGTCGCGCGATGCGATCTACGAGGCCTGCCTGATGCGGTTCCGGCCGATCATGATGACGACCCTCGCCGCCTTGTTCGGCGCGGTGCCGCTGATGATCGGCCTCGGCGAAGGCAGCGAGCTGCGCCAGCCGCTCGGCATCGCGATCTTCGGCGGGCTGATCCTGAGCCAGATCCTGACGCTCTACACGACGCCGGTGGTCTATCTCTATCTCGACCGCGCGCGGCTATGGACCCAGCGCCGCCGCGCCGCGCGCCGCGCACGCCGGGCAGCAGCACGCGCGTCCTGACTAGGCCGTGCACTCACGAATCCGCAACGCGTGTGCGGGGTAGCATGGACGACTCTCATAGGGAGGGGAATGACGAGGTTCGACGAACGTCAGCTCTCGCGGTGCATCGCGCGTGGTTCTCGTCATTCCCGATGAGATCAGGCTCGGGTGCTCGGCACGGGCGTGTTGAGCAACTGTTGCTCCCACAGAAACGCGATGCCGCTGCCGCCGGCATGCTGCGTGACCACCTCCGTCAGTTTGGCGGCCTGTTCGGTCCGGGCCCAGTCGCGCTGCCATTCTGCCGCCACGGCCAGCCAGGTCATCATGTTAGCGCCGGCCGCGATCATGCGCTGGATGGCGACCTCGTGCGCCTCGACCGACACGGCGCCCGACGCATCGGTGACCACCGTCACGTCCCAGCCTTCGCCGAGCGCCTGGATCGCCGGCATCGCGACACACACCTCGGTCCATAGGCCCGCGATGACAAGCTGCTTGCGGCCGGTAGCCTTGACCGCATCCACCACCTTCCGGTCCTGCCAGGTGTTGATGAACGTACGGTCGATCACCTTCTGGCCGGGAAACACATCCGTAATCTGGGGGAAGAGCAGTCCGCCTCGTTCCGCGACCACGCTCGTCAGGATCGTGGGGACATCGAAGGCCCTGGCGGCCTTCGCCAAGCCCGCCGTATTGTTGATCACCATCTGCGGTTCGTGGCTGTTCACGTTCGCAAGCTGGTAAGGCTGATGGTCGATCAGAACGAGCACCGAGTCTTCAGGGCGAAGAAGCGAAGCAAGCCCGTTACGAAAGCTCATGAATACATCCTCTGTTGTGGTGAGACATGCGCCGCATGCGGCGCCGTGCCCGGACACTTGTCATTCCCCTTTGTGATACGATAGCGCCCTATTGTGCCAAGCTGTGTCGCAAAATGGGGAACGCTGAGTTGGACATCGAAGACGTGATTGCATTCGTCGAAGTTGCCGATGCTGGTGGCGTCTCGGCCGCCGCGCGCCGGCTCGGCGTTTCGAAGTCGATCGTCAGCCGGCGGCTGATCCGGCTTGAGGCGGAACTAGGCGTCCAACTTCTTGCAAGAACCACCCGTGGCGCCGCTCTCACAGAAGCCGGGAACACATTTCGAGATCATGCAGCCAGAGTCCGCGCCGAAATCGATGCGGCCAAGGAAACAATCCTGCCTGGCGGAGACCTAAGTGGCCGCTTGCGCATTGCTGTGCCGCTTTCTTTCGGACCCACCCACTTCGCCCCCATACTCGCGGAAATGGCGCGACGCTACCCGCAGCTTCACATCTATACCGCCTACAGCGATCGCTTCGTCGATCTTATTGCCGAGGGATTTGATTGCGCCATCCGGGTTGGTTATCTTCCAGACTCCAACCTGATCGCGAGACGCGTCGGACCGATCTACGGGAAGCTTGTCGCGAGCCCGGATTATATCGAGGCGCACGGTGCCCCGGAGACGCTGGACGAACTCAGCGCCCATGAAGCGCTGATGCAGGGTACCGAAACCTGGCAACTCATGGACGGCGACGAAATCGTCACGGTTCATCCGCGGGGGCGCTTCAAGGCCGACAACGGCACAGCCCTCGCCGTCGCCGCCGCGGCAGGGCTCGGCGTCGCCTGGCTCCCCGATTGCGTCATCCATGAATACTTGGCATCCGGCGCGCTGGTTCCGGTGATGACACGCCATCCACCACCTTCGGCAGGTGCATACGTCGTTCGCCCGCCGGGCCAACATCCCTCACGGAAGGTACGAGCCCTCACTGACTTGTTGATCGAGCGTCTCGAAGAGAAGCCGCCCCTTGCGTGAGCCGCCCCTGTCCGAATGATCCATCGATCACGAAAGAAACGACGTATGCCGAGCGGGCTTGGGCCGCAGAGGACATGCGGTCCGGAAATCCGCTTCGCACTTTTCCGGGTCATGCTTCGCCGGTCGTTGACAGACCCGCGCCGATCTTGCCACCCTGCCGCGAGGTGGCAGACGCAAGGAACCCAGCTGTGACTCCCGCACCTGAACTCGCCGCGTCGCGCTGGTTCAACACCAGCGAACCGCTGACCCTGGCCGCACTGCGCGGCCGGCCGGTGCTGCTGCACGCGTTCCAGATGCTGTGCCCCGGCTGCGTCGCGCACGGCACGCCGCAGACCCAGCGCGCGTTCGAGCTGTTCAAGCATTCGGACCTGCAGGTGATCGGGCTGCACACCGTATTCGAGCACCACGCGGCGATGACGGAGGTGTCGCTGGAAGCCTTCATCCACGAGTACCGGCTGACCTTCCCGATCGGCGTCGACGAAGCAGGCGAAGGCACGCCGATCCCGGTCACCATGCAGCGCTACGGCATGCAGGGAACGCCGACCAGCATCCTGATCGGCCGCGACGGCAACATCGTGCATCAAGGCTTCGGACAGCAGAGCGACATGGCGCTCGGCGCGATCATCGCGGCCGAGCTTGCCGCGCCGCATGGCCGATAGCGGCCCGCCCCGGCTGCAACCCGGCTCACGCGACTGCGTTATGACGGCGTCGCGCAATGCGTGATAGCGTTCCGCCAACCAGAACCATCGCCTTGCGGGAGGATGTCATGAAAACCTATCAGCTCTACATCAACGGCCAGTATCTCGACTCCGCCAATGGCGAATGGTTCGACAGCATCGATCCCTATCGCGGCGAGGCCTGGGCGAAGATTCCGCGCGGCACGGCCGCCGACGCCGACAAGGCGGTGAAAGCCGCCAACGAGGCGATGTGGAACGGCCCGTGGGCGAAGATGACGGCGTCCGCGCGCGGCAAGGCGATGCGCAAGCTCGGCGACCTCGTCGCGGCCAATGCCGAGCGCCTTGCCGAGATCGAGGTACGCGACAACGGCAAGCTGATGGCCGAAATGCTCGGCCAGCTGCGCTACCATCCGGAGTGGTGGTGGTATTTCGGCGGGCTCGTCGACAAGCTCGAGGGCGGCCTGGTACCGATCGACAAGGCGGACACCTTCGCCTACACGACGCATGAGCCGGTCGGCGTGGTCGCGGCGCTGACCGCCTGGAATTCGCCGCTGCTGTTCGTGGCCTGGAAATGCGCCGCCGCGCTCGCCGCCGGTTGCGCCGTGGTCGTCAAGCCGTCGGAATTCACCTCGGCCAGCACGCTGGAATTCGCCGCGCTGACCAAGGAAGCCGGAATTCCCGACGGCATCTTCAATGTGGTGACCGGCTTCGGTCCCGAGGCGGGCTCCGCGCTGATCGCCCATCCCGGCGTCGCCAAGATCACCTTCACCGGATCGGACACGACCGGCGCAAAAGTCTACGAGACCGCGGCCAAGAGCCTGAAGCGCGTCTCGCTCGAGCTCGGCGGCAAATCGCCCAACATCGTGTTCGAGGACGCCGACCTCACCGCCGCCGCGGCCGGCGCGATCTCCGGCATCTTCGCCGCCACGGGGCAGACCTGCATCGCCGGATCGCGCCTTCTGGTGCAAAGCTCGATCAAGGAGAAATTCGTCGCGCGCGTGCTGGAGCTGGCAAAGTCCGCGAAGATCGGCGATCCGATGCAGTCCGACACCAATGTCGGCCCGATCACGACGCCGGCGCAATACAAGAAGGTGCTCGACTATATCGATATCGCCAAGGCCGAAGGCGCGCGCTGCCTGCTCGGCGGCAAGCCGGCCACTGGCGATGGCATCAGGGGCGGCCAGTTCGTCGAGCCGACCATCTTCACCGACGTCGACAACACCATGCGGATCGCGCGCGAGGAGGTGTTCGGGCCGGTGCTGTCGATCATCTCCTTCGACACCGAGGAGGACGCCATCCGGATCGCCAACGACACGATCTACGGCCTTGCCGCCGGCATCTGGACCAAGGATCTCGCGCGCGCCATCCGCGTGCCGAAGCAACTGCGCGCCGGCACCGTGTGGGTGAACACCTACCGGGCCATCAGCTACATGATGCCGTTCGGCGGCATGAAGCACTCCGGCGTCGGCCGCGAAAGCGGCATCGACGCGGTCCGCGAATATCAGGAGACCAAGAGCGTCTGGATCTCGACCGCGACGGACGTGCCGGCGAACCCGTTCGTGATGCGGTGAGCTTTCCGCACTGACGTCGCTTGGTTCACCTTTCCCGGACGGACAGAGGTACGGCGGCACCCGCGTGCCAAGCGGCCGCACTTGACGTGCAGCGCGGAGCAGCGATCATGAGTGCCCACGGCACACACCGAAGAGTGTGGCCGATACTTGGGGAGATTCGCCATGACGTTTCGTTACTCGCGCGCAGTGTTCTGCGCGCTCATGCTCGCCGCCGCCCAGCCTGCCCTCGCCGACAAGAAATACGGCCCCGGCGTCACCGATACCGAAGTGAAGATCGGCCAAACCATGCCCTATAGCGGCCCGGCGTCCGCCTACGGCACCCAGGGGCGCATGGAAGAAGCCTACTACGCGATGATCAACGCGAAGGGCGGCGTGAACGGCCGAAAGATCAAGCTGATTTCACTCGACGACGCCTATTCGCCGCCGAAGACCGTGGAGCAGACGCGACGCCTCGTGGAACAGGACGAGGTGCTGGCCATCATCGGCACCATTGGCACGCCGACCAATTCAGCGATCCAGAAGTATCTGAACCAGAAGAAGGTCCCGCAGATCTTCATTTCGACGGGCGCGGCAAAATGGGACGACCCGAAGAACTTCCCGTGGACCACCCAGCTCTATCCGCCCTACCAGATGGAGGGTATGATCTTCGCCAAATACCTGTTGAAGAACAAGCCCGACGCGAAGCTCGGCGTGTTCTCCCAGAACGACGATGCCGGAAAGGATTACGTCAAGGGGCTGAAGGATGGCCTCGGCGACAAGGCGAAGACGATGATCGTCAAGGAGGTGACCTACGAGGTCTCCGATCCCACCGTCGACTCGCAGATCGTTTCCCTGAAAGCATCCGGCGCCGACACGCTGTTCACGATGGCGACGCCGAAGTTCGGCGCGCAGGCGATCCGCAAGGTCTACGAGCTCGGATGGAAGCCGCTGAATTACGTGGTCAGCGTCTCCTCATCGATCAAGGGCGTGATGGAGCCGGCCGGCATCGAAGCCTCGAAGGGACTGTTGACCGCGCTCGCGTTCAAGACGCCCACCGATCCGAGCTGGGAAAACGCAGCCGACGTGAAGGAGTTCAAGGAGTTCCTGGCAAAGTGGTACCCGCAAGGCGACATCGCCGACGGCAGCAACGTCACCGGCTACATCTCGGCCTATATGACGGTGAAAATCATCGAGATGTGCGGCGACGACCTGACGCGCGAGAACCTGCTGAAGCAGGCGACCAATCTCAACAAGGTCGTCGCGCCGCTGCTCCTGCCCGGCATCGCCATCTCGACACGGCCGGACCGCTATGCGCCGTTCACCCAGATGCAGATCGCGACGTTCGACGGCAAGAGCTGGGTGCCGCAAGGCGAGACCTTCAACACCGACGCGGCGGCCGGTCAGTGATGGCGACGCCATTCGCGATACGGTAACTCACCGCATCGCGGCCTACCCTTTCGCCGCGTTCGGCACACCGCCGAACAATCTCGCCTGCTCGGCGCGGCCGGCCTCGACGATGCGGGTGGTGGCGGTTTCGATCGCCTCGCGCAGGCGGGTCATGAACTCATCGCGCGGCAATCCCGGCGGCAGCGGATCGAGGAATTCGACCACCAGCGTGCCGGGATAACGCATGAAGGTGCGGCGCGGCCAGAACAGCCCGGAATTGAGCGCGATCGGCAGGCACGGCACGCCGCTCTCGGCATAAATCTGCGCGACGCCGGCCTTGTAGTTCGGCGCCGCACCGGGTGCGGTGCGGGTACCCTCGGGGAAGATCACAAGCTGGCGGCCGAGCTTCACCTCGGCCGCCGCGCGCTTCAGCGTCTTGATCAGCGAACGCGGACCACCGCCACGCTCGACCGAGATCATGCCGACCTTCTTGAGATACCAGCCGAACACCGGGATCATCATCAGCTCGCGCTTCAGGATGAACAGCGGATGCTCGAAGAAGCGCACCAGCGCGAACGTCTCCCAGAACGACTGGTGCTTCGAGGCGACGATCAGCGGCCCGCTCGGAATCTTATCGACGCCGCGGAACTCGATCCTGATGTTGCAGATCACGCGCATCAGGAACAGGCTGGTGTTGGCCCACGCGACCTCGATCGCCATCAGCGCGCCGCGCGGCAACAGCAGCGCCGGCAGTGCGATGATGCAAAGCACCACCAGCACGAGATAGAACAGCACGTTGAAGATCAGCGAACGCAGGAAGATCATCTAAGTCCCAGTACTAATTCGCCAGCGCCGTAGCCGGGCGGCGTGGCGGCGTTGCCGGCTGCTCGGCGAGATCGGAGGTCAGGTCGAGGCCGAGATCGGCCAGCCGCACCCGCATCTCCGCGGCGACATATTTGGCGTATTCCGATAGCAAGAGACGGAACGTTCCGCCACTCGTCCACCACGGCTCGTCGCGCCATTTGTCGCCGACCACCGCGAACGGGATCAGTGTGACGTCGGGCATCGCATGTGACAGTTCCACGAGCGCCCGCGGCATGTGGTAGTTCGAGGTCACCACGATCAGCGACTTGAAGCCGCGCTCGCGCGCCCAACGCCGGGTCTCCGCCGCATTGCTGCGGGTGTTGACCGCCGAGCGGTCGAGATCGACGCAACAGCGCATCAGCCCCTGACTGTCCGGAACCGTGCGGGAAATGTCGTGGGCGTCGTTGGTCGGATGCACGCCCGAGATCAGCAGGCGCTTGCCGTAGCCGGCAGCGAGCAGCTCCATCGCATCCGACACCCGCGACGAGCCGCCGGTCAGCACCACGATGCCGTCGGCATTGTGCGGCGGATCGGTCTCGACGCCGCGCAATTGCGAGAGGAAGCCGACAAAGCCGACCGCCGCGGCGACGAAGGCAAGCGCCAGCGGCGCGACGATGGCGGCGCGCAGCCAGCCGCGCGGGCGCGCAGCAAAGCCATTCGGCGACGTATCGTCGGACTGCAAACTCATGTGATGCGGTTATCCTTCCCCCCGGGCGATTTTAAAGCATGATCCGGAAAAGTGGAAACCGGTTTTCCCGCCCGCCAGGGCCGTGTGCATGCGCGCGAAATCAAACCTGGGCGACGGAATGCGATCACGAGGCGGCGCCATGATTTCGAATTTTCGCGGCGCCGTCAGTCGATGTCGTCGAGCGTGGCAAACAGGGTGCGCCGCGATGCCCAGGCGGTGATCGCCGCGATCAGCACCGCCTGCATCGCCAGCACCAGATAGCCCGACGGGCGCAGCGAGAACGTGCCGAGCAGGGCCGCGAACTGGTCGCCCACCGGCGTGCCGGAGAACCAGTTGGCGATCGACTCGGAGAAGCCGAACGCCAGCATCGCCGCACCGCCGCCGATCAGGCCGCCTTCGAGGCCGAGCCGAAGGAAATGCCGCAGGAAGCGGTTGGCGATAAAGCTGTCGCCGGCGCCGACGAAATGCAGCACCTCGACGATCGGGCGGTTGGCGGCCATCGCGCCGCGGGTCGCGAACGACACCGAGATGATGGTGGCGATGATCACGAGGATGAGGATGCCGACGCCGGCGAACATCGTGGCGCCCGTCATCGAGCGCATGCGCTCGATCCAGGCGCGGTGATCGTCGACGCTTGCGGTCGGCGCCGCCTGCGTCACCCGCGCGCGTAAGCCGGCAAGATCGAGCGTGGTGCCGGGCTGCACCCGCGCCACGATGACGCGCGGCACCGGCAGTTCATCGATCGAGAGCCCGCTCCCGAGCCATGGCTCCAGCAGCTTGGCGGATTCTTCCTTGCTGAACGGACGGACCTCTAGAATGCCGGGCTGCGCCCGCATCGCCTCCACCGCGGCCTGCGCGTCGCGATCGAGGTCGCGGCCCGGCGACGGGCGCACCTGGATGGTGATCTCGCTCGACACTTCCGACTGCCATTCGGCGGCCGACGCGCTGACCAGCAGCACGGTGCCGGTCGTCAGCGAGGCGAGGAAGGTCATGATCGCGACGACCGCGACCAGCGCACGGCCCGAGATCGAGGCGCGCGGCACGATCGGCGACATGTTGCGCGCGGTGGCCGGGACCTGCGGGCGTTCGCGCCCGAGATCGACCAACGGCACTTTCTCGTCGCCGCTCCTATTCATAGATGTGCAGCCGTCCCTGATGCAGCACCAGCCGCCGCGCCTCGTATTGATCCATCAGCGTGATGTCGTGGGTCGCGATAATGACCGCGGTGCCGGATTTGTTCAGCTCGATGAACAGCCGCAGCAGACGGCGCCCGAGCGTCGGATCGACGCTGCCGGTCGGCTCGTCCGCCAACAGCAACTGCGGCCGCGAGATCACCGCGCGCGCGATCGCGGCGCGCTGCTTCTCGCCGCCCGAGAGGATCGGCGGCAGCGCGTCCATGCGCTCGCCGAGGCCGACCCATTTCAAGAGATCGATCACCTCGCGGCGATAGCTCGATTCCTCGCGGCCCATCACGCGGAACGGCAGCGCGACATTCTCATAGGTGGTCATGTGATCGAGCAGGCGAAAATCCTGCAGCACGATGCCGATCCGCTTGCGCAGGTCGGCGACCTGATCCTTGCTCAGCAGCGAGACGTCCTTGCCGAACAGATTGACCAGCCCGCGGGTCGGCCGCAACGACAGGAACAGGAGCCGCAGCAGCGAGGTCTTGCCCGCGCCCGACGGCCCGGTGAGGAACTGGAACGAGTGCGCCGGGATCATGAACGAGAGGTCGCGCAAAATCTCCGGGCCGAGCCCGTAGCGCAGACCGACATTTTCGAACCGAACCAATGCGCTAGCTCCGTTCGAGAGGGCCGATGGCCCAATACCCCACACCGACGGCGAAGACGGCCCGAACCCCGGCCGAGCGCCCGCGAACCGCACAGAAAGCTTGTGCTTCGGTTATGGTTTCCGATTCGTTAACGGTCGCTAAGTAGCATCCGGGCATCCACACGGTGGAGATTCGGCCTCCATGCATATTGTCTGCCCGCATTGTACAACATCCTACGCCATCAATCCGGCCACCCTTGGCCAGGCCGGACGTACCGTCCGTTGTTCCCGTTGCCGGGAGGTCTGGCTGGCCCGGCCGGAGGACGCCATCGGGGCGACCGCGCCCACTCTGGCCTATCAGTCTGCCGGCTCCGACCTCGCCGCCGAATGGGAGGCCATCGGCCGGGAGGAGGCTGAGGCGACCCCGGTGGTCGAGAGCCCCTCGATTTCGGCCGATTTGCCCACCGAGGGCAGCGACGCCGACACGGAATGGCCGGCGCTGGCCGAGGCGGATGCCGCGGCCCATGCCGACGTCGGGGGCGCCGGAACCAGGGGCCGCTTCCGCCTGCCCCGGCTTCCCCGCCTGTTCCGCCTGCCTGCCGTACCCCGAATTCCGTTCATGCCCGTGATCGGCGCCCTGCCGACCACCTGCGGCGCCATGGCGGCGCTGATCATCGCCCTGTTCGTCTGGCGCAACGACGTGGTGCGGCTGCTGCCGCAGACCGCGTTGTTCTACAAGATGGCCGGGCTCGACGTGAATTTGCGCGGGCTCGCCTTCAAGGACCTCAAGATCACCAACGAGACCGTAGACGGCAAGCCGGTGCTGGTGATCGAGGGCATGATCGTCGGCCAGACCAGGAAGCCGGTCGAATTGCCGCGGCTGCGCTTCTCGGTCCGCGACGCCCAGGGCGCCGAAATCTATGCCTGGAACGCCGTGCTGGAGCAGCCGGTGCTCAATCCTGGCGAGCGGGCCTTCTTCAAGTCGCGCCTCGCCTCGCCGCCGCCCGAAGGCCGCAATATCGACGTACGCTTCTTCAACAAGCGTGATCTCACCGGCGGCCGCGCGTGAGCCGCCGGCCAGCTCTATCGGGAACCGACCAATCACCATGACGCGTGTTCTGATCGCCGACGACGAAGACTCGATGCGCTCGCTGGTGGCGCGCGCCATCGCCATGGACGGCCACGAAACCGTGACCGCGCAGGACGGCGCCGAGGCGCTGGAGGTGCTGACGCGCGACGAAGGCGCGTTCGACCTTCTGCTTACCGACATCCAGATGCCCGTGATGGACGGCATCGCGCTGGCGCTGACCGCGGCGCGCGACTTCCCTGCGCTGAAGATCCTGCTGATGACCGGCTTCGCCCATCAGCGCGAACGCGCCTCCGGCCTCGAGGCGATCGTGCATGACGTGGTAACGAAACCGTTCTCGGTGGCCGATGTCCGCACCGCGGTCGCGGACGCGCTGGCGGCGCGGAAGGCCGGCTAGGGTTACGAGCTCAACTCGGAAAGCATGCCCGGGCGGTCAGCGTCACCGGGGACAGATTGAGAAATTGCGCAAATTGAAATGCATAACTCGCGCTGACCACGTTGCCGCAGGCTGACGTGGAATAGGTGAATGTCTGCGCCGGAAGCGTTAGGCCGAACGCCTGCTGCGCGGCGTAATTCGTGATGGCGCTGCCGCTCGGACAGAGCGTGCTGTTGACGGTCGCGCAACGTGCCGCCATTTCCGTGCCGTGCTGCAGCCCGAGCTGGGTCCAGAACAGCAGTCCGAATTCGATGATGCCAAATATGAACAGGAAGAACACGGGGGCGGTCAGGGCGAATTCCAGCGCCGAGGCCCCTCGATTGTCCCGCCATAGCGTTGTGAGTCTCACTGCAGCCTCGCAGTGGACTGGGCGCTATAGGTGTATGAGGCCGCCACGATCTGATAATTGATCAGCGTGTAGTAGGTCCCTTGCGCCGAAACCATGGCGTATGTTCCGGCCTGCGCGCCGCTGGCGCAGACCGCACCGCAACTGACGGTGCTGACCCCCGAGCTGGTCGGACATCCGCAAAACTGGTACGGCTTGGGCGAAGCGCTGATGGCTGTGGAATTCGTGGCGGCTGTCACGGCGCCGGTAACGCCAGTCTCGTCAAAGCCGCGCACGATGGCGTATTGCGCTCCCGCCTGCGCGGCATTCTCCACCTGCATCTTGCGATAGAGCGCGAGTCCGATGTCGGTCACCGAGACGACCATCAGGGACAGCAACGGGATCATGATGCCGAATTCGATGGCCGCGACGCCGCGTCTGTCGTGAACGGCGGCGCTCATGCGCCGTGTCAGAGAGCAAAGCAACCCGCCGTGGCGCGTGGGTGAGGATTTCTGGATTTGCATCGGGGCCAACCTCATTCGATGAGTTGCGCGGTTTGCGAGCCGATCGTCGCGGTGCCGAGCGCCGAACAATTGACCTGAAGGTTCGACGTGCCGCTGAACGTCAGGGTATCGGCGATGATCTTGGTGCAGGATGTGCTGGTGCCGTTACCACCACCGAAGCTGAGGTTGACCTTTGGCAGGTAGATGGCACCGCCGAAGTTCTGGGTGGCGCCACCCGTGAGATTGAAAGCGGTCCCGGCCGGCATGTTGCGGTCGCCATACATGACGATGCCCTTCGTGGAGCCCGAGGTCGGCGCCGTCAGATCGATGATCGCGTTGCTGCCGATCGAAGCCGTGCCCCACTTGCTTCCCGAGCCCGTAAAGACCAGGGTCACGCCGCTGCCCGTGATCGTGGCGTTGCCCGCGACGCTCAGGTTCGAGCCGTCCAGGTAATAAATGCCCGGATCGAGGTTCAGCGTTGCGCCGGCATTCACCGTAATGCTGCCCGAGTAGCAGCCGGGACTGAGCGAGTTCGTCTTGCCGTTGGAATTGACCGTGATCTTGGCATTCGAGCAGCTCGGCTTCGACGGCGGAGAGACGTTCGCATACGGGTCAGCCATCGGCTGCACGTGCGTCTTGACGCCGTTGGTGGCGGTGATGTTGCTGGCGCCGGAGACGTCGCCGACGACGCCGACCTGATTCGCAGAGACGGTCGCGCTGCCGGCCACGTTGAGCGATGGGCTTGCACCCGAGTTGCTGTAAAGGTTGCACTTGATCAGGTTGAGCTGGTTGCCGCCGCTCACGTTGACCGCGGGACTGGCGCTGGCGTTGAGCGCAAGCACGCAGCCCGTCCCGGAATTCGGCAGGGCGACCGCGCGCGCGGTGACCGGCACCGGGGCCGAGCCGAACAAGGCTGACAGCAGCCGCTGTTGCGGCTGGCTCACGATGACTTCGACCGCCTGCAGGTTCGACGTCTGACTGCCGGTCTTCGGCGGTTGATTCACTGTGACCGTGACGTTGTTCGCCCCGTTCGCGTAACCGTAGTTTGCCGTGACCGCATTGGCTTCGGACAAAAGGTCGGCGCCTGCACTTGCCGCCGTTGCGGCGCTTACCGCGCCGGAGTCGGCGGCACTCTGCATGTTCTTATGTTTGTAGTACCACCATCCCACTTCGGTACCGAGCCCTGCCGTGCCGACCAGGACCGGCATGAGCAGCGCTGAAATGATGACATAGCTACCCGACTGGTCTCGACCGAATTGTCGAACCAAGCTGGTCTTATGTTGGTGCCGGCGAGTAATACCCAATGGCCGACTTGACGATGCAATGAATAAACGGCTGTGCCTCATGTGCTCTCCTGAGACGCTTGCCAATTTTCAGAAGTACGGTGACGCAAGCGACTTAAATGCGCGCCAACGGGAACCCGACAATTTTAATGAAATTGTGCGAAACCGGCGAACGCCCCGCGGACCCGATCGCACTGATTGGAGCGAGAGGTGCGTCGCCCGCAGAAGCCGACGTCTGCCGGCTTATGACCGTCGTGCAGATTCCGCATCATGCCCGCGCGAGCGCGGCATCCGGCTTGCCACGGCCGTTCGATTCAGGCGCCGATGTCTCTTGAATGCCGTTACCCGCTTTCGCGGCGACAGTCGAGGACGAAGCGCGGGCCTCAATAGTCCTTCAGCAGCCGCTCGATGTAGTCGAGCTCGATCTGCGGCCGCGACGGATCGGCGAGGCGGCGGCGCAGCTCTTCGAGGATGCGGCGGACGCGCTGCACGTCGATCTCGCCGGGGATCTTCACCGTGTAATCGTCGCCGAATTCGCGGCCGTGCAGCGGACGGCCGAGCGGATCGGTCTGGTTGCCGCCGCTCTGCTGGCGGCCGGCGCGGTTGCCGGGGCTGTCGCCCGGCTGGTCGCCATCGCCCTGCTGCATCGCGTCGGCGAGGCTCTGGGCGCCCTTGCGCAGCGCATCGAGCGCGCGGCCCTGCGAATCTACCGCACCGTCGGCATTGCCCTCGCCGAGCCGCCCGGAGGCGTCGCCCATCGCGGAATCGGCCTGGTCGAGCCCATCATCGCCGTCATCGCCCTGGTCGCCGCCTTGATCGCCCTGCTGCGCCTGGTCGCCCTTCTGACCCTGACCTTTCTGGCCCTTCTGGCCGCGCTGGTCCGGTCCCATGCCGCGCTTGGCGAGCTCTTCCTGCAGCTTCTTCAGGCGATCGCGCAGCGCCTGCTGGTCCTGCTGCAGGTCGCCCATCGACTGCTCGCCCTGCTTGCCGCGCATGCGGTCGCGGCGGGAATCCTGGCCCTGCTTGAAGGTCTTGTCGCGCAATTGCTGCTGCTTGCGGATCATGTCGCCGAGCTCGTTGAGCGACTGCTGCATGTCGTCGTCGCCCTGATTGGGCTGCGCCATCTGCAGGTTTTCCAGCATCTGCTGCATCTGCTCGAGCAGTTGCCGCGCCGCATCCTTGTCGCCGGAGCGTGACAGCCGCTCCATGCGATCGAGCATGTTCTTGAGGTCCTGCTGGCTCAGCACCTTGGCATTGGGATCGAGCGGCCGCGCGAGCTGCTGCGGATTGTTGCGGAACTGCTCGACCATCTGGCGCAGGAAATTGTCCAGCGCCGCGCGCAGATTGTCGGTGAGCTTCTTGATCTCCTCGTCGGTCGCGCCGCGCTCCAGCGCCTGCTTGAGCGCGTCCTGCGCCGCGCGCAGCGCCTTGTCGACGTCGGAGATGTTGCCGTCCTCGATGGTGACGGCGAGCGACCACAGGCTGGCGACCACCTCGCGCAATTGGTCGTCGGTGCGCGCCGCCTCGAGCTGGCGGCTCACGGTGTGCAGACCAAGGTAATAGCCGGTTTCCGGCATGAACATTTCGGGCGCGATCATCAGCGCCTCCAGCGCGGCAAACACCTGGCCGTTCTGGTTGGCGTCGAGCGCCAGGATGCGGCGCTGCTCGATCAGCGCGCGCGCCAGCGGCTTGGTGAATAGGCGCTCCGGCAGCCGCATGTTGAACGGCTCGCTCTTGCCCTCATTGCCGGCCTCGTCCTTGGCCGTCAGCGTCAAGGTCACGTCGGCGCCGGCATAGGGATCTTCACTGAGGTCCTTCACGGTCTGGCCGACGCCGTTGCGGGTCCGCGCATTCGGCAGGACCAGCGCGAATTGCGGCGGCTCGAACAGCGGCCGCGGCTGCGCGGATTTGCCGTCGGCATCCTTCTTGCTGTCGGCCTCCTTCGGCGCATCGGTCGGCCGCGCCACGAACTGCGCGCGCGCTTCGCTGACGCCGTAATCGTCCTCGAGCCGGTAGGACATTTGCAGCGCGCCGCGCGCCTGCCGCTCCGGATCCTTGGTGAGCGCAATCGACGGCGGGCGGTCCGGCGTCGCGGTGAATTTCCACTGCGGCTGGCCGGCCGGCGCACGGACATGCGCGGTGCCGTCGCCGGTGATCTTGAAATGCCGCTCGTTGGTGCCCTTGGGCGCCTGCCCGTCCGGCGCGACCTCGGTCACACCGCCACCGACGACGACGTCAATGCTGCCGCCGCTGGAGCGCACCAGGAGCGTGCTGCCGGCCGGGACCGCGAGCGGGGTGGTGTCGGCCGCGTTGGCGTCCTTGTTGGCGTTCGACAGAATGATCGGCGGCTTGCCGGTGTAGTTAGGCGGCGTCACCCAGGCATCGACCCGGACATTGGCCGGCGCCATGATGCCGTTCCAGTCGAATGCGGAGGCGACCCGCAGGCCGCGCTCGTCGCCGGCGGCGACATAGCTCGCGACCAGCATCACGATGACCAGCGCGCGCAGCGCCCAGGGGTCGTGCAGCGAGACGCGCGGCCGCGGCAGCCCGGCGCGGATGCGCTTGATCGAGGCCAGCGTGCGCTCGCGCTGCGCCTGCCACAGCGCCAGCGCAAACGGGTCCTTGTTGGTGAGCGTGTCGGAGAGCGTGGTCGCCGGGCGATGGCGAATGCCGGCGCCGCGGTCGAGCCGGCTAAGGCCCTCCTCACGGCTCGGCCAGCGGAAGCGCACCAGCGGCGACAGCGCCGCGAGCGCAGCTATGCCGAACAGGCCGGCACCGGCCACGCGTGCGACAAACGGCAGCACCAGCCATAGGCCGGCCCAGGACGCGACCAGGAACAATCCTGCGATCGTCAGGGATCGCGCCAGATGCGGCCAGGCCCGTTCCCACCCAATCGCGAACCTTGCCCGCTGCAGAGCCTCCGTGAGTCTCTGTTGCGTCAGTTTCAGCCGCGCGACCGCATCGCTGTCGCGGACGGCGCGTGACGGGTCAGAGGGCTCGATGTTGGCTCCGCTCAATAAAATCTCCGGGGTAGCCGGCAGGTCAGCCTAGCACGGCGGCGGCTTTGAGGCACCCGTTCCAGGGCGTAACCCACACCGGGAAATACGCATAACACGAAGGCGTGACTGCGGCGGTTCGACCCCGTAACGTCCCGGCCGAACCATCGCATTAACGCATGAGGAACGCGATATGGACCAAAAAACGCACGACAAGGGGCTGGAAATCCGCAAGGCGGTGCTGGGCGAAGCCTATGTCAACAATGCGCTGAAGAATTCGGACAGCTTCAACAAGCCATTCCAGGAACTCGTCACCGAATATTGCTGGGGCGCAGTCTGGGGCCGCGAGGAACTGCCGCGCAAGACCCGCAGCATGCTCAACCTCGCCATGATCTCGATCCTGAACCGGCCGCACGAATTGAAGGCCCACATCAAGGGCGCGCTGACCAACGGCGTGTCCCGCGACGAAATCCGCGAGATCTTCATGCAGGTCTCGATCTATGCCGGCATCCCGGCCGGCGTCGACAGCTTCCGCATCGCGCGCGAGGTGTTCGCCGAACTCGACAACAAGGCGTGAGGCATTGCTGCCTCACCGCCGTCGTCCTGGCGAAAGCCAGGACCTATAACCACAGGCCTTGGTGGTGGGAACACGCTGGCGCTCCAGCGGAGCACAGCAATCAAGCGCGGTGGTAATGGGTCCCGGCCTTCGCCGGGACGACAGTGAATGTGGGGCATGCGGCTCCGCACATAACGACGCAGAGGAAACGACTCATGGAAATCGGATTCATCGGCCTCGGGAAGATGGGCCTCCCGATGGCGCGCCGGCTGATCGAGGCCGGCCACAAGCTCACCGTGTTCGACACCAGCAAGGACGCGCTCGACAGGCTGGTTGCACTCGGCGCGGTGGCCGCAACCTCGCCCAAGGACATCGCCGACCGCGTCGAGACCGTGATGGCGAGCCTGCCCTCCCTGCAGGCTTCGCTCGAGGTCGCAACCGGCGCGGGCGGCGTGATCGAGGGCACGCGCGTCAAACGCTTCATCGACCTCTCCACCGTCGGCTCGCAGATGGCGGTGAAGATCCACGATCTGCTGGCCAAGAAGAACATCGTGCAGATCGACAGCCCGGTCTCCGGCGGCGTCTCCGGCGCCGAGAAGGGCACGCTCGCCGTGATGGTGTCGGGCCCGCGGGCCGATTTCGAACTGGTCAAGAGCGCGCTCGACGTCATCGGCAAGGTGTTCTTCATCGGCACCAAGCCGGGCTCCGGCCAGACCATGAAGCTCGCCAACAACTTCCTGTCGGCGACCGCGATGGTGGCGACCTCGGAGGCTGTTGTGATGGGCGTGAAGTCCGGGCTCGATCCGGCCGTGATGATCGACGTCATCAATGCCGGCTCCGGGCTGAACACCGCGAGCCGCGACAAGTTTCCGCGCTCGGTGTTGCCGCGCAGCTTCGACTTCGGCTTCGCCACCGGGCTGATGGTGAAAGACGTGCGGCTCGCGGTCGAGGAAATGCGTTCGCTCGGGCTTTCGATGGAAGTCGCCGAAGCGGTCGGCCGGCTCTGGGAAGTCATCATCCGCGACGAGGGACCGGATTCGGACTTCACCGCTGCGATCAAGCCGATCGAGAAGGCCGCGGGCGTGATCGTCGGCGGTGGCAAGGGCGGCGCGCACGCTGCGAAGTAAGCGTCGTCGTCCTGGCGAAAGCCAGGACCCATTACCCCCGGCGTTCGTGGTGAGGGAAGCTGGGGCCACAGCGCCGCAAGACAAGCGGTAGTGGTGGTTATGGGTCCTGGCCTTCGCCAGGACGACACCATTGATATGGCGCGCTTAGCACCTCACAACCACGGCGCGGGCTTGTCCATCGCGATCAGGGCGTCGACGTCGATGCGCGGGCGGACCACGGCGTACTGGTCGTCCTTGACCAGCACTTCCGGCACCAGAGGCCGCGTGTTGTAGGTGCCGGACTGCACCGCGCCATAGGCACCGGCGGTCATGATCGCCAGCAGATCGCCTGCCTTCGGCTGCGGCAGCGCGCGGTCGAGCGCGAGGTAATCGCCGGTCTCGCAGACCGGGCCGACCAGGTCGGCGATCATCGTCGGAATGCCGGGCGCAGGCTGGCGCACCGGCAGAATGTCGTGATGCGCTTCATACAGCGTCGGCCGGATCAGGTCGTTCATCGCGGCGTCGATGATGACGAAGTTCTTCGCATCGCCCGGCTTCACATGGACGACGCGGGTGACGAGGATGCCGGCATTGCCGACGATCATGCGGCCCGGCTCGAACATCAGCGTGCAGCCGAGATTGTGCGTGACGCGCTTGACCATCGCCGCGTAGGCGTCCGGCGCCGGCGGCGCGGCGCGATCCATGTAATAGGGGATGCCGAGGCCGCCGCCGAAATCGACATGCGAGATGTCGTGGCCGTCGGCGCGCAGCGTCTGCACGAATTCGGCGAGCAGGCGGAAAGCGACCTCCAGCGGCCCGAGATCGGTGATCTGGCTGCCGATATGCACATCGGTGCCGGTGACCTTGATGCCCGGCAGCTTTGCCGCGCGGGCATAGACCTCGCGGGCGCGCGCGATCGGAATGCCGAACTTGTTCTCGGACTTGCCGGTCGAAATCTTGGCATGGGTGCCGGCATCGACATCCGGATTGACCCGCACCGAGATGCGGGCCGTCTTCTTCATCTCGACCGCGAGACGCGACAGCATCTCGAGCTCCGGCTCCGACTCGATATTGATGCAGAGGATGTCGGTAGTGAGCGCGGCGCGCAGCTCGCCCTCGGTCTTGCCGACCCCGGAGAACACGATCTTCGAGGGCGGAATCCCGGCCGCCAGCGCCCGCTTCAACTCGCCGCCGGACACCACGTCGGCGCCGGCGCCGAGCTTGGCCAGCGTGCGCAGCACCGACTGGTTGGAGTTGGCCTTCATGGCGTAGCAGACGAGCGCCTTCTCGCCGGCGAAGGCTTCGGTGAAGACGCGGTAGTGGCGCTCCAGCGTCGCGGTCGAATAGCAATAGAACGGCGTGCCGACGGCCTCCGCCAGCTCAATGAGATTGACCGCCTCGGCATGCAGCACGCCGTTGCGATAGTCGAAATGGTTCATGACACGCTTTTAGATACTAATTGCCGAGCAGCGGATCGAGGATGAAGGGCCGTTTATTGCCTCGCGGCGCGGCCGGCGCGGCCTCCGAGCCATAGGTCGGATTGAACACGCTGGGCTGCGCTGCCCGCTCGCTCTCGGTGTCGCTCGGTGCCGCGCCCGGCGCGACGTTCGCGGTCGGCGGCAGGTCGAGCGGTCCCTTGCGGCCGCAGCCGCCGAGCGCCAGTGCTGATACGCCCAGCACAATGATGGCCCATCCCGAGGGGGTCAGGCGGTTCTTGCTAATCACGACGAATTCCCCAATTCGGGCGGCACCATACAAACATTGGCGTGCTCTGGCGAGAGGCGGAGCGCCATGAAATCACGGCCAAATTTTCCGGTTCAGCCCAATTTTCGCTCTTTTTCCAGCCGCTTGGCCCAGCTCTTCGCCTGCGCCATCACATTCTTCGGCGCCGTGCCGCCGAACGAGGTCCGGCTCTGCACCGAGGATTCGACGCTGAGCACCTTCAGCGCGTCGGCCGTGATCTTCGGCTCGACCTCCTGCATGGCCTTGAGCGGCAGCTCGTGCAGGGCCACGCCCTGCTTCGAGGCCAGGCCGACGATGCGCCCGGTGACGTGGTGGGCGTCGCGGAACGGCATTTTCAGGGTGCGGACCAGCCAGTCGGCGAGGTCGGTCGCGGTGGCGTAGCCCTCGCCGGCGGCGGCCTTCATCCTGGCCTCGTCCGGCACCAGGTCCTCGACCATGCCGGTCATGGCGCGAATTGCCAGCGACAGAGCTTCGAAAGCCTCCATCGCGCCCTGCTTGTCCTCCTGCATGTCCTTTTGATAGGCGAGCGGCAGGCCCTTCATCACGATCAGGAGCGCGGTGAGCGCGCCGATCACGCGGCCGGTCTTGGCGCGCACCAGCTCGGCCGCGTCCGGATTGCGCTTCTGCGGCATGATCGACGAGCCGGTGGTGAACTTGTCGCTGAGCTTGACGAGGCCGACCAAGGGCGAGGTCCAGATCACGATCTCCTCGGCAAAGCGCGACATGTGCACGGCGCAGATCGCCGCCGCCGACAGCGTCTCCAGCACGAAATCGCGGTCGGACACCGCGTCGAGCGAATTGGCCATCGGACGGTCGAAGCCGAGCGCCTTGGCGGTCGCGGCGCGGTCGATCGGAAACGAGGTGCCCGCGAGCGCAGCCGCTCCCAGCGGCGATTCGTTCAGCCGCTTGCGCGCGTCGGCAAAGCGGCCACGGTCGCGGCCGGCCATCTCGACATAGGCCAGGAGATGATGGCCGAAGGTGACGGGCTGCGCGGTCTGCAGATGGGTGAAGCCCGGCATCACCGTGCCGGCATGCTCCAGCGCGCGGGCGACCAGCGCCTGCTGGAACGCGGCCAGCGCCGCATTGGTCTCATCGATGGTGTCGCGGACATAGAGCCGGAAATCGGTCGCGACCTGGTCGTTGCGCGAGCGCGCGGTGTGCAGCCGGCCCGCCGCGGGCCCGATCAATTCGGACAGCCGCGACTCGACATTCATATGAATGTCCTCGAGCGCGCGCTTGAAATCGAAATCGCCCTTGCCGATCTCTGACAAAATCGTGTCTAGACCTTTGCCGATATTTTTCGCATCAGCTGACGTGATGATGCCTTGCGCGGCGAGCATCGCGGCGTGGGCCTTGGACGCGGCAATGTCCTGGGCATAAAGGTGACGGTCGACGTCGATGGAGACGTTGATTTCCTCCATGATCGCGTCGGGACGTTCCGAGAACCGGCCGCCCCACATCTTGTTGCTCATGACATCTCGCTCACGAATTCGTATTTCAGCCTTGCGGTTTCATGGCCGGAGGCGGCGAAACAGCACCGCAGTTCCGGTCGTATTCCCGGCACTGCTTAGCCACATCTGACCCAGGATGACAAACGATATGCCCGAGACGACCCCACCCAACCCGACCGCCAGGCCGACCGCCAAGTGGCGTATCCCGCTGGTGATCGGCGCCGTGCTGGCCGGGGCCGTGATCGGCTATGTCGGGGTCTCCAGCCTCAGGCATCCCGCGGGCGGCGATATCGCCTGCAACAGCGCGGTGGCTCTGGCGAAGAAGATCGCTCCGCTCGCCCATGGCGAGGTCGCGGCGCTGACCATGGCAACCACCCCCTTGAGGCTGCCCGACCTGACCTTCGAGGATGCCAACGGCCAGCCGAAGAAGCTCTCGGACTGGCGCGGCAAGACCGTGCTGGTCAATTTGTGGGCGACCTGGTGCGTGCCCTGCCGCAAGGAAATGCCGGCGCTCGACAGCCTGCAGACCAAGCTCGGCGGCAAGGATTTCGAGGTGGTCGCGATCAACATCGACACCCGCGACCCGGACAAGCCGAAAAACTTCCTGAAAGAGGCCAATCTGACCAATCTCGGCTATTTTTCGGATCAGAAAGCCAAGGTTTTTCAGGATCTTAAGAACATAGGCAAGGCGCTGGGCATGCCGACCTCGGTGCTGGTCGACGGCCAGGGCTGCGAAATCGCCAATATCGCCGGTCCCGCCGAATGGGCGAGCGACGACGCGATCAAGCTGGTGAAGGCGGCGCTAGCCCCGGCCGCAGCCGGGTTCTGATCAGGCGATGGCGTTGAGGTTGTCGCCGATACCGGGCGACAAATTCGCGGTGGAAGGCGTGCCGAGCAGGGTCTGAACCGCGAACTTCTCGGCGTCGAGGTTCTGCTTCGTGACGCGGGTCGCGATCTCACCCTGCAAATTGCCCTGCTGCATCGACAAGATGCTGGTGACCATGCTCATCATGTCCATACGCGGCACTCCCAAAACTGGGGTTTGAGGTAACGCGCGAAAGTTAATGCTTGGGTAATCGATCGCCGCGTCAGGCTGACGCATCGGCCTCGAAGGTCCCGCTCGCTCGATGATCCGCGTCTCAGGCCGCGTTCGCCGCGAAGGCCGCGCCGAGGGTGCGCAGCGCCTGCCGTGTCCGCGCGTCAGACAGCTTTGAGTGCAGCACCACATCGCGGGACGGCAGCGGCGGCAGGCCAAGCTTTGGCCCGAGGTCGACGGTATCGGCCGGCGCCACCCGGCGCGCCAGCGCGGCAACCGCAAGGCCCGCGGAGAGCGCAGCTCCGATCGTCGACAGCCCGCCGCCGACGAATGCCTCGGTCCAGGCGATGCCGGCGGCGTCGAGAACTTCGATCGCCATGGCCCGCACGCTGCACGGCTCGGCTTGCGTGGCGAGGCGCAACGGCTCGCCCGGCCGATGGTGAAAATCAGGCGCGGCCATCCAGCCGAACAATTCCTCGAACAGCACGTCGCCATCGCGGCGCTTGGCGTCATGGCGAAGCACGATCGCCGCATCGAGCTTGCCGTCGTCGAATGCGCTGAGCACCGAACGCGACGTATCGACGTGCAGCTGAATCACCACCCCGGGATCGGTGGTGTTCATCCGCTTCAGCAGCGAGGCCAGCTCCGATCCGACGATGTGGTGGCTGATGCCGACGACCAATCGCCGATGCTCGACGGCAAACGAGCCGATCGCCGATTGATGCGCGGCAACCAGATTGCGCGCGGCGCCGAGGAAGGCGGCACCTTCAGCTGACAGCCGAACCAGCCGCGGCGTTCGCTCCAGCAGCCGCCGGCCGAGGCCGTCCTCCAGCCGCCTGATCTTCAGGCTGATCGCGGACTGCGTGGTCTCCATCGCCTGCGCCGCGCGCGTGAAGCTGCTGAGATCGGCGACCAGCACAAAGGCCTGCACTGCCTCGATATCGAGTGCTTTCATGGCCATACATTTAAAATCAAAATCATTGAAATACTATTCCATACGATTTTTCAATGATCAAGAAGCTCCTAGGTTGGGTCGAACCCGACAGGAGAACCGCCGTGGCGCCCGCTTCAGCCATCCCATCCGTCTTGCCATCCCTCTCGCCGCGGATGAGCGGCATCAAGGCGTCGCCCGCGTCGGTGCTGCGGCGCCGTGCCCGCGAACTTCGCGCGGCCGGCCGCGACATCATCGAGCTGTCGTCCGGCAATCTGGACTTCCCGACGCCGGATCACGTGATCGCGGCGGCGCATCAAGCGGCATTGCGCGGCGAGACCCGTTACACCGATGTCGACGGCACGCCGGAGCTGAAGCGGGCGGTGCGGGCCGCGCTGCTGCGCGACCATCATCTCGACTACAGGCTGGATGAGATCGTCATCACCAACGGCTCGACGCAGGCGCTGTTCAACGCGCTGCTGACGACGCTGGCGCCTGACGACGAGGTGATCATCCCCGCACCCTATTGGGCGCCCTATCTCGATCAGGTGCGGCTTGCCGGCGCGGCGCCGGTGGTGGTGCCATGCGCGCAGAACAACGGCTTCAAGCTGCGCGCGGAGGATTTGCAGGCTGCGATTTCGGCGCGAACCCGCTGGATCATCGTCAACAATCCGGTCAACCCGTCCGGCGCGCTGTATTCGCGCGAGGATCTGTCCGAGATCGCCGCGGTCCTGGTGCGGCATCCGGACATCTGGGTGCTGGCCGACGGGCTCTACGAGCACATCGTGTTCGATGGCGCGCCCGCGCCGACGCTTGCGGAAATCGAGCCGCGCCTCAAACCGCGGACGCTGACCGTCAGCGGCCTCGCCAAGAGCTACGCCATGATGGGATGGCGCATCGGCTATGCCGCCGGACCATCGACGCTGATTCGCGAGATGATCACCATCCAGTCGCAGACCACGTCCGGCGCCTCGTCGATCAGCCAGGCGGCGGCGGTTGCCGCGCTCGACGGCGCGCAGGATGTGCTGCTTGAGCGCGCCGCCATCCTTCGCGCCAAGCGTGACCGCTTTGCCGAACTCGTGAACGAATGCGCCGGGCTGTCCTGCACGCCGCCGGAAGGCACGTTCTATCTGCTGGTCGCCTGCGCCGGCGTGATCGGCAAGCGCGCGCCGGATGGCAGAGTGATCCGGACCGACCGCGATTTCTCGGCCTATCTGCTCGAGGCGGCCGATGTGGTGGTGTTTGCCGGCGAGGATCTCGGGCTGTCGCCCTATATCCGCGTCAGCTTCGCCAACCCGTCAGCGACCATCGAGGAGGCTGCAGGGCGGCTGAAGCGCGCCTGCGCGGCACTGCAATGACGCCTCACGCACACAGCCAGCGTCTCGCGCTGGCGGCGCATCTGCTCGGACTTGGAACGGGTGTGGCTGTCATCGCAGGTCTCGTGCCCGCAGCGCTCGCGCTCTTGCGGACACTGATCTGAAACGAGAGAGGTGATTACCGCGTCGGGATCGGCTTGTCGCCGCGATAGTCGTAGAAGCCGCGCTGGCTCTTGCGTCCGAGCCAGCCGGCTTCGACATACTTCACCAGCAGCGGGCACGGCCGGTATTTGGAGTCGGCCAATCCCTCGTGCAGCACCTGCATGATCGACAGGCAGGTGTCGAGACCGATGAAATCGGCGAGCTCGAGCGGGCCCATCGGATGGTGCGCGCCGAGCTTCATCGCGGCGTCGATCGCCTCGACGTTACCGACGCCTTCATACAGCGTGTAGATCGCCTCGTTGATCATCGGCAACAGAATGCGGTTGACGATGAAGGCGGGGAAATCTTCCGACACCGCGACCTGCTTGCCGAGCTTGGCGACGAACGCCTTGGCGGTGTCGAAGGTCATGTCGTCGGTGGCGATGCCGCGGATCAGCTCGACCAGCTCCATCGCCGGCACCGGATTCATGAAATGAATGCCGATGAATTTCTCCGGGCGGTCGGTCGAGGCGGCGAGCCTTGTGATCGAGATCGACGACGAGTTGGTCGCGACGATCGCTTCCGGCTTCAGCACCGCGCAGACCTCATGGAAGATCTTGCGCTTGGTCTCTTCCTTCTCGATCGCGGTCTCGATCACGAGATCGCAATCGGCGAGCGCGTCGAGCGACTCGGCGGAGGTGATGCGGTCGAGCGCCTGCTTGCGGTCGGTCTCGCTGATCGCCTTCTTGGCGACCTGGCGGGTCAGATTGCCGTTGATGGTCGCCAGCGCCGACTTCAGCCGGTCGCCGGACACGTCGTTGAGCACCACGTCGAAGCCGGCCAGCGCCGCCACATGGGCAATGCCATTGCCCATCTGACCCGAACCGATCACGCCGACCTTTTTGATTGCCACCGTCATCTTGTCATCCACCGGAACGGCGCGCACATCGCGCCTGCCCAATTCCAACGATACCCGAAGTAAAGCCTTCCGGGTTGCCCAATCCGCCGGAAAACGTTTCCCGGGACCATGATGTGATGACAGGTCATCACATCATGGTCCCATTTCCCCTGTCGAGCATGATCCTTTCGGAAAAACGTTTCCGGATCATTGCCTCGAAAATAATAACACCGGCCGGAGCTTACCCACCCGGCCGGTGTCTTGTCGCTTACTTTCCGAGCTTGCCGAGCGCTTCGGTGAGCTCCGGAACCGCCTGGTAGAGGTCGGCGACCAGGCCGTAATCGGCGACCTGGAAGATCGGCGCGTCCTCATCCTTGTTGATGGCGACGATCACCTTGGAGTCCTTCATGCCGGCCAGATGCTGGATCGCGCCGGAGATGCCGACCGCGACATAAAGTTCCGGGGCCACCACCTTGCCGGTCTGGCCGACCTGCCAGTCGTTCGGCGCATAGCCGGCATCGACCGCGGCGCGCGAGGCGCCGACGCCGGCGCCGAGCTTGTCGGCGAGCGGCTCGATGTACTTGGCGAAGTTCTCGCGGCTCTGCATGGCACGGCCACCCGAGACGATGATCTTGGCCGAGGTCAGCTCGGGGCGGTCGCTCTTGGCGACTTCCTCGCCGACGAACGTCGACAGGCCCGGATCGGCGGCCGAAGCGGCGTTCTCGATCGCCGCGCTGCCGCCTTCGCCGGCGGCGGCGAAGGTCGAGGTGCGGACCGTGATCACCTTCTTGGCGTCCTTCGACTTCACGGTCTGGATCGCGTTGCCGGCATAGATCGGCCGCTCGAAGGTGTCGGGCGCGACGACCTTGATGATCTCGGAGACCTGCATGACGTCGAGCAAGGCTGCGATGCGCGGCATCACATTCTTGAAGCGCGAGGTCGCGGGCGCGACGAACGCATCATAGCCGGGAGCCAGCGCGACGATCAGCGCAGCCAGCGGCTCGGCAAGGTCGTGCTCATAGGCGGGGCCTTCGGCCACCAGTACCCTGGTGACGCCGGCAAGCTTGGCAGCTGCTTCCGCCGCCGCCTTGGTGCCCTGGCCGCCACCGGCAACCAGCACATGGACATCGCCGCCGAGCTGGCTCGCCGCGGTCAGCGCCTTGTTGGTCGCGTCCTTCAGCGTCTCGTGGTCGTGTTCAGCAATCAACAGCGTCGTCATCAGAGAACCCCGGCTTCGGTCTTGAGCTTGTTCACGAGTTCGGCGACGTCCTTGACCTTGACGCCCGCCTTGCGGCCTGCCGGTTCCGCGGTCTTCAGCACTTCCAGACGCGGCGTCACATCGACGCCGTAGTCGGCGACGCTCTTGTCGTCGATCGGCTTCTTCTTCGCCTTCATGATGTTGGGCAGCGACGCATAGCGCGGCTCGTTGAGGCGCAGGTCGGTGGTGACGATCGCCGGGCCCTTGAGCTTGATGGTCTGCAGGCCGCCGTCGACTTCGCGGGTGACCTTGAAGTCACTTCCTTCGACCTCGAGCTTGGAGGCGAAAGTCGCCTGCGACCAGCCGAGCAGCGCGGCCAGCATCTGGCCGGTCTGGTTCGAGTCGTCGTCGATCGCCTGCTTGCCGAGAATGACGAGGCCGGGCTGCTCCGCCTCGACCACCGCCTTCAGGATCTTGGCAACCGCGAGCGGTTCGACATTGCCTTCGGCCTTGACCAGGATGCCGCGGTCGGCGCCCATCGCAAGTCCGGTGCGAATGGTCTCGGAGGCCTGCGCGGGACCGATCGACACCACCACCACTTCGGTCGCCTTGCCGGCTTCCTTCAGCCGCAGCGCTTCCTCGACGGCGATTTCGTCGAACGGGTTCATCGACATCTTGACGTTGGCGAGCTCCACGCCCGTCCCGTCACTCTTGACGCGGACCTTGACGTTGTAGTCGACGACCCGCTTTACCGGCACAAGAACCTTCATCGATCCTCTTTCGCTTTGATTTTATGGGTTTCGGTTGGCTGGCGCGGAACCTAAAGGTCCCGTTTCTCCCGGTCAACGAGCCAAAGCCAAAAAACCGTCCCCCGATTTTGAACCAGTTTAACGGTTCTGGCCCGGCACCCACAACACGTCCCCCGCTCCTTTATTGTTCTGGAAGCGGCTGGCAACGAACAGGAAATCCGACAGGCGGTTCATATACTGGATGCCAGCCTGATTGACCGGCTCATCGGGTTGGGCGGCGAGTTCCACCATCATCCGTTCCGCGCGGCGACATATCGTCCGGGCAAGATGCAGATAGGCGGAGGCGGGCGTGCCGCCGGGCAGCACGAACGAGGTCAGCGGCGCGAGCTGGTCGTTCAGACTGTCGATATCGCGCTCGAGCCGCCCGACCTGGCTTGCCAGCATCCGCAGACGTTCGGCCTTGCCCTCGCGCTCGGGCACCGCGAGGTCGGCGCCGAGATCGAACAGATCGTTCTGGATCCGGCCGAGCATCGCATCGACCTCGGGGCTGCCGGCAAGATGCAGCCGCACCACGCCGATCGCAGCATTGGTCTCGTCTACCGTGCCATAGGCGGCAATGCGCAGATCGTATTTCGGCCGCCGCTCGCCGGAGCCGAGCGCGGTGGTGCCGTCATCGCCGGTGCGCGTGTAGATCCGATTGAGAACGACCATGGCAGGCTCCGGTGTTCGATGTTCGAGTCCACCGCTCCGATCGGGAGAGGTAGAGAATAGCCCGACAAATCTACCTCACCTAGCGCCCCATCGCCCAGACCGCGAGCATTGCGAAGACGATGGCCACGAACTGCAGCAGCACGCGCAGCCGCATCAGCTTTTGCGACGTGTTCGGCGAGCCGCCCTTCATCATATTGACGAGGCCGAGCAGGAGCACCAGCGCGACGGCGCCGACGGCGATGGGAAGAATGATCGTGCTGAGGAGAGATGTCATTTGCGGTACATAACACCGCAGGACGCCGACTTCCACACAGCCCGGCCATGCAACCAACTGGCTTTTCAGCGCGTAATATCAGATGCTGGGTCCGTTCTCGGGCCGAGCAGTTTTCGACAATGCCGGGTGGAATGTGAAGCAGCTTCGTTACGTCACCCACGTCGTGATGGATGCCTTTTACACGTTCCTCGCCGACGACGGCTGGGCGATCGCGAGCCACATCGCGCTGTCGACGCTGATGGCGCTGTTTCCGTTCCTGATCGTGCTGACCTCGGTGGCCGGCTTCTTCGGCTCCAAGCAGCTCGCCGACCAGGCGGTCGGGCTGATGCTGCAGGTCTGGCCGCAGCAGGTCGCCGAGGCGCTGTCCGGCCAGATCCACGACGTGCTGACCAACACCCGCGGCGACATCCTGACCATCGGCGCGGTGCTCGCGGTCTACTTCGCCTCCAACGGCGTCGAGGCGCTGCGGGTGGCGCTGAACCGCGCCTACGCCGTGATTGAGCCGCGGCGCTGGTATTGGCTGCGGCTGGAGTCGATCGGCTACACGCTGGTCGCGGCGTTCACCTCGCTCGCGATGGCTTTCCTGATCGTGCTCGGGCCGCTGATCATCGAGGCGGCGCGGCGCTATATCCCGTTCTTCGTCGAATCCAACGAGAGCCTGCTCAACACCGCCCGTTACGGCGTCACGATCCTGGCGCTGGTCGTCGCACTCTTCATCCTGCACGCCTGGCTGCCGGCGGGCCGTCGCAGCTTCACGCAGATCCTGCCCGGCATCATCTTCACCATGGTGGCCTCGCTGCTCTCGGGCATCGGCTTCGGCATGTACCTCGCACGCTTCGCCAACAACTACGTCACGATGTATGCGGGACTGGCCTCGGTGGTGATCGCACTGGTGTTCCTGTATTTCATCGCCGCGATCTTCGTGTTCGGCGGCGAGTTGAACGCGGCGATCATCAAGTCGCGGCTGCCGCACGGCGTGTCGCTTCATGCAGCGCAGTCGCGAGCGCCCGCGGGGACACAGGCTTGACCAGGAAGCCGTCGGCGCCGGCAGCGCGCGCCGCGGCTTCGTCTTCGGCCCGGCCGGAAATCCCGACAATCACGATGCGGCCGTGCGGCGGCGGCAGCGCGCGGATGCGCTTGATCGCCTCGATGCCGCCGATGCCGGGCAGCACCATGTCCATCAGCACGGCGTCAAAGGCGCCCTGCACGAGCCGGTCGGGCGCGGCCTCGCCCTGACCGACGAATTCGGCGTGATGACCGAGCTCAGTCAGGATCGTGTTGAGCACGACGCGGCCGAACGGATTGTCCTCGACACTGAGTAGCCGCAGCCCTTGTGACATCAGCGCCGCCGCGCTCGCGCCGGAGCCGGTGCCGGCCGGCCCTTCGGCGGGCTCCAGTTCCACCTTGAGCGTGAAGGTGGTGCCCCCGCCGGCGCGACGGTCCGCGACGATGTCGCCGCCCATGGCGCGCGCGAGCTGCCTGACGGAGGACAGGCCGAGCCCGGCGCCGCCGAACCGCGCGGCGATCGAGACGTTGGCCTGCGAGAACGGCCGGAACAGGCGCTTGACCTCCGATAGCGTCAGGCCGATGCCGCTGTCGGAGATCGCGAACGCGACGCCGATCTTGTCGCCCGACCTTCCCTTGGCCGCGCCCACCGGCGCGATACGCAGCTCGATGCTGCCCTGCTCGGTGAACTTAACCGCGTTGTCGATCAGATTTTCGAGCGCCGCGCGCAGGCGGACGGGATCGCCGACCGCGAAGGCAGGCAGCTGGTCGGAGACCTCGACGGAAGCCTGCAGCCCCTTGGCTGCCGCACGGCCGGCCAGCGAATCCGCGGCGTGGCGCGCCAGCGTGCGCAGGTCGAAGAAATCCTGCCGGATCTCGAGCCCCGGCCCCTCGCTCCGGGCGGCGTCGACGAACAGGGTCGCAAGGCTCGCCAAATGCTCGGCGCCGGCCTTGATGGTGTCGACCCAGCGCCGCTCGCGCTCGCCGAGATCGGATGTCGCGAGCAGATTGCTGATCGCAAGGATTCCGGTGAGCGGCGTCCGCACCTCATGGGCAAAGGCGGCAAGCGCGGTATCGACCATGCCGGGACCGGCCTTCGGGGCCGGCTTCGGCACGGCCCGCTTGCGGCGCGGCCTGGCCGCCACCTTGGCCACTCGTGTCTTGGCCACACGCGTTTTGGCAGCACGCGGTCTGGTGGCGCGCGTCTTCGGCGGCGTCCTTTTGGATGGCCGCTTGCTGCGCCGTGCGCGCGATTTTGACGCCATGGTCTCCGTGATCCCCGCCCCGGTCGACAACATGGCATGCCAGGCGTGCCGGAGTCACGGCGGCGTTTCCGGTGCGCCCGCGCAAAGCGCCATGATGGTAACCGCACTCCTTTGCGATCAAACCTGGCCAAAATCCCAGGGCAAACCGACCAGGCGGCGGATATCGGCCGGGCTCGCCCCCTCCGCCCGCAACTCGCGCAGCCCGGTCGCCTGGGTCGATTTCGACAACTTTTGGCCGGCCGCGTCTCGGATCAGCCGATGGTGCCGGTAGTTTGGCACGGGCAGACCGAGCAGTTCCTGCAACAGCCGATGCACGCTCGTCGACCAGAACAGGTCAATGCCCCTGACCACATCGGTAACGCCTTGCAGGGCGTCATCGATCACGACCGAGAGATGGTAGCTGGTCGGGGTCTCCTTGCGCGCCAGGATCACGTCGCCCCAGGCCTCAGGCCGGGCCGCGACGTCTCCGCTCTCGCCAGCCGGCCCCTCACCCGCGTCCTGCCAGCGCAGTTCGCCGGCGCGCGCGCGGGCTGACGCCATGTCGAGCCGCAACGCGAACGGCACGCCCTGCCCGATCAGCCGGTCGCGCGCCTCGGCCGACAGCGATTTGGCCAGCCCCGGATAAAGCGGCGCGCCGTCCGGATCACGGGGCCACGCGCCCCCGGCCTCGCGTTCCGCGACCAGCCGCGCGATCTCGGTTCGGCTTTCGAAACTCGGGTAGACCAGCCCCCGGGCCGACAGGCGGTCGATCGCCGCGCCATAGGCGGCAAAATGCTCGGACTGCCGCCGCACCGGGGTCTCCCAGGCGATGCCGAGCCAGGCCAGATCCTCATAAATCGCCTGCTCGAATTCCGGCCGGCAGCGCGTCGCGTCGATGTCCTCGATCCGCAGCAGCAGGCGTCCGCCCGACTGCCGCGCGAGATCGTGGTTGAGCAGCGCCGAATAGGCGTGGCCGAGATGCAGGTAGCCGTTCGGACTCGGCGCGAAGCGGAAAACGGGTGGCATGGTCATCGGTCACGCATCATTGCCGGGCTTGCCCGGCGACTCTGATTCATGCGCCTGGACAAGACTCTGTTACGATAGGAGATCGATGCGCGGGTCAAGCCCGCGCCTGACAAGCCGATGCAGACCCCGCAAATGCTGATTCATCTCGAAACCCAGGCCGACCTCGACGACGCGATCCACAAACTGGTCGACCAGGACCGCCGCCTGCGTCCGATCCTGGAACTGACCGGCATGCCGGCGATCAGGCAGCGCGAGCCTGGATTTGCCGGGCTTGCCGCGATCATCTGCGGCCAGCAGCTCTCGACCGCGAGTGCGGCGGCAATCTGGGGGCGCGTCAGCACGGCGTTCGACCCGTTCCACCATGACGCGATCCGCAAGGCGCGGGCCGACCGGCTCGGCCGGCTCGGGCTGTCGGCGGCCAAGATCAAGACGCTGAAGCACATCGCGCGCGAGCTCGCCGAGGAGCGGCTGAACCTCGACGTCCTTGCCAATGAGGAGGCCGATGCGGCGCACAACACGCTGACGGCGCTGCCCGGGATCGGCCCGTGGACCGCCGATGTCTATCTGCTGTTCTGCCTCGGCCATGGCGATGCCTGGCCCGCGGGCGACCTCGCCGTGCAGGAAGCGGTCAAGATCGGGCTTGGCTTGAAGGAGCGGCCGACGCCGAAACAGATGGCGCCGCTTGCGGAGCCGTGGCGTCCGCTGCGCGGCGCCGCAGCGCATCTGTGGTGGGCGTATTATCGCGTGCTCAGAAATCGCGAGGGCGTGATCGCAGGCGCAAAGTAGTCGTCGAGAAAAACACACCAACCGCGTCATCGCGTGATATAGAATCAGCGGACAGATACTTTTTCAATTTGCCGGCCTCGCCCATTTAGCACGCGCAGCACGTCCCTATTGCAAGGAGACGGACCTGATTTCTCTCCGTATCCCGCTGACGCTTCTCTCGGTATCCTTGGGCGCGATCGCCGCGGTGTGGTGGTGGCTCGGCATCCCGGTCAACCTGCCGCGCGCGCCGATCGATCCGAACGACAAGGTGCAGTGCATCTCGTACGCGCCGTTCCGCAACAATCAAACATCACTTTCGCCGGCGACGCAGGTCTCGCCGGAACAGATCGCGGAAGACCTCGCTCAACTTGCGAAGATTTCCGACTGCATCCGCACCTATGCGACCGATCTTGGTCTCGACCAGATTCCCGCACTCGCGGCCAAGGCGGGGCTGAAGGTCATCCAGGGCATCTTCCTCGATCGGGACCGCAAGAAGAATGCAACGCAGGTCGCCACCGCGATCCGCCTCGCCAAGGAATATCCGGACACGATCATCGCGCTCGTGGTCGGCAACGAGGTGTTGCTGCGCAAGGAAATGTCGGCTTCCGACCTCGCCGCCACGATCCGCTCGATCAAGGCGCAGGTCTCCGTCCCCGTCACCTATGCCGACGTCTGGGAATTCTGGCTGAGCAATCGCGAACTTTCCGACGCGGTCGACTTCGTCACGGTTCATATCCTGCCGTATTGGGAGAATGTTCCGATCCGGGCGGAAGATGCCGCCGCCCACGCCGACGAGATGCGCCGACAGATCGCGGCGGCTTTTCCGGGCAAGGAAATCTTTATCGGAGAGATCGGTTGGCCGAGCGAGGGGCGCATGCGCGAGTCCGCGCTGCCCTCCCGCATCAATCAGGCGCGAGTGGTTTCGGAGGTCCTCGACCTTGCCCGGCGCGAGCATTTCCGCGTCAACCTGTTCGAGGCCTATGATGAAGGATGGAAGCGGGAGATCGAGGGCACGGTCGGCGGCTCCTGGGGGCTGTTCGATTCCGAGCAGCGCATGCCGAAATATCCGCCGGGCCAGCCGGTCAGCAATTTTCCGCTCTGGAAGCTGCAAATGGTCAGCGGAATGGCGCTGGCGATCCTCGTCTTCGGTGCGGCATGGCTGACCTTGCGCCGCAAGCCGAGAAAGGCCGCATTCGCGTCGTGGCTTGCGATCGCGCTATCGGCGACCACGGCTGGCATCCTGTTTGGCGTCGCCGAGCAAAGATTAGTCTATGAAAGCTACGGAACGGGAGGCTGGCTTGTGTGGGGCTCGCTGCTGGTGGCGGCCACGGCTTCGCCGGTGCTGGGCGCCAACGCCCTGATGTCGGGCCGCGCACCGCCCAGCTTTTTCGAAGTGTTGGGCCCGAAGGGCCACCACACTGAATCGGTGCTGGTGACCCTGCACGGACTGGCCTTGATGATCACCGTCGTGATCGGCACGGCGACCGCAATCGGACTTGTGTTCGACCCGCGCTTCATTGACTTTCCCTTTGCGCCTCTGACCATGGCGGCGGTGCCCTTTGCCGCCGTGACGCTGCTCAATCCTCCCAGCAAGGGAATCCGCCCGCTGGCGGAGTCGATCTTTGCCGGCATTTTCATTGCAACGGCGATCTACACAGGATTCAACGAAGGGGCGGAGAACTGGCAGTCGCTGTGGACCTGCGCGGCCTTTGTCTTGCTCGCGGTGACGCTGTTGCGGGCGCGTGCCTGACAACGCGCCCTAGCCCCGCAGCCTGACGCGGTCCTCGCGCGCGCAGTCGGTGACGAAGCCGATGACGGCGCGCACCGCGGGCAGCGCGACCAGATCGGGATGGGCGAGCAGCCAGAGATCGGAGAGGCTCGAGAGCTTTTGCGGCGCGACCCGCACCAGATCGGGGTAGTCGGCCCCGACCAGGCAGGACAGCGCGCAGATCCCGAGCCCGGCCCGCGCCGCCGCGAGCATGTCGCCCTGCGAGGAACAGCGCATCACCAGCGTGCCCTGCCGGGTGATGACGTCGCTCCAGCGCGCCAGATGCGCATTCGAGGCCTGGTCGGCAAAGCCGATCACATGGTGGCCCCGCCACTCGTCCCGCCGCTCCGGCAGCTTGCGCCCTGCCGCATAGTCGCGGGACGCGTAGAAGCCGGTGCCGAGCCGCCCGATCTTGCGCCCGATCAGGTTCTCCTCTCCCGCATCGACCGGCCGCAGCACCACGTCGGCCTCGCGGCGGCGCACGCTGGCCGGGAACGGATGGGTGATGATCTCGAGCTGGATGTTGGCGTGATCGCGCAGGAACGGGCCGAGGCGCGGCATCAGCCAGTGCGCGGCCAAGGTCGCGCCGATCGACAGCTTCACGACGCCGCGCGCCTGCTCGCCGGTGGCGGACGCGGCCGCCTCCGCGCGGAGCGCCGCCGCGGCCATTGCTTCGGCGTGCTCGCGGAATTTGCGGCCATGCGACGTCAGCGACAGGCCGTCATTGGAACGCGCGAACAGGCGGGTCCCGAGTTGCTGCTCGAGCGCCGCGACGTTGCGACCGACGGTGGGATGGCTGATGCGCAGCCGCCGTGCCGCCCCGGCAAGGCTGCGTGTCTCCGCCACCGCCACGAATGTCTTGCAAAGCTCCCAGTCCATGCCGCTCCCCTTCCTGCGACACCGTTCATTTCTGGCCAATCCGATGTTCAATATTGAACGCCATGACCGAGCCGTCCAGCCTTATATTGCCGCGCCAAGAGCGCCGCCGCTCCAGCCATCACAATAAATCGCGATCCGCCCGGGCCGCCGGCCGGGCGACGCGCATGGAGGATCCGAAAATGACGCTGCCCGCTTCGCTCGCCAACAAGCTTGAACTGCCGGTCGTCGGCTCCCCGCTGTTCATCGTCTCGGGGCCCGAGCTCGTGATCGCGCAGTGCAAGGCCGGCATCGTCGGCTCGTTCCCGGCGCTCAACGCCCGCCCGGCCGAGAAGCTCGACGAATGGCTGACCCAGATCGAGAACGAACTCGGCGAGTACCAGGCGCTGCATCCGGAGAAGAAGGTCGCGCCCTACGCCGTCAACCAGATCTGCCACGCCTCCAACGACCGCCTGATGCGCGACATGGAAACCTGCGTGAAGCACAAGGTGCCCGTGATCATCACCTCGCTGCGCCCGCCGTCCGAGATCGTCGAGGCCGCGCACTCCTATGGCGGCGTCGTGTTCCACGACGTCATCAACGTGAAGCACGCGCGCAAGGCCGCCGAGCAGGGCGTCGACGGCCTGATCCTGGTCTGCGCCGGTGCCGGCGGACACGCCGGCACGCTGTCGCCGTTCGCGCTGGTGCGCGAGGTCAAGCAATGGTTCAACGGCACGATCCTGCTGTCGGGCGCGATCTCCGACGGCTGGAGCATCGCATCCGCGCTCGCGCTCGGCGCCGACCTCGCCTATATCGGCACCCGCTTCATCGCGACCGAGGAGGCCAACGCCGATATCAGGTACAAGCAGGCGCTGACCGAATACGCCGCGCACGACATCGTCTATTCGAACCTGTTCACCGGCGTGCACGGCAACTATCTCGGACCGTCGATCGCGGCGGCAGGGCTCGATCCGGGCAATCTGCCGGTCGCCGACAAGACCAAGATGAATTTCGGCTCCGGCGGCAACATGAAGGCCAAGGCCTGGCGCGACATCTGGGGTTCGGGCCAGGGCATCGGCCAGATCTCCGATGCCCCGCCGGTCGGCGAACTGGTGGCGCGGCTCAAGTCCGAGTTCGTCGCGGCGCGCAGCGATTTCCTGCGCGCCAGCGCCTGACGCTATTGCGCAAAATCCGGGAGTGAACCATGAAACGAGCGCGACACGCGCTGGCTGCCGCGCTTGCGGTCTGCGCGATCACCAGCACGGCCGCCGCCGACAACGGCAACGAGGCGATCCGGATCGGCCAGACGCTGCCCTATAGCGGACCGGTCTCCGGCTTCGGCACCATCGGCCGCGCCCAGGAAGCGTTTTTCGCGAAGGTCAACGCAGAGGGCGGCATCAACGGCCGGCAAGTGAAGTTCATCACGCTGGACGACGCCTATTCGCCGCCGAAGACCGTCGAGCAGACCCGCAAGCTGGTGGAGCAGGAGGAGGTGCTGATGATGTTCGGCTCGCTCGGAACCGCCACCAACAACGCCGTGCACCGCTATCTCAACACCAAGAAGATCCCGCAATTGTTCGTGCTGAGCGGCGCGACCAAATGGGCCGACCCGAAGACCTATCCGTGGACCATGCCGGGCATGGCCTCCTACGAATCCGAGGGCGTGGTCTATGCCAAATATGTGCTGCAGGCCAAGCCGGACGCGAAGATCGCGATCCTTGCGCAGAACGACGATTTCGGCCGCGACTATGTCGCCGGCTTCAAGCGCGCGCTCGGCAGCAAGGCCGCGAGCATGATCGTCGCGGAAGCGAGCTACGAGACTTCGGCGCCAACCATCAGCTCGCAGCTCGCGACCCTGAAGGCGTCCGGTGCCGATGTGCTGTTCGGAGTCGTGCTCGGCAAGTTCACGCCGCAGATGATCAAGGGCGTCGCCGAGATCGGCTGGAAGCCGGACCTGTTCTTCGTACCGACCTCCGCGTCGTCGATCTCGTTCCTGGAGTCCGCAGGCCTGGAGAACGCGGTCGGCCTGATCTCATCCAGCAACCAGAAGGACACGATGGACGCGCAATGGGCCGACGATCCCGCCGTGAAGGACTATCTTGCCTTCATGAAGCAGTACCTGCCCAATGCGGACCTCAGCAACTCGAACTACTCGGCGGGCTATCATTATGCGACGCTGCTGATGGCCGTGCTGAAGGCCTGCAAGAACGATTTCAGCCGCGAAAACATCATGCGCCAGGCGGCGTCATTGCGCGACGTTCCGCTGCCGCTATTGTTGCCGGGCATGACGGTATCGACCGGGCCGGACGACTACCTGCCGTTCCAGCAGTTGCGGCTGCGCCGGTTCAACGGCAAGAGCTGGATCAGCTTCGGCGAGATCCTGGACGATCGCTAGGAGACGAGGCGCGACATGATCATCAGCGGCGACAGACAGATCAGCTACGGCGACATTCACGCCCGCATCGCGCGGGCGGCCGGCGGCTTCCGGGCACTCGGCGTGCAGGGCGGCAAGCCGGTCGGCATGATGCTGCGCAACGATTTCGCGCTGTTCGAGGTGGTCGCGGCTTCGGCCGCGCTCGGCAGCCCGGTCGTGCCGATCAACTGGCATCTGAAGGCCGACGAGGTCGCTTACATCCTGTCCGACAGCGGCGCCGACACGCTGGTCTGCCACGCCGATCTCTTGCCGCAAATCCGCGACGGCCTGCCGCCGGCAATCAAGTTGCTGGTGGTGACGACGCCACCGGAGATCGCAGCGGCCTATGGGGTAGCGCCGGCGCTCACGCGCGTGCCCGACGGCATGACCGACTGGGACGTTTGGCGTGACAAGCACCAACCGCTGACCGACGCGCCGATCGGTGGTGCGCCGATGTTCTACACGTCGGGCACCACCGGACTGCCGAAGGGCGTCAAGCGCAAGCCGATGCCATCTGAGCAGCAGGCGGCGGCCGCGCGCGTCGGCGCCATCACCTACGGCGTCAAGCCGAACGAGAAACAGGTGATCCTGATGAACGGCCCGATGTACCATTCGGCGCCGCACTCCTACGGGATGCTCGCGTTCCGCAACGGCTGCGTGATCGTGCTCGAGCCGCGCTTCGATCCGGAGGATCTGCTGCAACTGATCGAGCGCCACCGTGTCACCCATATGCATATGGTGCCGACGATGTTCGTGCGGCTGCTGCGTCTGCCCGAGGAGACGCGGCGCCGCTACGACCTGTCGTCGCTGCGCTTCATCGTCCACGGCGCGGCGCCCTGCCCTGTCGACGTCAAGCGCGCGATGATCGAGTGGTGGGGACCGGTCATCAACGAATATCTCGGCTCGACCGAGACCGGCATCCCGGTCTGGCATTCGTCAGCCGAAGCGCTGGCGAAGCCCGGCACCGTCGGCCGCGCCATCGAAGGCGGCATCGTCAAGATCTTCCGGCCCGACGGGACGCAATGCGACGTCGGCGAGCCCGGCGAGATCTTCATGCGTCAGAAGTTGATCTCGGACTTCGACTATCACGGCAATGCCAAGGCACGCGCCGAGGCCGATCACGACGGCCTGATCAGCGTCGGCGATGTCGGCTATCTCGACGCGGACGGCTATCTGTTCCTGTGCGACCGCAAGCGCGACATGGTGATCTCGGGCGGCGTCAACATCTATCCGGCCGAGATCGAGAATGCGCTGATCGGCATGGCAGGCGTGCGCGACTGCGCGGTGTTCGGCGTCCCCGACGACGAATATGGCGAGCGGCTGTTCGCCTGCGTCGAGCCGGAAGCAGGCAGCACGCTTTCGGTTGCGGCGATCCAGGATTTCCTGCGCGACAAGCTCGCCAATTTCAAGGTGCCGAAGGATATCCGCTTCATGGACGCGCTGCCGCGCGAGGCCACCGGCAAGATCTTCAAGCGTAAGCTGCGCGACCTCTACCGCGAAGGACAGCTCGGCTGAACGATCTGACGGCGAAGCGAACGACGTTTGAAACTTAGTTGCTGTTGCAAACGGCCGGCGAACGAAGCAACGATGCCGGTGCACCAAAGGCCCGGATCATCCGCCATGAACTCGACCGACTTCATCGTCATCCGCAACGATCTGCAGCAATGCAAGGTGATCGAGACGCCGTTGCCCGACGCCGCCGCGCTGCCGGCCGATGCGCTGCTGGTGAAGGTGACCCGCTTCGCCTTCACCGCCAACAACATCACCTATGCGGTGATCGGCGAGCAGCTGAAATACTGGCACCTGTTCCCGGCGCCCGAGGGCTACGGCATCATCCCGGTGTGGGGCTTTGGCGAGGTGCTGGCATCGAAACATCCCATGATCGCAGAAGGCGAAACGCTGTTCGGCTATTTCCCGATGGCGACCCATCTGGTGATCGAGGCGGCCGACGTCAGCAAGCGTGGCCTGCGCGACGGCGCCGCGCACCGGCAGGAGGTCTCGCCGGTCTATAACGCCTATGCCCGGGTCTCCGGCGATTCGACCTATGCCGGCCAGCAAGGCGATTTCCGCGCGCTGCTGCTGCCTCTGTTCATGTTGTCTTTCCTGGTCGACGACTTCCTGGCAGAGAATGAATTCTACGGCGCACGCCGCGTCATCCTGTCGTCGGCCTCGAGCAAGACCGCGTTCGGGCTCGCCCATCTCGCGCACAAAAGGGGCATCTCGGTGATCGGGCTGACCTCCAGGGGCAATGTCGATTTCGTCAGATCGCTCGGCTGCTATGACGAGGTCGTCACCTACGATCAGGTCACCGCGATCCCGCCGGCCGAGCCGACAGCCTATGTCGACATGGCCGGCAACAGCGCGCTGCGCGAGGCCCTGCACCGGCACTTCGGCGCGCAGATGGTTTATTCCGGCCGGGTCGGGCTGACGCATCGCGCGAGCGAGCCGGAGGAGCCGACGCTGCCCGGCGCCAAGCCGGTGTGGTTCTTCGCCCCCGACCAGATCCGCAAGCGCGCCAAGGAATGGGGTCCCGGCGGCATCGACCAGCGCTTTGGCGCCGCCTGGGCGGAGCTGGTGCCGCATCTGCCGAATTGGCTTGATGTAGTCGAGCGGCGCGGCCCGGCCGCGGTACGCGAAGCCTATCTCGATACCCTGCAGGGCCGCGTTCCGCCGGATCAAGGCCTGATCCTGTCGCTGGCCGAATAGGCGATATCCCGTCGCGCCCTTTCTGCATGCCTTCGAATGGGTATAGGCTTTGCGGCAATGGGAACGCCGCCAAGAAAATATCAGCAAGGCGGCCGATGACGAGAAACGCTCGATGCTCGACAAGACGGACGATATTTCGGTCGCCGCCGACAATTGGCTTGTGCAGTTCGAAGATGCGTTGGCCAGCCCCGACGATGTGCTGCTGAAGCCGCTGTTCCATCCCGACAGCTACTGGCGCGACGTGCTGGCGCTGAGCTGGAACATCCAGACCGTCAATCGGGCCTTCGCAATCATCGAGGAGCTGCCGGCGCATGCGCGTCACAGCGCGCCGCATGACTTCCGCATCGATGCCGAGCGCGCGGCGCCACGCCGGGTGACACGCGCCGGTACCCATGCGATCGAGGCGATCTTCAAATTCGAGACGGCGGTTGGCCGCGGCCACGGCATCGTACGACTGATCCCCGATGCCGCCGACGACGATCGCCTGAAGGCCTGGACCTTGCTGACGACGCTCGAGGAGCTGAAGGGTTTTGAGGAGCAGCAGGGCCACACCAGGCCGCGCGGACAGGCCTATTCGCGCGACTTCCGCGGCCCCAACTGGCTCGACCTGCGCAAGGCATCCGCCGAATATGTCGACCGCGACCCCGATGTGCTGGTGGTCGGCGGCGGACAGGCCGGGCTTGCGATCGCCGCGCGGCTGCAACAGCTCAAGATCGACACGCTGATCGTCGACCGCGAGGCGCGCGTCGGCGACAATTGGCGCAAGCGCTATCACGCGCTGACCCTGCACAACCAGGTGCAGGTCAATCACCTGCCCTACATGCCGTTCCCGCCGAACTGGCCGACCTACATCCCGAAGGACAAGCTCGCCAACTGGTTCGAATCCTATGTCGACGCCATGGAGCTGAACTTCTGGACCGGCACGGAATTTGTCGGCGGCAGCTATGACGACGCGGAAGGGCGTTGGAGTGTCGAGTTGCGCCGCGCCGACGGCACGACACGGACAATGCAGCCGCGCCATGTCGTGATGGCGACCGGCGTCAGCGGCATTCCCAACTTGCCCGACATCCCGGGCCTGAAGAATTTTTCCGGCAAGGTCATGCATTCCAGCCGCTACGAGGATGGCGAGAGCTGGACCGGCAAGAGCGCGCTCGTGATCGGCACCGGCAACAGCGGCCACGACATCGCGCAGGATCTGCATTCCTCCGGCGCCGACGTCACGCTGGTTCAGCGCTCCTCGACGCTGATCACCAATATCGAGCCGTCGGCGCAGCTTGCCTATGCCGCCTACAATGAAGGTACGCTGGAGGACAATGATCTGATCGCGACCTCGATGCCGCTTGTGCTCGCCAAGCGCAGCCATGTGCTGATGACCGAGCAGTCGAAGCAACTTGACAAGCCGCTGCTCGACGGCCTCGCGCGCAAGGGCTTCAAGCTCGATTTCGGCGATGGCGGCACCGGCTGGCAGTTCAAATACCTGACCCGCGGCGGCGGCTATTACTTCAACGTCGGCTGCTCCGATCTCGTCGCGAGCGGTGCGGTCGCCCTGCAGCAATTCGCCGACATCGAGACCTTCGTAAGCGAGGGCGCGCGGCTGAAGAACGGCGAGATCGTTGCCGCCGACCTGATCGTGCTCGCGACCGGCTACCGGCCGCAGGAAGAGCTGGTGAAGAAACTGTTCGGCGAGGCGGTGGCCGCGCGCGTCGGCCCGATCTGGGGCTTTGGCGACGGCCAGGAGCTGCGCAACATGTACACCCGCACGCCGCAGCCCGGCCTGTGGTTCATCGCCGGCAGCCTCGCGCAATGCCGCATCAACTCGCGCTATCTCGCATTGCAGATCAAGGCGATCGAGGAAGGCCTGTTGCCGCGCGACGTCGGACCGCGGGCGGGCTTTTCATAGAAACCTGCCGTCGTTCCGGGATGCGCGAAGCGCGGACCCGGAACCTCGAGATTCCGGGTTCGATGCTGCGCATCGCCCCGGAATGACGATCTTGGGGAGACATCTTATGCCAATCACCCTCGGCACCGGCGAACACCGCTATCGCGTGGTGGAGAACTTCGCAAAGCTCCCCGACGGCTGGAGCCTGACGGATGTCGCCTCCGTCGCCGTCGACAGCAAGGACCGCGTCTATGTCTTCAACCGCGGCAACCATCCGATGGTGGTGCTCGACCGCGAGGGGAATTTCATCAAGAGCTGGGGCGAAGGCGTGTTCTCGCGCGCCCACGGCCTGCACATCGACGCCGACGACAATCTCTATTGCACCGATGACGGCGACCACACCGTGCGCAAGTGTTCAACCGACGGCAGGGTGGTGCTGACGATCGGCATCCCGAACAAGCCGGCGCCGTTCATGAGCGGCGAGCCGTTCCATCGCTGCACCCATACCGCGCTGTCGCCGAAGGGCGAGATCTATGTCTCCGATGGCTACGGCAATGCCTGTATCCACAAGTACACGCCGGATGGCAGGCTGATCAAAAGCTGGGGCGAGCCCGGCACCGATCCCGGCCAGTTCAACATCGTGCACAACATCGCGACCGACGCCGATGGCTGGGTCTACGTCGCCGACCGCGAGAACCACCGCGTCCAGGTGTTCGACGGCAACGGCAGATACGAGACGCAGTGGAACAACCTGCACCGGCCCTGCGCGCTGTGCTGCTGCGGCGGCGGCAAGCAGCCGAACTTCGTGATCGGCGAGCTCGGCCCCGGCATGGCCGTCAATCGCAAGGTGCCCAATCTCGGCCCGCGGCTGTCGATCGTGGATCACACCGGAAAGCGCATCGCGCGCCTCGGCGGCGAACAAGGCCCCGGCATCGAGACCGGAAAATTCCTGGCGCCGCACGGCATCGCGCTGGATTCCCGCGGCGACATCTATGTCGGCGAGGTCGGCGTCACCGACTGGAAGACCAGCTTTCCGGACACCGAGATGCCGGCCGCGGTGCGCGTGACGCGGTGCCTGCAGAAGCTGGAGAAGGTTTAGATTCAGTCTCCCACCGTCACTCCATCACCGTCACCCTGAGGAGCGCGCATCGCGCGCGTCTCGAAGGGTCGACGGCCCCGGCTGGTGGCCGTGCATCCTTCGAGACGCCGCTTCGCGGCTCCTCAGGATGACGGGTCGAAAAGCGCTCCCGCGCAATCAAATCTCGCCGATCACCTCGCGGCGGCGCTGCTCGGATTCTTCCGCATAGCGCCGCATGGCGTGCGCTTCGGTGAGCAGGCCGATCGGCCGCCGGTCGCCGTCGCCCCCGACCACGGCGAGCGATTCCGCTTCGGCCGCGTCGAACACCGCGATCGCCTCCTGCACGTTCATGCCGGGATGCAGCACCACGTCGGCGTAGCGCAGAATGCCGGCAAGCCCCTTGTCGGCCTCGAGATCCGGCGCGTGCGCTTCGGCGACCAGCGCAAGCCCCGCGTAGTGCCCCTCGCCGTCGACCGCGACGACCTGGGTCTTCGAGCCCGGCGGGAATTCCTCGCGGAACGTCTCGATCGGCATCGCGGCGTTCACCGTCGTCATGTCCTGCCGCATCATCTTGCCGACCGTGAGATCGCGGATCCAGCCGATATCGGCGGCGCTGCGGATGGTCTCGCCGCGCAGATGCAAACGCCAGGTCGCGAACGAATAGCCGAACAGCTCGCGCGTGATCGTGGTCGAGATGATGACCGCGACCAGCACCGCGGTCGTGAGCCAGAGGTTGCCGGTGGATTCCAGCGCGATGAACGACATCGTGAGCGGGCCGCCGATCACCGAGGCCGACAGCGCGCTCATGCCGATCACCGCATAGGCGTTGGGGTCGAGGTTCAACCCCGGCCACACGATGTCGACGCCGGCCGCGAACAGCCGGCCGCCGAGCGCACCCATGAACAACGTGGCGAAGAACAATCCGCCGCGGAAGCCCGAGCCGAGCGAGACGATCGAGGCCACCGCCTTCAGCGCGAACACGCCGGCGATGAAGGCAAGCGGCATCGCCACGATGCCGGCGAAGCGCAGCGCGCCGTGGCCCGACGACATCACCTGCGGCGTGAGTAGCGCCATCGCGCCGACCGCAAGCCCGCCGAGCGCCGGCCGCAATGGCGGCCACAGCCGGCTCTTGGTCAGCAGCGCCTCGCACAGCGTGACCCCGCGCATGATCGCGATCCCGGTCAGCGCCGCGACCATGCCGAGCAGCGCGGCGATCGCAAGATCCCGTCCGAGCACATCGCCGACGGTTCCGACGCCGACGCCGAGCGGCAGCGGCTCAAAGGCATGGGCGACGAAGTAGCCGGTCACCGCCGCCACGCCGACCGGGGTCAGGCTGGCCGGCGTATAGCCACCGATCACAAGTTCGAAAGCGTAGAACGCGCCCGCCAGCGGCGCGCTGAACGCGCCGGCGATCGCCGCCGCCGCGCCGCAGCCGACCATGATTCGCTGGTCGTTGCGGCGAAGGTGAAAGCCGCGGCCGAGCGATGCGGCGAGGCCGCTGGAGAGCTGGGTATAGCCGGCCTCGAGCCCGACCGAGCCGCCGACGCCGCTCGACCAGATCGTCTGCAGCGCCACGATCACGCTGCCGCGGAACGACATCCGCCCGCCATAAAGCGCGTTGGCTTCGATCGGGTCGATTTCGCGGGCCGGCCGGACCCGGAGCAACAGAAGGAACGCAAATCCCAGCAGCAGGCCGCCGATCGTGGGAACCACGAGCGCGCGCACGGGATCGATGCTGGGCTGGCTCGACAACCGGTCGCCGAGCGGCAGATTGAACAGCACCGAATGCAGCACCGTGACGAGGCCGCTCATGACCGCCACCACGAGGCCGCCAATGGCTCCGATCAGCACCGCCAGCACCACAAGGCTCGTCTCGTGCGCGCGCACGAACGCGCGCAACCGGCGCGGCGCCTCGAGATAGCTTGAGGTCGTGGTCATCGGCAGGGTCCGTCACTGGCCGACAGGGCCTTGCGGCTCCCTTTACGGGCCTCGCGGGCGGGAGGCAATCGGGGCAGGAACATGGCAGGGCGCGGCGGATAAGCCGCTCATTGCTCTTCACAATCCCGTCACGCTGCCTGTAGTATGTGAGTGCATGCTGCTTCGCAGCTAATGGGAGTCAGGAGCGTTATTTGAACGCACATGTCTCGCAAGGCGGTTGGCCGGTGCTGGTCTTGAATGCGGACTTCCGGCCGCTGAGTTATTACCCGCTGTCGCTCTGGTCCTGGCAGGACGCGATCAAGGCGGTGTTCCTCGATCGTGTCAACATCGTCGAATATTACGACCGGGCGGTACGAAGTCCGTCCTTCGAAATCCAGCTGCCGAGCGTTGTATCCCTCAAGTCCTTCGTCAAGCCGACCACCCACCCCGCCTTCACCCGGTTCAACGTTTTCCTGCGCGACCGATTCAGCTGCCAGTATTGCCTGTCGGGCGACGATCTCACCTTCGATCACATCATTCCGCGCAGCAAGGGTGGCCAGACCACCTGGGAGAACGTCGTCGCCGCCTGCTCGCCCTGCAATTTGCGCAAGGGCAATCTGACGCCGCAGCAGGCCAAGATGTTTCCGAAGCAGACGCCTTACGCTCCGACCGTGCATCAGCTGCATCGCAACGGCCGGCTGTTTCCGCCGAACTATCTGCACGAGAGCTGGCTCGATTATCTCTACTGGGATACTGAGCTCGATCCGTAGACCGCGTTGGCGCGCCTCGTCCTCACAGCGAATGCAAGCCGTACTGCTATGGTTTGGAATCAGGTGGGTCGTTTGGTGAGCGCTGCCTCGCCCTCCTCGCGGCCGGGAACGCTGACGTGAACCTCGTGCCCCATCCTGATCGCCAGTGCCGCGGCGGCCACCGCCGATTCGAATGCAGCTTCCTTGGTGGCGTATCCGCCGTTGAGATTGCCGTCGTGCAGGACGCCCCATTCCTCGCCGGCCGCGATCACCGCATATTGAGCCAATCCCATCGTCTCCTCCTTGCGCCAGCGGCGCTGCGACAGGTCTCATTCCGCTTGTATCTCTCGCGGACGACCTCCCCGCCGGCCTGCACCGTGCGCCTGCTGCGAAAATGGTGCTGAAGCGCGCCGAAGATCAAAGCGGTCAGCTGGCGAGCCGTTTGGCGACGGCAATGGCTTCATCGCGGTCGGTAACCGGCTGGCCGGTTGCATCGATCACGCGCTCATCATTCACAATCGCGAAGTGAAAGGCGGGCATTCGCTATCTCCGCGCATCACTGCGTATTCGATTCATGCCACTTTTCCAGGTCCGGCTTCTCGTCTCCGGAGCGCTTCGCGTCTCCGGAGCGCTGCTCCTTCTCCGGGTTTCCCTTCCACGGCTTGTCGGTTTGCGCGTGGGAACCCCAGTCGCTCGGGCGTCCGGAATCCGGCGTGACAGGCTTTCTGTTCATGACAATCTCCTCAGGAACAGAAGCTTCTGTATCCCGATGCGTTCCTAACCGGCCGCGCTCAAGGTCCGCTCGCAACCGACCATAACCAGCGCATCAAGGTCGATCGTGCAGCAGTATTGACGCTCCCTCACGCAGGATCGCATTTGCGTGATCATCCGCGATGTTCGGAGCTATATAGTTGTAGCCTAATAGTTCGCATCCTATCTAATTCGCATGCCGCCTTCGCAGTCCCATATCCATGCCGAGATCGGCCGCCTGGTGACCAGGCTCGCCCGGATCTGGCGCCGCGAGTCGGATCAGGCCTTGTCCGACCACGGCCTGTCCTACGCGACGGCGATTCCGCTGCTGGTGCTGTCGCGCCAGGGGGAAACCGTCCGGCAGGGCGTGCTTGCCGACGAACTGGGCATCGAGGGGCCTTCACTGGTGCGGCTGATCGATCTGCTCCAGTCTGAAGGCTTCGTCGAGCGCCGCGAGGACCCGACCGACCGGCGCGCCAAGACGCTGCATCTCACCGCGACCGGCGAAGCCAAGGTCGAGGAGATCAACCGGGTGCTGCGCCGCGTGCGGGCCAGCCTGCTGAAGGATATCGGCAGCGCGGAACTTGCGGTAACCTTCGAGACGCTGCAGCTCATCGAGCAGCGGGCGAGCCGCCTGCAGGGCGCCAGGACTACGCCAGCCAAGACAGTTCCAGAGGCGAAATAGTCATGCGCGCGGAAGAGCCGTTCCTGGTCCGCCACGCGGACCTCGTCTTCGCGTTGAAGACGTTCGCGGCGTCGATGCTGGCGCTTGTCATCGCCCTGGCGATCGATCTGCCGCGCCCCTATTGGGCGATGGCGACGGTCTATATCACGTCGCAGCCGCTGGCCGGCGCGACCAGCTCGAAGGCGTTCTTCCGCGTGATCGGCACCCTGGTCGGCGCGAGCGTCACGGTCGCCCTGGTGCCGAACCTGGTCAATGCGCCGGAACTGCTGTGCCTCGTGATCGCGCTCTGGGTCGGGCTCTGCCTTTATCTGTCGCTGCTCGACGGCACGCCGCGCAGCTATGTCTTCATGCTGGGCGGATATACCGTCGCACTGATCGGCTTTCCGTCGGTGGCCGACCCGGGCAGCATCTTCGATGTCGCGCTGGCACGGGTCGAGGAAATCTCGCTCGGCATCATCTGCGCGAGCCTGGTGTCGACAGTGGTATTTCCGCGCAGCGTCGCGCCGGCGGTCGGCGGCCGCGTCAGGAGCTGGCTGTCGGATGCGCGCCGCCTGTCCCGCGACGTGCTGCTTGACCGCGGGACCAGCGAGACGCGCCGGGCCCAACGCCTTCGTCTTGCAACCGACATCGTCGAGATCGATACGCTGGCGACCCATGTCGCCTATGACCGGCTGGCCGACGTCGGCACCGTGCGCGGCCTCGGTGAGGTCCGGCTGCGCATGCTGATGCTGTTGCCGATCATCACCTCGATCGAAGACCGGCTTGCCGGACTCGGCGAGGCGGCGCTGCAGAAGCAACCGGAGCTACGGCGCCTGATCGAGGATCTCGCCGCATGGATTGTGGACGAGGATCGCCTGCGGCAATCCGGCGAGCAGATCCGCGCTGCAATCGCCGAGCGGCAATCCGCGCTCGACGGCGTCGCGTCGCGGGAGCGCATCATCACGATCAGCCTGCTGCTCCGGCTGCGCGAGCTTGTCGACATCTCGGCCGACTGCCGCGCAATAGGTGATGCGATTGCCGCGGGCCGGGACATCTCCACTGTCCCGCTGGCATTCCATCCGGAGTCGGGGGCAGCGCCGGTCCGGCATCGCGACCACGGCATGGCGCTATGGTCCGCTGCGGGGGCGGCGGTCGCCATCCTGATCTGCTGCGGCCTGTGGATTGCGACCGGCTGGCCGGATGGCGCCTCGGCGCCGATGATGGCGGCGGTCGCCTGCTCCTTCTTCGCCGCGCAGGACGAGCCGGCGCGCAGCATCCGGGCCTTCGGGCTGTTTTCGCTGGTCGCGATCGTCGTCGTCGCGATTTACCAGTTCGCGCTGGTGCCGGGCATCTCCCACGTCGAGGTCCTGATCGCCGCGCTGGCGCCGACCTTCCTCCTGTACGGCTTTTTGATCGCACGGCCCAAAACCGCGCCGATCGGCATGGCGCTCGCCGCCAACACCGCGACGCTGCTCGCGCTGCAATCGACCTACAGCGCGGATTTCGCCAGTTTCGCCAACACGTCGGTCGCCTTCTTCCTCGGCGTTGTCATCGCGGAGATCGTGACGCGGATCGCGCGCGGCGTCGGCGCCGAATGGATCGCCAAGCGGCTGATGACGTCGAGCTGGCAGACCCTCGCGGTCGCCGCCGAGCGGCGCGGCCACGGCGATCGCGCGCAGTTTGCCGGCCTGATGCTGCATCGGCTCGGGCTATTGGTCCAGCGGATCGCCTTCATCTCCGAGAGCGACCGCCGCGATGCCGACAGCCTGGTCCAGCTGCGCATCGGGCTCAACATCATCGACCTCAGGCGGGCGCGTTACGGCCTCGCCGCATTGACCGTGCGTGCCATCGACGACATGCTGGACGACCTCGCGGCGGCGTTTCGCGCCCATGCGAACGAGGCAATGCCCGCCGAACTGCTGTCCTGCATCGATGCAGCGCTGACTGCGGTCGTCAAGGATCCCAATGAGCGCGCGCGGGACGATGCATTGCTCGGCCTTGTCGGCATCCGCCGCGGCCTGTTTCCGGATGCGCCCGCCTATCGATCGCAGCCCGAGGAGAGTTTTGCCGCATGAGATATGAGCTCGACATTTACGGCGTGCTCGTTCCGGCGCTGCTGCTGTGGCTCATCGTTGCCTATGCGCTGAGCGCGGTGGTGAGCCGGGTCATGCAGCGCTTCGGGTTCTACCGGCTGGTCTGGCATCGCGCGCTGTTCAATTTCGCCCTGTATGTATGCCTGCTCGGCGTCGTGGTCTATCTTTCGGAGTTTCTGCCATGAAAGGGAATTTCGCCTGGCTCGGTCGGGTTGCGCTGACCGCGATCGCCGTCATCGCCGCGCTCGCGGTCGCGCGTGCGCTCTGGGTCTACTATATGGAGGCGCCATGGACCCGCGACGGCAGGGTTCGCGCCGACATTGTGCAGGTTGCCCCCGACGTATCCGGCTTCGTCACCGACGTGCTGGTCAAGGACAATCAGCCGGTGCATCGCGGCGACATCCTGTTCCGGATCGATCGCGCACGCTTTGCCCTGGCACTGAAGCAGGCCGACGCGGCGGTCGCCGGCCATCGCGCGACATTGGATCAGGCCGACGCCGACCTCAAGCGCTACAGCTCGCTGACCACCGATGCGGTGTCGCAGCAGAAGCAGGAGCAGGTTCTGGCGACGCAGCTGCAGGCCAAGGCGGCCTATGACCAGGCGGTCGCCGACCGCGCCGTCGCGCAGCTCAACCTGGATCGCAGCGAGGTGCACGCTTCGGTCAATGGCACCATCACCAATATGGACCTGCGGCCGGGCGCCTACGTCACCGCGGGCAAGGGCGTGATGGCGCTGGTCGACACCGATACGCTGCATGTGGAAGGCTATTTCGAGGAGACCAAGCTCGCGCGCATCCGCGTCGGCGACAAGGCGCAGATCCGGCTGATGGGCGAGCCGGTGCGGCTCACCGGACATGTCGAGAGCATTGCGGCCGGCATCGAGGATCGAGACCGCGCGGCAGGCGCGAGCCTGCTCGCGAACGTCAATCCGACCTTCAGCTGGGTTCGGCTGGCACAGCGCATCCCCGTGCGCATCGCGCTGGATCACCTGCCGGATCGCATCGCGCTGGTCGCCGGCCGTTCGGCGACGGTCGAGATCATGGATTAGCCGGCTGGCCGGGCCGCTGCGACAGCATCGGGCCGGCCCGCTTGCTGCAGCTCGGTCGGCCGCACTCGGTTATCGCACGCCGTAGCGTGTGAAATCGTCGCCGATGCTGCCCTGGATCGCCTTGGCCGCCGCCATGTCGATATTGCCGCCGGCCTTGTCGCCCTGCTTCAACTTCGCCAGGCCGCGTCCATAAAGTGCGCTTGCGAGCTTGGGATCGATGCGAAGTGCGGAGCTGTAGTCGGCAATCGCCGCGCCAAGCTCGCCGGTCTTCAGATAGATCAGGCCACGCGAGTCATACGTCGCGGCGTTGGCGGGCCCCGATTGAAGGGCCTTGTTGCAATCCTCCAGCGCCGCCTGCAATTCGCCAAGGATGGCCCGGCTCCAGCAGCGTCCGCTCCACACCCCGTCCAGGTTCGGCTTGAGGCGAATGGCCTCATCGTAGTCCTGCGCCGCGCGCGCAAAATCGTTCTGCTTCAAATAGGCGCCGGCGCGATTGGCGAAGGCCTCGCCGTAATTCGGGTTGAGCCTGATCGCCTGATCGAAGGCGTCGGTCGCGCGATCGTATTCGCGCTTCCTGAGATAGGCCACGCCGCGGTTGTTGAACGGCTTGGTGTAGGTCGGATTGAGCTCGATCGATCGATCAAAATCCCGGATGGCGCCGTCGTAGTCCCCCTTGGCAGCGTAGGCGTTGCCACGGTTGTTGTAGGCGATCGCGAGGCCGGCAGGGGTCATGTCCTGACCCGCATCGATCAGCGCCGTGCAGGCAGCAACGCGCGCGTCGGCCGGTGTGCGATCGAGGCCGCTGCACAATCCGATAGTGCGGAGATAGTTGTCCTTCTTCGGGTTCTGCGCGACCGCCGGCAACGCGGGGAGCATCGCAACGAGAAGCGATGTCAGGCTGACAATTGCGCCGGCGCTTGCACGAAGTTTCATATCGGGCCTTGCTTGCACGAAACGGGCTGCGCCTGGCCTAGCACCCTCGACAGATGTTTGGATTGAACTTGTGGAGGGTGTTTTGCTCAGGTTGCTGCGGCTTTCGTGTCCCGACCTTCCTGACCTTGCTCTTGCCCTCTTCAACGAGCGTGGCGAACTTCACCGTTCCATCGTCCGATATCTCGATGCGTGGCGTGGTGCCTCGAATGCCCATCGTTGCCACGGGGGTGTCGATCTTCATGTCGCCGGTCTTTGCAATGTTGCCGGCAACGAAGGTGAAGGTCCCATTGGTCAGTTTGAGCAAGGTCGAGTTCGACTTGCCGTTCGGGTCGTACACGAACTCGGTCATCGCCATCTTGGCGTTGCTCGACAGATTGAACGAAGTGCCGTCGGAGAAATTGATCCCGACGCGTCCGTCAGCTCCAGTTTGCACCACGTCGCCCAGATAAACGGGGTCGCCAACCTGCGCCTGAGGCAGTTTGCCAGGCAGCCCTGCCTGAACGACGACTGCATTCGGATGCTCGATCGTGACCGAACCGGTGGCGGCGACGACCCTTCCGATGAATTTCAATTGAATATTGTCGACCGCGGGCTGGGCCGGTTCGGTTTGCGCCTGCACCTGGCCGGGCGCGAGCGTTGCGAGCGCCAGAACGAAACTTGCAAGCAATTGAACAATCAAATGGATGCGCACGATCCCCTCCACGAGAAGATCTTGTCGTGTCGTGGCTCGATGGTGATCGGGACCACCGGGCCGAGACCGCAGGACCTTGAGTGCCAGACGAGTTGTCGCAGACAGGCCTAAATGCCTGACGCAGTTCGACTAAAAATTAATAAGTGGACAATTTGCATGGTAATCATACTATTAATTTTGCGGGGCTGCACGCGCGATAAAGGACAACTGTTCTGTCCTTTTCGTAGGGCTCCCCATAGTATTGGAATTCCATTTTTACTGCCGAATTTGGTTTCAATCAGGACGTTTCAGCGGACAAGCCTATGGCTGACGGCACGGGGTTTTTCGCCGCGTGGCCGAACCAAGCCAAAATAAAAAGACTGCGGCGCCACCTTCCGCTCGAACTGCCTAACAGGCAAAAAGCCAATGTTTGTTGCGTCCGGCGTAGAGTTCGGGGACGCGTGCATGGCCGTTTTGGGCCAGCCGCCCCGTGTGGTTGGCACTGTTTGGACGACGATCGGTTGCGGCACGATCGCGCGTGCCCGCGGCGTACCGATTCAAATCGTAGCTGGCGATCCCGTTCGCCAGGGTGACGTCATCGAGGTCGGAGCCGGCGGGCAGATCGAAATCCGCCTGGTCGATGGCAGGCTGCTCAATTTGCCGGCCGGTACCCGGCTGGAATTGGGCGACATCGCGCAAGCCCCCGGTGGGAGCTTGCGGCCGGGCCCGTTCGCGAAAGCCAGAAGCCTCTTCCGCCTCATCGGCAGCCGGCTGGCAGGATCTGCCGTCCTGACGGCTGACACACCGGTTGGCACCATCCGGGCCAGCGGCCTCGGCATGCTGTCGTTGGCCGCCCTGACTTTCTCGCTGCTGGAGGACGCCCGCGCCGCGGAGCCGAACGTCACGTTCCTGGACGACGACAGCATCAAATACAAGGACCTCCACCACGGCGTGTTCGAGCTCGTGACCAAGGAGGCGATCCCCCGTCATATCATCGTCGAGGATCCCGAAGAGACGATCATTCTGAGCAGAAGAGGATCCTCCGTCGGCGTGAACCATGCCACGAATTCCCCTGCGCACATGGAGGAATTACGGGAGGCCCAACAGGAGACGCTTGCCTATTTCGAGAAAGGACCGGCATCGAAAGGGTCCGGCATGCCCGCTCTCGAAGGGGGCCAGCTGCTGCTACCAATCAATTTTATTCAGCAGTCCCCGCTGTCGCCGGTGCAAGATACGCTCGGGCCGCTGCCGGTCGCGATCTTCGCGAAAAATGATCTCTTCAAGCTGCCGCCGACTCCGCCGAAGCTGAACCTCGGATCGGGGCCGACTGAAATCGATACGGTGATATTTGACGATTTCAATGCGGCGAACGGGACCTTTTCCGCGAGCAGCATCAAGGGCGGCGCGCTGAAATTCGGCATCAGCGGAGGCGCCACAGGCGATACGGTGCTGGGACAGGCGACCTACGACGTGTCGAGCGTCGGTACATTTGGCACGCTCTATCTCAACAGTGCCACCGGAAACTACACCTTCGTTCCGAACAACACCGCAATCAACGCCCTGAAGGCCAACACGACCCAGAGCTTCGTGATCACGGTCTCGGACGGCTCGCTCTCGGCCAGCGAGAGCTTCAACATCAGCATCCTCGGCGCCGATGACGCGTCCATCATCTCCGGCACCAAGGCCGGCTCGGTGGTGGGCGCGGTCGGCGTCAGTCATGCCTCGCCCGGCCTGCTCATCGCACAGGGCACGCTCACCGACACCGATGTCGACGATCCCGTCAATACCTTCACCGCCGTGAACGTGCCGACGACAAGCGTTGGTGGCTACGGCTCATTCACGCTGACAACGGCCGGGGTGTGGACCTATACGCTCGACAACGCCAACAGCTCCGTGCAAGCCCTCCATGTCGGCGACGCGCTGACCGACAGCTTCACGGTGACCACGATAGGCGGTACCCCGCAGACGGTGACACTCGTCATCCATGGCCCCTTGATCGGGATCGGAACGGTGCCATCGCTGACGTTGAGCGAGACCCATCTGACGGCGACGACGCTGGACGACAACATCGCCGGCTCGGCACCCGATGCCGCGCTGACGACGAGCTCGGGCGAGTTCTCGGCGGCATTCGTCACCGCACCGGGTCTGACGGTCAGCTACGCACTGACGATCACCGGCGGCAACGGTACGGCGTCAGGGCTGATCGACTCGCACACCGGTCTCGCTGACCTGCTGGTTCTGAACGGCAATACCATCGAAGGCCATGTCGGCACAGCAAGCGGGGCGCTCGCATTCACTATCACGGTTGACCCGGCCACGGGCCGCGTGACCTTCGTCGAGCACCGCGCGGTGGAACAATCGTCGGGCACCAGCCCTGACGGCGGCGAAGGGATCGCGCTGGGGACCGGCCTCGTCAACCTGATCGCAACGGTCACGGAGAGCGACGGCCAGTACCAGGATCTCAGCATCGATCTCGGCAAGCAGCTGACGATCACGGACGATGGCCCGCGCATCGAGGCGGCGGGCACCGCCCCGTCGCTGACGCTGAGCGAGACGCATCTGACGGCAACGGCGCTGGATGACCACATCGCCGGCTCGGCACCGAACGCGGCGTTGACGACGACTTCCGCCGATTTCTCGACGGCGTTCACCTCGGTGCAAGGCGCCGATGGCGCGACCATCCGCTACGCGCTGACGATCACCGGCGGCAACGGCACGGCGTCGGGGCTGATCGACTCGCATACCGGCCTCGCCGACCTGCTGGTTCTGAACGGCAACACGATCGAAGGCCGCGTCGGCGCGACCAACGGCACACTGGCATTCATCATCACGCTCGATCCGGCCACGGGACGTGTCACCTTCACCGACTACCGGCCGGTGGAGCAGCCGCTCGGCACCAGCCCGGACAGCGGCGAAGCCGTCTCGCTGGCCGCGGGCATCGTGAGCCTGAACGCCACGATCACGGACAAGGACGGCGACTTCCAGAGCGCCAGCCTCGACCTCGGCAGCAGCCTAAGCATCAGCGACGATGGCCCCTGCATCCGGGCCAATTGCAACGCTCCGTCGCTCACGCTGAGCGAGACGCACCTGACGGCAACGGCGCTGGACGACCACGTCGCGGGCTCGGCGCCGGATGCGGCGCTGACGAAAATTTCCGCCGATTTCTCGACGGCGTTCACTTCGTTCCAGGGCGCCGACGGCGCGACGACTCACTATGCACTGACGATCAACGGAGGTGACTGCACCCCATCCGGTCTGATCGATTCGCATACCGGCTGCTCCGACGTGCTGGTTCTGAACGGCAACACCATCGAAGGCCATGTCGGCACAGCAAGCGGGGCGCTGGCATTCACCATCGCGGTTGATCCGGTCACGGGATGCGTCACCTTCACCGAATATCGCGCGGTGACGCATCCGTCCTGCGCCGGCCCTGACAGTGGCGAAGCCGTGTCGCTGACCGCCGGCGTCGTAAGCCTGGTTGCCACCATCACGGACAAGGACGGCGACTTCCAGAGCGCGTGCATCGACCTCGGCAAGCAACTGACGATCACGGACGATCACCCGATCATTTGCGGCTTCCCGGAGACCTTCGTCGCCGCTCAGGACCATCAGACTGCGACAGGCACCTACGATATCAATTTCGGCGCGGATGGCGATGCCGCGATGTTCGTTGCCATCCACAACGGTCCAGTCGGTTGCACGGGATATGATCTGGCCACGTCATGTCTGGGCAACGGCATTACCGCGGTGCACGTCACCGGACATGGCGATGATTACAGCTTCTACTATACGACCCATGAGGTGGGCGGCGGCGTCGAACTTGACGCGTATCTTGCCGATTGCGGCGGCAGGCTGGACGATCCTTATTTCAAATTGCTGATCGATCCGGATGGAACCTTCTGCTTTGATCTCGAGCACGCCGGGCCGTCGAAGGACGTCACCGTCAGCGGTTCCGATTTTGATGCCCCGATCTGCGGCACGCCGTCATTGACTGCTCCGGACGGACAGCTGGTGATTACCGGATCCGACTGCGCCGGCCATCCGCTCGATGTCAAGGCATCGGACTGCGGTATCGCAGTCGGCGATAGTGGACTGCAAATGGACCCGGCCGAGCAGTTGAATCTCGCCTTCACCGAGAAGCAGTCGCAGGTCAGCTTCAACCTCACGGAATGGCAGGGCTACGGCACCGCCGGTGTGATCCTGAAGGTTCTTGATGGCAGCGCCGATGTTCACGACTTCTGCATCGATGTTCCCAGGCCGCTCTGCGGCAGTGCCGGCTTCGTGGTCCAGGAGACATCGGATGCTTCGCTGATCGACACCTACACCTTTGATGCTGCGACGACGACGTATACACTTTACGTTGACAGGTCGTTTAATCAAGTCCAGGTCGACTACGATCGGGTGGAAGCCGGGTGTCCCACCTTCGCGGTCAACAACATCAGCTATACCGAAAAGACGAGCATCAATGCGGACCTGCTGTTCGATGTGGCGGCGGTCGATGCGGACGGCGATTCGGCTACGAGTAACCTTCAGGTCGATATTCAGTGCCACACGGCGGGGATGGACGCCTTCATATTCGCCGCCAGCCCGGACAGCCCCGCGCCGCCGGTCGGCGCCAGCGCTCCAGCGCCCGACGTTAGTCCGATGTCAACGAGTGGCCACGAGGACGCGGCGTTGTCTCTGGCCGTGTTGCCCTTTGTAGACGGCGGAGCATCCGGGCAGTCTTTTCATTTTGCGGAGGAGCTTCCGAGCCTTGAACAGCAGGGAGCTTCGTCCCCTTCACAATTCGATCAAAGCCCAACGTGGTTCGGTCACGACGACTCCGCCGGATTTCAGCTGGCGCAAGGAGTTGCAGCTGGTGGAACGCCGGCAATGGGGCCGGCCATCCCGGCACAAACAGATTTCTTCCCGGACCATACGCCGGACACCGTCGTGACCCATCCGCTACACGATCTGATCGTGTAGCGATCCCTTCGTGCAGCGATCCCCTTGGGCGCGTGGCCAAACTCCGGCCCGCGTCAAATGTTGGCGCGGGCCAGAAGGGTTTCTCGTGTCAGTGCCAGCCCTCGCCGGCCTTCAGCGCCGCCGAGAGGCTGCGCACCGGGCGCGTCACCAGCGGGTCGAGGTCGAAGCGCTTTTCGAGCATCTTGAGGATCGATGTCGTGTCGAAGTCCTCATGCGCGACGCCCGACTTGTTGAAGCGCTTGGCGATCAGGAGCGCCGGAATGCGGGTGCCCGGGCCCCACTGATCCGCAGCCTTGGCTTCGGCACCATGACGGTTGAACGGCGGCGGCGGAACGTGGTCCCACTGCCCGCCGAACTCGTCATAGGTGATGACGATCAGCGTGTCCTTGCCATCCGGCCCCTCGACGATCGCCTTGACGAGATCGACGAGATGCTGGCTGCCTTCGGACTCGCTGGTGTAGCCCGGATGCTCGTTCTCCTCGCCGATCGGCTTGATGAAGCTGACCTGCTTCAGCCGACCGGTCCTGGCCGCCTGGATGAACTCAGCCTCGTCCTTCAGGTGATCCTTGCGAGCCTGCGTTCCGGGAGCGTAGTTGGCGAAGTAGTTGAACGCCTGATGGTGGTACTGGAAATCCACGTCCGGGCAGTTCGGGAACACCGCCGTGGAGACATGGTTCGGATCGGTGCAGGTCGTGCCGTTGCCGTTGGTCCAGCCCGAAGCGCCGACGTCGCCGTTGGCGTTCGACCAGCCGCCCGAATACCAGGCCCAATCAACGCGCTTTGCCGACAGCCGATCACCGATGTTCGGCGTGTGCAGCGGCGGCAGGCGCTTGATGTCGGCGGTTCCCGGCGAATAGGGCTGATAGAACGGCTGCGTGGTGTTGATCGCGTAGTCGCCGCAGGCGAGGCCCGCCGGCAGGCCGGCCTGATTGCACTTCGCCGTCAGCTGCGCATCCTTCACGGTCGAGAGCGGCGTGTAGAGCGGCGTGCTGGTCGGCATGCCGTTGGCGTCGACGATCGAATGGAAGTCGTTGGCGCTGCCGTCATTCAGGGCACCGACGAACTGCGGCGCCGCGGCGGCGACGAAGAACTGGTGGTTGAGGAATGAACCGCCGAACGCGCCCTGGAAGAAACTGTCGGCGATGATGTAGTTCGGCGCGCCGTGGCCGTGGAGATAGCCGTAGATCGGCAGCTTCTTGGTGTCGTAATAGCCCATCACCAGACCGGCCGCATCGCTGCCGGTCATGTAGCGGTTCTGCCGGCCGCCGTTGAGCTGATACTGCTCGCTGTAGAAGCGGTGCACGATGTCCGCGGTGCAGCCGCCGGGCGCGCCGGTGCCGTTGAGGAAACCGTGAGCCGCGAAAGCGCCGAGCGGCTTCGGGCAGGTGGTGGCCGAGGTCGGAATGAACTCGTTGATCTCGAACGGCTTGTTCTTGAAGGCGCTCAGGATCGCGACCGTGCCCGTATTGTCGGTGCAGCTCGTCGGTTGCGGCGACGGAGAGGTCAGGTTGACGTCGTTCTGCAGCAGGCAGGCATAGACGGTCTGGTTGTCCTGCCGAACCTGCAGGGTGTGCGCCTGATCGGCATAGGATATGCCGTTGATCTGGTCGCGGCCGACGTCGCCCCAATGGCCGTAGAGGTTATCGAAGCTGTGGTTCTCCTGATAGATGACGACGATGTGCTTGTATTGATGCACGCCTTCATGGCCGCGATCCCGCAGATCGCGCAGCTCGTCCCTGATCTCGTGCTTGAACTCATCAACGATCTTTTCGACCAAATTCTCTGCGTTTGCTACCGGCGAGATGGCAACGGCGCCAGCAACAACCGCGAGCGCCGGAATGGCTCCCCAAAGCCGCATAGTGCTCTCCTGATTTAGAAAGAAATAGAAATGGAGCTACACGCTATGCAAAACACATTTCGCTGGGATGACTGTTTTTCGACGCGCGCGCAAACGCGCGGAAAGATGCCCGCGCACCAACAGACATTCATGCTGTCGAACGCAGACTGCGTTGCGGTGCGCTGATCGAGCGTCATCAAACCGCAATCAAAATTCGTCTATCCAGTCAGATGGTCATTGATCCTGCCGACAGGAAACTGTCACCTCCGTGACATCTTCCGACGCACGGCAGCGCATATGCATTTGTGACAGGGGCGTTTTCGCGCAATGGCTTGGGATATTCTGGCATCCGGCTCCGGAAACCATCGTGCGGCAGCTGCCGATCGCGGCGTCAGGCCGGCACGGATCGCGTGGCTGGCGCTCGTCGTTGCCCTGCTCCCGTTGCGCGCGACGGCGTTCCCGCTCGGCGGCGACCAGACCGTGCTGCCGGCCGGCACCGAATTTTCCGAGGAGGCGCTGGCGCGTCCGCGCGAACTCTTTCATTCCGAAGCCATCGGCGGGCGAAAGTCCTATTTGGTCAATCTCGGCGATCTCGCGTTCAACTCGCCTTCCATCCTCGGCGGCAAGGCGCGTCAGGCGGAGATGAGCTGCGGCACCTGTCACGTCAATGGCGCATCGAACCCGAAACTGTTCGTTCCGGGCGCATCTTCGCGCCCCGGCACCTTCGATACGACCAGCCTTGTCTTCAACGCGAAGACGTTCAACAGCATCCTCGATCCGGTCAGGATTCCGAGCCTGCGCGGCGCCCGCTTCCTCGCCCCCTACGGACATGACGGGCGCATCACCTCGCTGCGCGACTTCGTCTATAATGTCATCGTCAATGAATTTTCCGGTCCGAAGCCGCGCGACGAAGTTCTCGACGGCCTCGTCGCCTATATCAACGATATCGATTTCCTCCCCAATCCGAAGATTGCACCCGCCGGCAGGCTTGCCGCGCAGGCGAGCCTGGCCGAGCGCCGCGGCGAGGCGCTGTTCTTCAAGCCGTTCCCGAAGCAGGCCGAGCTGAGCTGCGCCGGTTGTCATGTTCCGGGTGGCACCTTCAACGACCAGATGCGCCACGACGTCGGATCCGGTGGACTGGTCAAGACGCCGACTTTGCTGAACGCCAACTTCAACGCCCCGTATTTCCACGACGGCCGCTACGGCAGCTATGAACAGGTGGTCGATCATTTCGATCGCGTGTTCGACCTCGAACTGTCGACCCAGGACACCCAGGACCTCGTGGCTTATCTGAATGCGGTCGGCGACGGCGAACGCCCGTTCGACAAGGACGGCGTTATGCTCCGGATGAAAGAGGTACTCGAGCTCTCGAGCGTCCTCGAGGTCGCGATCCCGGCTGCCGATACTGCGGTGGTGTCGCTGGCAGTGACCGGGGTCGGGGCTGAGCTGCGCGAACTGACCGAGCGCATCCCGGACATCAGGAACACCGCGATCGGTGGCAAGGACGAGCGGCTGGCGGCGCGCGCGATCCTGAAGGACCTGGTTCTCACCCTGCGCCGCATTGATCTCGACGTCGCCGCCGGCCGTATCGACGATGCGATGGCCGAATATCGCAACTTTGCGCAGCTGGTGCACTTCGACGTACCCGTCGCCCTGAAAAAGGCCGAACCCTGGTCGCTGTTCAACAGCGACGTGCATCAGTCGCACTACACGGCGCTCGGCCGGATCCTGCCGGTAACAAGCCAGCAGTCGCAGTGACGGACGGCGTGCTCACTCCGAAGCCGGCGGCTCAACCCACACATCGCTCTGCCGGATCCGACGGATCAGCGCTTGCGGGTCGAACTTGCGCAAGCCTGCGGGAATTTCAAACGTCTGCGCCGGCTGCGGCTCGTCGCGGATGTGATCGGCAGCGATCACCGTGCCATCCGCGGTCTTGATCCGCACCGGAAATTTGCGCGCTCGGTCGATCCAGCCGACAAAACTCAAGCCGGGCGGCGCGGCGATTCGAAAGATGTCGGTGTCGTACCCCGCGATGGTTTCCTCTCCATCGCGTTGGCAGTGCCACGTCGCGAGGTCAATCGGCGCGGACAGCTGCGCCATCGCCAGCCATTGCCGGCAGGGATCATCCGGATCGACCGGAATGAACATCCGGGTGAGCGGGCTCGATTGCCGCGCGTCCATGTAAACCCGTGCCGCCGGACGGACGAAATAGGCTGCGGGCTTGCGCGTATCGATCAGGAAGAAGCCATCGGGCAGCGCGCTTGTCTCGATCCGTGCTTTTGCGCCGGAGACCCGCAAGGCTCCCATGGCGGCTGCCGCATCGTCCTTGTTCGCGACGAGGTCGGCGGAAAACTGCTGCGCCATGACCGGGATCGCCGCGCCGGCCAGGATGGCGACGGCAAGCAGCCCGGCCGCGACGCTGCTGCTGATCGAGCATGTCTTCTCGTTGCGCTTCATCGCGTGTCTCCGGTCGATCAGGTGGTGAGGACAGAACATGACGGCGCCGACCGAACCATTGGTTCGATCGGCGCCGCCCTCGGATGGAATCAAGACCTCGCTGTCGGCGAGAGCTTGATCACTCGGTGTAGGACAACGTGACCGGCTTGCTGAAGTCGAACGCGTCGAACAAGTCAGACAATGCAGGGCTGTTGGTCGGAACGTACTCGTTGTTCTTCGAGTAGGTCGGGTTCGGCAGGTTATCGCGGCTGCGGTTCGTGATCGGCTGGAGAGCCCAGTTGCGTTCGATGAACTTCAGCAGCGAAACGTGGTCGGCGTAGTTGTGGTTGACCTTGCCGCCCGTCGAATAGGGCGAAAGGATCAGGGTCGGAATGCGCGGTCCGTCGCCGAAGAAGTCGATGGACTGCTGGTAGCCGGAGTCCCAATAGCCGCCGGCCTCGTCCCAGGTGATGAAGACCGCGGTTTCAGCCTTCAGCTCCGGATTGTTGTCCAGCGAGTTGAGCACGTTCAGGACATAGGCCTCGAACAGATCAACCTTCGAGCTCTGCGGATGACCGTCGAGCAGGCCGTCCGGCTTGCCGAACGACACCGCAGGCAGCGTGTTGTTCTGGATCGCCGTGATCAGATCGGCAGTGTCCTTCATGTGAGCCTGGCGCACGGCCGGATTGGCCATGATCGAGGTCGCATACTGGAACGGATTGCAGATCTGGCAGTAGGCAACACCGAGCGCGTGCGCCGGATCGGCGACCGCAGCGGCGCTGAGGTTCGGGTTCGACGGATTGGCGGCAACCGCGGCGTTGGAAAGCGCCACGGCGTCGTTAAACGCGCCGCCATAGAACGCCCAGGAGATGTTCTTCTCCATGAGCGCATCGCCGATCGTGCGAACCGACGACGGCGGCACGTTGTTGCCGCCCGACAGCGCGCCGTTCGGCAGATAGCCCGGGTTGACGTTGTTGAGCATGTAGTAGTGGTTGGGCTTGCAGTTCGGCTCCGCCGCGTACGGCAGATTGTTGAGGTAGGTGACGATCGGCTTGACGCCGGGCTGGAAGACATCAGAGCAATTGCTCCAATTGCCATCGACGGTGTAGCGGTTGACCGAACCCGCGACCGGATTCGGATTGGCGATCAGGTTGGCCGGCGGCGTCACCGGATTGCCCTTGCCGTCGCTCCAGAAGGCCGCGTCGCCGGTACCGAGCATGAAGTGGTTCGCGCCGGTGCCGCCGTGGAACGACTGGTGGAAGTTGTCGCTCAGGGTGAAGCGGTCGGCCAGCATCTTCAGGACCGGAGCCTGACCCTGCTGGGCGTTGTAGAAGCCCATCGAGTTGGCCATGCTCTTGTTGGACGCCGAATAGGTCGCCATCACGAACGGGAACAGGTCGTTCAGGCAACCCGAATTGTTCTTCTTGGTGGCGTTGGCGGCGCTGCAGTCTTCCTGCTGCCAATCCTGATAGAAGCGATGGGTCGAGTCGCCGGTGTAGTCGTCGTCGCTGATCTGCTCGCCCTGCAGCTGGAACGGTCCGTTCAGACCACCGGCGCCGGGAATGCGGGTATCCAGCACACCGGTCGGCAGGCCGCTGAAGCCGGTGGTGAGGATATCGAGATCGGCCGGGTCCATGTCCTTCTCGACGCTGGCTTCGGCGATCGTCTTGAACGGAGCGCCGGTGTCGCTCTGCGCGGTCGGTGTGCCGGCCGTGTTCGGCTGCGGCATCGGGTTGGTCGCGTTGTAGGGCGACTTCCCGATCGTCGGTGCGCCGATATAGTACAAGGGCTGGCCCGCGACCGAGGACTGCTGCGCCAGCGCAAAGTTCGGTCCCGGCGTTCCATCCTCGTTGACGATGCCCTTCGACAACAGGTTAGAGATGGTCTGCCCCTTGCCCTTCGGCTTGTAGATACCGAAGGTGTGATCAAGGCCGCGGTTCTCACCGATCAGAATGATGACGTGCTTGATCGGCGACGCGGTCTTCACGCCGTGATCGCCGTCACCATGATGGCCATGATTCTCATGCTTCGCACGATCGCCCTCTTCGTGCGCCTGGTGATTGTGATGCGGACGCTTGTCCCAATCACTGCGACCGCCCGGATAGTGAGCGGCATATGCGGCTGTTGCGACGAGCACCGTTGACGCGATGCAGAGCGCGGTGCTGGTTCGCCAGTGCTTTTTGTAATTCAAACTCATTGTCGACCTCAGGGTGTTTGCGGTTAGCAACACACACTGCTTAGTGCGACAATATGACGCATGGTTTTCGCTTACGTGAAAGCGCGCAAGAAATTTCGAAACGTTCAAATATTTTCTGTGGAGACACCCGCCGCTGCGCCGCATCTCCACGATTCAATTATGCAATCAATGATAGAAAATTGATTGAGCATCCGCGCTACGCCGCAGATCGCAAAATCGCTGCAATACAACGTAATCAGTGCGAAAGGTGCTTGGAGCGCATCACCTGGCGAAGCGCAGCATAGTGCTGGTCATGCACGTCTTGATTGAATAGCGACCATGGCTCGGCGCTGGCCAACAGCGCAGGCACTGCAGCAGCCATCAGATTGCGATAATTCCTGAACTCGGTTGCGGCATCCGCGTTGCGCCCTGCCGCAACCGCCATCTCGATTCGCCGCAGCGTGAGCACGAGCTCCTTGAGGCCGTTGCGCGCAAGTACGCGCTGCTGCTCGCCGCCCGCGACGCTGGTGTTCTTGCGATCGGGATATTGCTCGGTCAACTCGCGCAGTTCGCGGCCGATCGTATCGACCGCAAGTGCGACGATGTCCTTGTCGCCGGCAGGAATCGCAGTCGCGAGCACCGTTGAGAAATCGTTGATCTCTTTCAGCGTTGCACCGGCACCGTCGCGCTCATAGGGCTGCACGCCATCGCCGACCGCCGTGAGATAGGCAACGAGGTCGTCCTTGCCCTGCGCCGAGAGGTCGAGCTGAAAGGTCCGGTCGAAATAGTCGACAACCTGGTTGTAATTGTCGAAGCGGCCATCGTGGAAGTACGGCGCGTTGAAGTCGGCGTTGCGCAGCGTCGGCGTCTTGAACAGGCCGCCGGAACCGATGTCGTGCTGCTGGTGATCGACGAAGCCGGACGACGGAACGTGGCATCCCGCACAACTCAATGATGGATCGTGCGGGAACGGCTTCGCGAACAGCGCTTCGCCGCGGCGCTCCGCGTCGGTGATCTTGCCGGCCAGCCGCCCGGCGGGACCAAGGCTCGGATTGGGCAGGAACTCGATGTCGTGAATATACGCCACGATCGCATCGAGCGTTGCCGGCGACGGCTCCGGACCTGCGAATTCGCTGGTGATGACGTTGTGGACGAAGTCGCGCAGCGAGGCGAAGCGGCCGTCTGCGCCGTAGGGCGCAAGATAGCGGGCGCCGCGCAGGCTCGGGATCCGCACGGGATCGAACGCCAGATTGTTGGCCTTCGGATTGAACAGCGGACCGGTGGTGTCGAACGTGCCGGGCCGGCTCGACATCTTCGGCATGAAGAATTTGGCGTTGTTCGCGCCATTGACGTGGCAGGTGCCGCAGCTCACGCCGGCCTGTCTCGCCACATCACCGAGCAGCCCCGGCGAATTGAACGCGAGATCGCCGAGATTCACCAGATAGGACTTGGCTCCGGTCCGCTCGGACTGGAACACCTCGCGCGGCTTGTCGAGCGCATCCTCGTTCAGCTCGGTCGCAACAGGCAGCACGGTCTTGTCACCGTCGACCGGAAACGCCACCGCACGCCCGAGCAGTGCCAGGGCGATGACACCGGAGAGCGGCGCAGCCAGACGCAGGTGAAGCGATCTCATCGCGCCTGGGCCTCCAGGGTCGGCCGTTGCAGCCCGAGCTTTGCCGAGGCGCTCTGCAACGCAACGACCAGTTCCTCGCTGGTCTGGCGCAGATCGGCAATGTTGACATGCGGCAGGTCGGGCGTGGCGACGATCGCTTCGAGCTGCTCGATCCGGTTGGTCACCATCTCGTCGAGCTTGCCGTCGACCGTGTTGAGCGCGGCCGAGAAGATCGTGTGGTAGGCGAAATCGATGCCGGCGATGTTGTTGCGCATGTCGTCGAGCGAGGTGCCGCTGATGCGCGACTCGCCGCCATCGGCCTTGCTCTCTCCGACCTCGTAGGCGAGCCGCACCGTGCCATCCAGGAGGCCCTGCGGCGTCAGCTTGATATCCTTGAGCTTGCCGTGGAGATCGTTCAGATGCTCGACAAGGCCGGTCGCATCGGCGGCAACGTCGGTGCTGGCAGCTCCGAACAGTTTCGCCTCGATGGCATGGAACCCGCTGTCGGCGTTCGGCCAGGCGTCGATCTGCGCATCGAGCTCAGGCACGAAGCCTGCGGTGAACACCTCCGAGCGCTCCCAGCCGGCGCGCGCCGACAGCCAGGCCTTCTTCGCTCCAGGCAAATCTGCCGCCGCGGCGCGCTCGCGCAGCGCGCGCGCGCCTGTCAGCGCACTGGCGACACCCTCGATCAAATATGGTCGGTAGCGCTCGGCGCCCTCCTCAAGAGCGCCGGCATTCGCGGCGCGCACGCCTGCGAACGCTGCCAGCAAAGCAAGGCACGCCGCCACCTGGATCTTGTGCATAGTCAACCCACTCGTCTGCCACGAAGGGCTCGCGGCATGTAGCGGGGCGAACTATTGTCGGTATCCTATGCGGATTTGTGACAGCGCGGACTTTTTGTCGCACCTTTTTTGCTTCGCCAGCGTCGGTGACGATCACAATCTCGCAAACTCGTTCGCGCTGCTGTAGACCGATTGAAATTGGACTGTTCAACGCGCGTGAGTTGTTGCAACACAACGCCCGCACCCGTCACTTGTCCGTCGCCATGCAGATTGATCGAGAAGCTCTTTATCTTATCGGATCTTACGGGGCGCTTTGCATACTCTGCTGCGCCGTCGCGCTGATCGATCTTCGCCACGGCATCATTCCCAATTGGCTGAACCTTGCGATCGCGGCGCTCGGTCTCGCCAACGTCGTCGTCACCGAAGGCACGATGGCCGCCTTCACCGCCATGGGAATCGCGGTCCTGATCGGCATCCTGTTCCTGCTGTTGCAGCGTGTTTACTTCGCCTTGCGGCAAGTCGACGGATTGGGACTTGGCGACGTCAAGTTTCTTGCCGCCGCGGCGATCTGGGTCGGTGCGACAGGCATTCCGACCTTGCTGCTGATCGCGGCAATCGCGGCGCTCGGTGTTGCCGGCGGCCTGCAACTCGCCGGCCACGAAATGAAGCGCCAGACCTCAATCCCGTTCGGCCCGTTTCTGGCGCTCGGGCTTCTCGTGACGCCGGCGCTTCAGAGCTGGCTCGCGTTGAACTAGCATCTCGCTCCGACGCGCCATCACATCTGGCGCCGCGCAGCCAAGGGCTTCCTCTCCGTGCTGACCGGAACGAGGCGGACATCGCCGCTCTCATCACCGCCGGGCTGAGGCAATGTGAGTACCGCCCCCTGATCGTCCTTCTGCATCGTGACTTCGCGTCCATTGATGGTCCGCAGCTTCCAACCCTGGAAGTCATCGCCGATCTTCAGCCGCAGCGCCGTCTTGGTCGATTGATCGAGAAAGATCCCGAAGCTTTCGTCATCTCCCGCGATCGTGCCGACCAGCGACAGCGGCGGTGGCTCGATCGCGACCTTGCGCGGCGGCGCCGGCGCCGGCTTGCTGACCTCCGGTTCCGCAACGACGGCGGGCGGAGGCCGCCGCGACGGCGAGAACACCGGGCGGTCGCGCGTGTTGGACAGCGTCTTGAGCGGGATGCCCCACAACGGATTTGCGCTGAGCGGCCGGGGCGTCGGTGCCGACGACGGGGCCACCCGAACCGACGTCGCCGGTTCGGACGGTGGCGGTGAACTCAGCACCGGTCCGCCAAGACGGGTATCGTCGAGCATCCCGGCGTCCAATGCATCGCCGGATGGGGCAGGCACCGCAGCCGGCGCCGAATAGGCCGACACCGCCAACAGCACGATGGTCGTCGCCAAGCATCGCATCATTTGGCTCCTCGCCATTGTCCGGAGACGCCGAGCAGCACGCGCAGCTTGCCGGGATCGGCGCCCTTGGCGGCCTCGTCGGCGACGGGTTGCACGACCAGCTGGTCGATGAACAAGAATGGCATGCCGGCTTCCAGATCGTAGAGCACCTGCTGCAATTGCGCCTGCTCGATCTCGCTGCTCGCGACCATGCTGATGAAGCCGGCCTTGGCCGGCGCGTTCGGAACATCGAGCTGCGTCGACAGCACATTGCCGCCGGCCTTGATCACCGCCCCCGACACACGTTGCAGCAAGGTGGCGCCGGCGACCGTGACGGTCGCCCCCTCGAGATAGGCCGAGCCGGTCGGCATCGCGGGTTGACCGGGCGCGGTATTCGCCCTGGATCGCCCCTCCAGTTGCTCCAGCATTCCGGCCGATGCCGCGACATCGCTGCGCCGGCCGATGATGTCCGAGAGCGATGAGATGACGACAAAGAGCAGCAGCACGAACAGGCCGAGATAGCTCGCGGCCGCGACCATTGGCGAGGTGCTGACAGCCGTCAGCGATCGGGATGCTGCGCTCATGAGCCGGACCCAAAATAGGCTGAGATGTTGGCCTCGACGTGGAACCGCTCGGCCGATTCATTCGCCGCGCGCGTCGTCGGCGCGAAGAACGTCGCGCGGGTGAATTGCGGTGACTGCTCGAGCAGGCGGATCAGGGACGGCGCATCCTGGGTCAGTCCCACCACCTGCACCTTGTTGCCCTCGATGCGGAGCTCCGTCACATAGGTCGTGTCGGGCAGCACGCGCGAGACCGCTTCCAGAACCATGACGCTCGACGGCGTCGTCTGCCTGCGCTTGGCCAGCAGGCCGAGCCCGGACGAGTCGCCATTGGCATCGAGACGCAGCGCGGCGCGGCGCTGGGCGATCCGGTGTTGCAGGTCGTCCTGCTCTGATTGCAGCCACCCGCCGAGATAGATGTTCAGCAGCAGCGAGACCGCGGCCGCGGCCGCCGTCGAGACCAGGCCGACGCGCAACAGGCGCGTAACCGAAGGCCCGGCAAGGCCGCGCAGCGACTTGTCGAGCAGCGTCACCTGCTGCGCGACGCCGTCGCCACCAACCGCCGGCGCCGAAACCGCCACGGAGGCGGCGCCGAGCACCCTCGCCATCCGGATCAACGGATCGACCTTCGTCGCCGCGGTCGCGCCGAACGCGACTTCAATGCGGTCATTGGCGATCGGCTGCGGCGAACTCCAGCCAAAGACGGCATCGGCGGCGCTCCATGGTGTCAGCCGGTCGACCTGCGCGCGGATCATGCCGTCGAGGAATTCGCTTGCCTGGCTCGGGAAATCGAGCACGCGGCTGACGATCTGATCCGGTCGCAATCGCACCTCGATGCGGCTGCCGTCGAACGCGATCTTCCAGTCGGCCGGCAGCGGGGGCTGCGGCGCATCGTGATCAAGCCGGAACGAAACCGGCGTCGAAGGCGAGCCATCCTTCGAGACCGCGAGGTGCGCGGTGAACGTGCCGTCGCCATTCTCGTCGAGCTCGATGCTGCGCCGGCGCATGAACCTGCCTGCGACGCCGTCGACGGCCGTCGCGACCGCGCCGATCCATTGCTCGAACCATTGCCGTGCCTCGGCAAGCATTGCCATTATCCTCTCTTGCGCAGCAGAACCGGGTTTCGCGGCTCGACATCGTTTTGCCAGGACAACACCCGATAGGGCTCGACCTTGTCACCGAGTGCGATCACCGCCTCGGACGTGGTGCGGTGACCGTTGCGGAAGCGGATCGAGATTGCGATCCGATAGCACGGGCTCTGCGCCGTCGATGCCGCGCTTTGCTGGCTTGAGGCCTGCGTTCCGGCAGCGATGCCGTTCGGCGAAGCCGGGCGCGCGCCGAAGCCGTCCTGGTCCTTCCCCGACGCCTTATCGACGGCGAGAGCGACTTCCGGCGCGGCGATGGTCGGATCAACATCCGGACCGCCGTTGAACACCGTCACGAACGGCAACACGCGATCGACAAACGCTTCGGGGATGCCGGCGACCAGCGCCAGCTCGTTGACATGGGTGAACAGCCCCTGCCGCGGCGAATAGCCAAGCGCGTTGTAGCGTGCCGCCTCCACATTCTCGCTGCCCGGCGCGGGCCGGGTTCGCCAGCCGGCGATCCGGTCGGCATATTCGCTGGCGGCGTCCTTTTGGGCGCCGAGCACGACGAACAGGCCGATCAGCATCTCCTTCGACGCGTAGTTCAGATCCAGGCGGCCGGCCTCCGACGTGAAGGTGACGCCGACGCTGGCATCGTCCAGCCCGAACTGAAACGCCCCGTACTGCGGCCTCGTCTTCTCGTCCGTCAGCGTCAGCTGATAGGCCGTGAGCTCGAGCCCGGCCGACACCAGCGCCTCGGTCTGCAACGAAAGGTCGCTGGCCGCCAGCGCGCGCGCCGACGCAGCCAGATAGGCCGAGAAGATGATCGCCAGCGACGACAGCGCCAGCAGGATCCAGAGCACGGCAACGATGACGAAGCCGCGATTGGCCGGCGATCGGCCGATATTGCTGGACGCGCGCATCACGTCTTCCCCTGATCGGTGGGACTGCCGGAACTCTGCTTGTCGCCGCAATTGCCGTCCGGCTTGGTGCAGTCGCTCGGAATCTGGACATGGACCGGCGCGATGGTCGAAACCGACAGGACGCGCTGGCTCGCCGCATCGCGCACCGTCAGCCGGATCATCGCCGGCAGCCTGTCGGCGTCCTTCCACGCGCTCCTCCAGGCCCGGTCAGCGCCGGCATAGGCGAACGACAGCCGATAGGGCGCACGCAGCAGCACCACCGGGCTGCCGAGATGGACCTGCTCCGACAGCGACACCCCGTCGGCCAGCGGCGTGAAGCGCGTCTGCGTGCGAACCGTGACAAACTCGCCGCGATCGCGCGTCTCGCCAAGACGCACCACGTCGAGCCCCGGCCCCGCATTCGGCCCCACCGATGTGCGCACGAACATCACGGACAATTCCGATCCGTCGAACAGCGGCTTGTGGCTGTCGCGGTTGGCGGCAACGAACTCCGCGGCGGCAAGATCGGCGCCGATCCGTTCCAGCGCGATCCCGATCAATTCGCTGCGCTGGATCCGGTCGAGGCCCCTGTTCCAGCTCGGCAGCCATTGCGCCGTGATGCTGGCGAGCGCCGACAGCAACAGCCCCATCAGCGCCAGCGCGACGATGGTCTCGATCAGCGTGAAGCCGCGCTCGCCCGTTCGCTGGTCTGCCCTTGCCCGGGTCATTCCGACGACCTCGGCATCAGGCGCACGGTGCGAATGTCGGACAGCGCGCCGCCCGGAGATTTGACGCGAATGCGCACCAGCTCCGGAGCCCATGGCACATTGCCCTCGGGCACCTTCCAGTCGCCGCCGAGCGGAGCGACGTCGATGGTCCAGCGGTAGCCTTCCGCCTGCCCTGTCGAGGTGCCCGACTGCAATTCCGCGCGGGGCGGGATGCCGACCGTCATCAAGGTGCGCACCGCCTGCATCAGCGCCACGTGCTGCTCGAGCGCCCGCACGCCGCGCGTCTTGACGCCCATGACGGCGCCGATCGCAACGATCGAGACAGCCACCAGCGCCAGCGCCACCAGCACCTCGATGATGGTGAACCCCGCTTCCCGGCGGTTAGTTGGCGGCGACGTCGCGAGCAACGATTTCAACCCTTCCGGTAAGCCAGTTGACGCGGACCTCGTATCCCGCATCGAGCCGCGTCAGCGCGATGGAGCCGCCGCAGGAACCGCCATTGGCGAAGAAGCGGATGGTCGACAGTGCGGCGCGGCGCTGACAGCTCTGCGGCAGCACGGCATCGAACCGCACGTCCTCGGGGATCCGCACCGTCATGCGCGACGCGCCGGAGTGGATCACCCGGCTCGGTGCATCGACCAGCGTCGCAACGCTGGTGCTGCGCTCGATGGCCGCATTGCGATCGGCCTTCAGCAGTGTTGCGGTCTGCAACGCATAGGCCTGCAGGCGCGATCGCGAGGTCTGGTGCGGAATGAACGGAAGCAGCACGGCCGCCAGCAGCGCGACGATGGCGAGCACACACACCATCTCGAGCAGGGTGAAACCGCGCTGCATCGCGTCGTTCATGCCTGCCATGCATCCTTACTGGTCGTTGTTGGCGGCGGTGGTCTTCTCGAGCGAGATGTCGGCGGAGGTGCCGCTGCCGCCCTCCTGACCATCGGAGCCGTAGGAGACGATGTCATACGGCCCGTGTTCGCCCGGCGAGCGATAGAGATAAGGATGGTTCCAGGGATCGTTCGGAACGTTGCCCCCCTTCAGATACGGGCCGTTCCAGGCCGCGACTCCCGGCGTGCGCCGGACCAGCGCGGCAAGGCCCTCAGCCGTCGACGGGAAGCGCCCGGCGTCGAGATAGAACAGGTCGAGCGCGCTGGAGAAGCTCTGCAGCTGAATGCGCGCGGTCTTGACCTTGGATTCGCTGAGATAGTTGAGCACGCGCGGGCCGATCAGCCCCATGATCAGGCCGATGATCGCGATCACGACCAGCATCTCGACCAGCGTGAAGCCCTCCTGCCCCGAACGCCTCTGGCTTTGCGACGTTGTGCGAGCGCGTCCCGCCCGCGTGGCGAATGCCTTTATGATGGTGTTGCGCGATATCATGGCCGATGACCCCTGCTCTAACCGACTAGCTGCGTGACCGAGAGCAGCGCCGTCATGACCGACACGATCAGTCCGCCGACCACGGTGCTGATCGTGATGATCGCCAGCGGACCGACGATGCCGACGACCCGGTCCAGGCTGCGCTGCAATTTTGCTTCGTAGAATTCCGCGACCCGCCCGGCCAGCACCGGCAGCTGCCCGGTCTCTTCACCGAGCCGCAGCATGCGGACCGCCATCGGCGGCAAGCTGTCCGCCACGGCGAGTGCTTCCGATAATTTGCCGCCATGGCGAACGCGGTCGGCCGCCGCGGTCCAGTTCGCCTCGCTTCCGGTCACTGACATGATGTCGACCAGGATGCGCAACGCCGCGGTGAGGTTGACGCCGCTGCCGAGCAGGACACCGAGGTTGCGGCAGAACAGGCTGGCGCGATAGAACTGGAAGGCGCTGCTGATACCCGGCACACGCGAGATGGCGTTGACCAGGGCGGCGCGGACGCGCGCCTGCCGCAGCAGCCACCATGCGAGCGCAATCGTGGCCGCGCTGATCAGGCTCGCCGCGGTGGCATTGGCGCGAAGGAAATCCGACACCGCGATGAAGCTGGCGAGCGCCGTGTCCGACTTGCCGCCGAAATCGCCGAGCACGGTCGAGAATTGCGGCAGCACGAACAGCAGGAAGAACAGCATCACGCCGGATGCCGCGACCAGCACGAAGGCCGGATACTGCATGGCGTCGGTCAGCTTGCGCCGCATCTGCTCGGACCGCGCGCGCTCGGTGCCCAGCATCTCCAGCACGGAATCGAGCGTGCCGGAGATTTCGCCGACCCGGACCAGGGCGATGTACATCGGCTGGAACAGGGTTGGATGATCGGCGACCGCGTCGGCAAAGCTCTCGCCGGTGAGCAGGGCGGCGCGAATTTTCGCCACCACCGGACGCATCCGGCCGACATCGGCGTCGCCGGACAAAAGCTCCAAGGCATCGTCGAGCCGCGCACCGGCCTTGAGCAGCAGCGCGAGATCGCGCGTGAACGTGGTGACCTCGGCCGCGCTCGGCCCGCCGAACAGGCTGCGGCTGCCGGCGGCGCCGGATGCGCGCTTGTCCTCGGTGGTCTCGATCGGCAGCAGCTTGAGATATTCGATCCGCCGCGCCACCTCGGCCGCGGTCGGGGCGGAGATCGTGCCGTTCACGATCTCGCCGGCCTGGGTCAAAGCGCGATAGCGATAATTCGGCACGGCGTCACCGCACCGTTGCGACGCGGAGGATCTCGGCGGGCGAGGTCAATCCGGCGCGGCATTTCGCGACCCCGTCGTCGAGCATCGTGGTCATACCCGAGCGGATCGCCATCGTATCGATCTTCAGCCCGTCGGTTCGCTCTCCGATCAATTCGCGCAGTTCATTAGACAGTTCGAGCAATTCGAACACCCCGAGGCGGCCGCGATAGCCGGTCCCGCCGCAGCGCTCGCAGCCGCAGGGCTCCTGAATGATCTCGTCCACCTTGAAGCCGAGCGCGGCGAGCCGGGGATCCTCGGTGAAATCGGCTGTCGCCAGCGGCCGCGCCGTCTTGCAGCGCTCGCAGAGTTGCCGGACCAGACGCTGTGCGATCACACCGCGCAGCACCGAGCGCAGCAGATAGCCCTCGACCCCGAGGTCGAGCAGGCGCGGCACCGCGGCCGCCGCGGTCTCGGTGTGCAAGGTCGTCAGCACCAGATGCCCGGTCAACGCCGCATGCACCGCGACATGCGCGGTCTCGGAATCGCGGATTTCACCGACCATGATCACGTCAGGGTCCTGGCGAACGAAGGACCGCAGCGCGGTGGCGAAGGTCAGGCCGATCGCGGGCTTGATCTGGGACTGGTTGACGCCGGGAAGCTCGTATTCGACCGGATCCTCGATGGTCAGGATCTTGCGGCTCGGCTCATTGAGGATCGACAGGATCGTCGCCAGCGTCGTGGTCTTGCCGCTGCCGGTCGGTCCCGTGATCACGACCATGCCGTGCGGCAGCTTTAAGAGCCGCCGCAGCTTGGCTTCGTCGGGCTCGGAGAACCCGAGCTTTTCGACCACCAGCAGGCCGCGATCCTTGGGCAGGATGCGGATGACACAGGATTCGCCGTGCTGCGTCGGCATGATCGCGACGCGGATATCGATGTCGGTGCGACCGGCCCGCAGCCGGGCCGCGCCGTCCTGCGGCAGGCGGCGCTCGGCGATATTGAGGTTGGCGATGATCTTGATGCGGGAGACCACCGCCTGTGGCAGCACGCCCGACAGCGCGGCGACCGGCCGGAGCAAGCCGTCGATCCGCAAGCGCACCATCAGGCCGGCGGAAAACGGTTCGATATGGATGTCGCTGGCGCGAAGCTCGACGGCCTTCTCGATGAGATCGTTGACCGCGCGTACCACCGGCGCGCCGCTGGCGAGATCGCGCAGGCTCTCGATGTCGTCTTCCCGGGGCAGCGCCGCCGCGTTATCGGCGGCCTCGGCCTCCTCGGCGCTGGAAGAGTTGTTCAGCGCGATGGCGACGTCTTCCGACGAAGCCACCTTCACATCGATATCAGCGCCAAGCACGATCTGCGCCGCCCGCAGCGTCGCTTGGTCGGTCGGATCGACGACCGCGAGCACTGTGGTCCCGTCGGCCGCCCGGCACGGATAGACCATGGTCTCGCGCAGGAAGCGCGGCGAGAACGACCCGACCAGCGGCTCGGCCGAGGTCATCTCCTGGAGCGTCAGGCGGCCGAGCGCAAAGAAGCGCGCGGCTTCGTCGGCGAATTCGGTCGGCGAGAGGCTGGTGACCTCCCACAGCTTCAATTGCCTGACGTCGGCGCCCTGCCCGGTCCGGTCAGCCGGTCCCTCGACCGGCGCCAGGTGATTGTTCTGACGCAGATAATCCACGAACCGAACGGACAGGTCGTTGGCCATTCTCGATATCCCGCCACACTATCCCGGATCAGTTCGTGCCAAGTGCCGCTGCGCGCCGTCGTGTTCGGCTCCCGGCAATTGTGCGGTTATCGATCCGAAGTGTGACAGCTGTGCGAAGTCACATCATTCGCCCCGCTCAAGAAACTTTGAGGGTGGCATCGCGGACACAAGCAGCGCGCCGGCTGCACAATTCAGGTGCGATGCGATGGGCAGGTCGCGAACGACAATCATGTAACCAATTTATTTCTGTCATGTTCGATCGCTAAGAGTCCCTCCGGGGCAGGACCGATCGTCGCAAGCAATCGAAATTTCAGTTAGTCAAAGCGAAGGGCCTTCATGCAACGCGTAGGCACAGTGGGCCGCTGCCCGACGATCCGTGGCGGCCTCGCAGCCATTTTTGCCTTGACGTCACTGGGGTTGTTGGCCTCCTGCAATTCCGCGACGGTCGGCGAGAGCGTGGATGCGTCCCAACTTGACGTCACCGACAAGGTGCGCTCGCTGGATCTGGCGCAGCGTCAGCCGCAACCGGTGGGCGCACTGGCGGCGACGGGCGGCGGCCAGAGCGGCAGCGTCCGCGCGGCGATGTATGACGGAAGCGAAGTGACGGCGGTCGCGGACGCGCGGCCGCAGCCGGCGTCGAACGGCAATGGTTTCGATCTGAATTTCGAGAGCACGCCGGTGGCGACCGTCGCCAAGGTGGTGCTCGGCGACATTCTGCATGTCGGCTACACCATCGACCCGCGGGTGCAGGGCACGGTCAGCCTGGTCTCGGTCCGCCCGGTGCCGAAGTCCGACATGGTCTTCGTGCTTGAAAACGCACTGCGCCTGAGCGGCGTCGTGCTGCTCAAGGATACGGCAGGCTATCGCCTGACGCCGCTCGGCGACGCCGTCGGCGGCGGCCGCGTCGATGCCGCGGCGGCCAATCCGGAACCCGGATTCGGCATCTCGGTGGTCCCGCTGCAATATGTGTCGGCGCAGACCCTCATGAAGCTGACCGACAGCTTCGCCACCAGGGCGGGCGCGATCCGCGCCGACACGACGCGCAATCTGCTGCTGATCCAGGGCACCGGCGCCGAGCGCCGCACCGCGGTCGATACCGTACTCAGTTTCGACGTCGACTGGATGCGCGGCCAATCCGTCGGCATCTTCCCGATCTCGAGCGGCTCGCCCGCGCCTGTCATCGCCGAGCTGGAAAAGATCGTCGATTCCGGCGAGAACGGCCTCAGCCAGAACGTCATCAAGTTCATGCCGATCGCACGCCTGAACGCGGTGCTGGTGGTGACCAAGAAGCCCGACATGCTGCACACGGCCGCGACCTGGATCAAGCGCCTCGACCGCAACGACACGGCGCGCACCTCGGTCCATGTCTACCGCGTCAAATACGGCGATGCGCGCCAGATGGCGCGGGTGCTGACCGACATGTTCCTTGGCGGATCGTCCGGCAACCTGCTCGACAGTGCCGACAGCCAGCTCGCGCCCGGCTCCGGCACCTCGTCGACCTCAAGCGTCGCCGACCGTCTGTCGCTCAACAACAACAACGGCTCGAATTCAGGCATGAGCGGCTTCGCATCCCGCGGCACGTCGGGGACAGGCGCAACAGGCCAGGGCCTGGGCCAGGGATTTGGCGCCGGCGGGCAAGCGAACAATCCCAACATTCCGGGCCAGGGCAACAATGCCGCGCTGGATGCCGGACGCGGTGCCGGCGGCGGCAACGGCCAGCCCGTCATGCAGGACGTCCGCATCACGCCCGATGTCGTGAACAACAACCTCCTGATCTATGCCGACCAGGCCAACTACCGGATCATCGAGGCGACACTGCTGCAGATCGACGAGCCGCAGCTCCAGGTCGCGATCGACGCGACGATCGCCGAGGTCACGCTCAACAACACCCTGTCCTATGGCGTGCAGACCTATCTCACCAGCCAGAACCTCGGCCTGAAGCCGAACACCGGCTCGATCCTCGGCACCCAGGCCACTTCCGCGCCTGCGACCACCACGGACGCGACCACCGGCGCGGTCTCGGTCGCGGGATCGCTCACCAATGCCTTCATCAACCAGAGCTTCCCGGGCTTCAACTTCCTGATCGGAAATGCAACGCAGCCGAGCCTGATCCTGGATGCGCTGCACGCCGTCACCAGCGTCAAGGTGCTCTCCAATCCCTCGCTGGTCGTGATCAACAACCAGGTCGCGACCCTGCAGGTCGGCGACGTCGTCCCGGTCTCGACCGGCAGCGCGACGGTGCTGACCACGAGCAACACGGTGGTCAACACCATCGACTATCGCAACACCGGCATCATCCTGAAGGTCTCGCCACGCGTCAGCGTGAACGGCACCGTGCGGCTCGATGTCGAGCAGGAGATCAGCAACGTTCCCCAAAGCAACGGCAGTACGGTCAACCTGACGCCGACCGTTTCGGAGCGACGGGTCAAGAGCCAGATCTCGGTGGCCAACGGTCAGACCGTGCTGCTGGCCGGCCTGATCAGCGAACAGCAGAGCGGCGCCCGCAATGCGCTTCCGGTGCTCGACCAGATTCCGGGCCTCGGTGACGCCTTCGGACATCAGAGCAACGGCACCCAGCGGACCGAGCTGATCATCTTCATCCGCCCGCAGATCATCCGCAATGGCTCTGACGCCCAGACCGTGGCCGAGGAGCTTCGATCGAAATTGCGCGGCAGCATCGCCACGACATCGACCAATGCGCCGATCACCACCAGCTATCACTGAGCCGGACAGCAGGATGCGCCGCGTTCTCGCACAACGGACAGCCCTCTCGGCTTCGCTTGCGATCGTGCTTTGCGCGATGACCGCCTCTGTCGCGAGCGCCGACAGCGTGGCGCGCGGATCGGCCGCCTTCCATCGCGGCGATTATGTCAGGGCGGCTCGGGAGCTCGCGCCGGCCGCCGAGCACGGCAATGCGCGCGCGCTCGGCATGCTCGGCTTCTTGTATGAGCACGGCTTCGGCGTGCCGCAGGCCTACGCAGCCGCCGCCGACTGCTACTATCGCGGCGCCGTGCAGGGCGACCCGTTCGCGCAAGCCCAGCTCGGCCTGATCTACGACAAGGGTCACGGCGTTCCGACAGATTTCGTGCTGGCCTACAAATGGCTCAATCTGGCCGCGGCCCGCTCGAACGGGCGGCAGCGCGATGCCTATCTCCGGTTCCGCGATGCGGTCGCATCCAAGCTCTCGACCTATGAGATCATTGCCGGACAGCGGTTCGCACTGGAATGGGCCCCCGATCGGCCGGCGCCGGACGTGCACCTGACCGTCAAGTAATCGCAGCTTACGAGGGCGTGCGCACGAGGCCCGCCGACACTGGCCTCGCTCGCACCTTGCGTCGCCGCAACCGCCGCCAACCGATCACGATCCCGCTGATCGAGATAATCGTGCCGACCGCCGACAGCAGCCACACCACGGCGTCGCGCGCCGGCGAGATGCGCAGCAGCAGCGGGAAGTCGAGGCTGTGCAGCGCATTGAACAGCCAGCGGTAGGACCGGCGGCTGTCGTCGCTGCGGTCGAGGATCTCGCCGGTGACGGGGGAGACATGCAACCAGGTGTGGGCGGGATCGTCGAAGCCGATCCGCAATACGGGCAGCTCGCGTGTATGGTGCAGCGTGTACCAGTAGGCGTCGGGTTGATCGAGCTGCCGCGCTGATGTCATCGCAGCGCCGGGCATTGCGTGTCGGGCGGCAGCGATGATCTCGTCGCGCGAGAGGGTCATCTGCGCGCCGGTCACAGGATCGGCGAGGCTGCGGCGGCCGTTACCATCGTCGAGCAACATCAACCTGTGTCCGCCGATCCAGACAAAGCGCGCCTCCACCGCCGGCATCGATGGCGACGACTGAAATTTCGCGACGATGTCGGGCGTGTCATGGCCGCTGTAGCCGATCGCAATCTCACGGGTGATGCCGCGAGCGGAGAACGCGCCGCCGGGATTGAGCGACAACCAGCCGCTGAACATCCAGGTCAAGACGCAGATGCCGCCGATCAGGCCGGCGATGTGATGCCAGGCCATCCAGCCGCGATAGGGCGAGACGGCGTCGCGTGCGTAGCGGCGCGTCAGCCGCAGGCGCAAAATGCCGATCCAGAAGCCGGCGACCGCGACGACAAGGCAGACACCCGAGATCCACAGCACCACGTCCCGCCACAGTGGGCCGTCCTTGCGCAGGACGGTCGGATAGATCCAGTGCGGGATCGCGCCGAGCCAGTTCCAGATACGCTCGCGACGCGTGGTGTCGAGCGCGATCTCGCCGGTGCGTGCGGAGACATAGAGCTCGGTGCCATCAGGGTCGCCGAGGCCGATCAGATAGAGCGGCCGCAACGGATCGAAGCGCGCCGTCACCGACCATTGGTCGCGCGTCACTGTTTCGATCAAGCGTGGCCGCACCGCGTGCGGATGATGGCGTGCGATGGCCAGCGCCTGGTCCGGCGTGATGCGGTCGATCACGCTGCCGTTGATCGCCGAAATCGTGATCACCTCTCCCTGCCAGCCGGTCACCCGATAGACGGGCGTGTCGTCCATCATCGCGAGCCGCAGGTCACGCGGATAACGCTCCACGCCCGCGATCGCCATCGCGCGATCGGGTGCGAGCTGCACCTTATTCCAGGGCATGACAGGGAGCGCGGCGAGGCGCTCGCTGTCGGTGAGGCGCGGAAAGGCCACGTACATCATGACGAGGCCGGAGATGAACCACATCGCGAACAGAAGACACGTCGCAATGCCGATCCAGCGATGGACGATATAGAGCCACCGCCGCCCGCGCCGGATCAGAGCGTTGCGCATGGTCAGAACTTCACGTTGACGGACAATTCGGCGGTGCGCGGCATGCCGAGCAGCCACTGCCCGGTGCCATTCGAGGTCACCGCATAAACCTTGTCGAACAGATTGTAGAGGCGGAACGCGACCGTGGTGCGGTCATCCGGCTTCCATCTGATGCCGCCATTGACCACATTGTAGCCCGGCCGCAGCTGGGTGTTGGCAAGATCGGAGTACATCGCGCCGACGATCTGCACGCCGCCATAGACCGACCAGTCGGGTGCGAAATCCCAGGTCAGCCAGACGTTCGCGACCTGCTGCGGCACGTTGACCGGGACATTGCCGTTGTAGCTGACGATCCTGCCGCCGACCACCTGGCTGTTGTTGTCGTACCTTGCGCGCAACAGCGCAAGATTGGCGTCGACACGCCAGCCGTCGCTCAGCGCGAGCCCGATCGATCCTTCGACGCCGCGCGAGGATTGCTGGCCGATCTGCAATGCCAGGCCGCCGGTGGGATTGCCGGGATCGGGAATCGTGAGCCCGGTCTTGACGATCTCGTAGGCAGCCAGCGTCCACTCGCCGCGGCCGCCCCAGAACGACCGCTTGACCCCGATCTCGGTCTGCTTGCCGGTCGCAAGCTGGAAGGTTTTCTGCGAGACGGGCAGCGAGATCAGGTTGCTGACCGGATCGACGCCGACCGCATACTGACCATAGAACGCGAGGTTCTTGATCGGCTCGTAAACAAGGCCGGCGCGCCAACTGGTCCCCGACAGCGTCGTCTCGAAACTGTTTGCCGGCGTCTTGTAGTCGGTACGGTCGACTTCGGGGCGATCATACCTGACCCCGGTGACGAGCGACAATTGATCGGTCAGCGAGAGACGATCCTCGGCGAACAGCGCGTATTGATTGACGATCGCGTTGAAGCCCGGCGTCGTCGCCGTCGTCGTCGCGAAGAACGATCCCGGATCGAACACGTAGGGATTGACCGACGACGCGCCGCCATAGGGCGAGTTGTTGGTGTGGGCGAAGTCGATCCGGTTGACGTCGAACCCGGCGACGAACTGGTTCGCAAGTCCGAACACGTGACCGCTGAACGTCGTATCCATCCGGTTGCCGAGCTGCTTCTGGTCGTGGAAAATCTCGATATAGCTCGTGCGATCGATCAGCTGGGTCTTCGGATTCCAGGTGTAGTTCTCGATGTCGCGCCAGTGCCGCTCGCTGGTCAGGTAATACAGCGTGTTGTTGACCTTGATGCCGTCGGCGACGTCCCACTCGGTCCTGAACTGGGTCCAGCTGTCCTGGTAGCGGATCACGCTGTCCAATGCGTTGTAGTTCTTGAAGCGCAGCGCGTCCTGGATCGAGCCGTTGATCAGCGGCGTGCCGAAATAACGCGACGGGCTGCGGTCGCCGTAGTCCTGCGACAGCGTGAAGGCGAGATTGTCCGACGCCTGCACCCGCACGGCAGCGGAGACCACGGCGTTCGAGGTCTTGTCGCGATCGACCCAGCCGTCCGACATGTTGCCGGTGGCGTTGACGCGGTACGACACATTGGGATTGATCGGACCGGTGCTGTCCACCGAGAGCCGCCGCGTCATGTTGCTGTCGAGCGAGACCTCGGCCTCGCTATGGGGCGTGCTCTGCGGCTTCTTCGGGATCACGTTGATGACGCCGCCGATCGCGCCCTCGCCGTACAGCACCGAGGCCGGGCCGCGCAGCACCTCAATGCGCTGCGTCGACCAGGTATCGTAGGGGAACGTCAGCGTGCCGGAGCCGATATAGAAGCGCGTGCCGTCATACAGCGTCATCACCGAGTTGCTGCCGGCAAAGCCGCGGGTGCTGAACGACAGGCCGCCATTGCCGGGCGCAGGCGTTGCGGTGAAGCCGGCCGCGTCCTGGGTGACGGCATCGAGCACGTTATGCTGGCCGCGCTCGGCGATGGTCCGCGCCGTGATGATCTCGACGCTGGCCGGCGTCTGCAGCGGCGTCAGATTGAGACGACTGCCGGTGCCGCCCTGCGTGGTGGCATTGAGCGTCGGCGATGCAGATCCCGATGCGCCTGACGCTGCGGCGCGCGGTTTGCCGCCAGCCGTCGCGGGCCTCGGCCGTGGCCGCGCCGCAGCGGCCATGTCACGGCTGCGCGCCGCAGGCTTCGGCTTTGCCGCAGCGGAAGGCGCGACCTCGATCGGGTCGAGCCTGGTTGGTGGCGGTGTTTGTGCCGAGCCTTCGGCCGGCAGCAGCAGCGATGACAGGGAGCAGACGAGACCGAGGCGCCATTTGCGCGCAACGGGAAAGGACGGAGACATCAAACGACTCGCGGTAACGTGGCACGTCACCGCGAACGCGGACTGGCGCATTGCCGAAAAGGCAGTGCTCCGATCCCACCAGGACGCCCCCGCCCGATGTGCTCGCGTGTGACCACGACTGACGGCAGGTCTCCTGGCTCACGGGTCATCGCCTGTCGACGCCTTCCCGGGCCTGATAGCCCAGTGGCAAATTGACGAAAGGCTCGCCGTTTACAGTTGCGGGGACAGCTGCGGCATTGGGGTTACCCTCGCACCGCATTCCCTTTTGATCCCCGAAGGGAACCGTCGGCAAAAACGATAGGTGGTGCCGGCAAGGCTGTCAATTCGATGCGGTCGTCGCACACATGCTTTGCGGGATGATGCTGCGGCGATGAGACAGCGGCATCTGCGGCGACGCGAAGACTTCCTAGACCCGTCATCCTGAGGAGCCGCGAAGCGGCGTCTCGAAGGATCGACGGCCACCAGCCGGGCCGTGCATCCTTCGAGACGCGCGGAGCCTGTCATCGGGCCGCGCTTTGCGCGAACCCGTTGGCGCTCCTCGGGATGACGGTGTGAGAATTGTAGGGAGCGGCCTCCCCAAGCTGTCGTCCTGGCGAAAGCCAGGACCCATAACCACCGAATTCGATTGAGAGTGCGATAGTCGCCTCAGCGTCGCACAACAACAAGCGGTTGGGGTAATGGGTCCTGGCTTTCGCCAGGACGACACTGAATACATTCACATTCTCTCAGGATGACGGATTACTCGACGCAACCTTCCATGATCGCATCAATCTCCGCGCGCGAGAGCGCACCCATCTCGGCAATGAACACGATGCGCGTGCGCGGCACGCCGGGCGACGGCACGCCACCCGCAGCCAGGGTCGCGCGGCCGCCGGCGAGTTGAAACACCGTCAGCCGCCCGGGCTGCTCCACCGTTTCGAACAATCCCTTCGCCCGCGCCAGCTTCGGCGCCAGCCTGCCGATCGCCTGCTGCAAGCGCGGCAGCAGCACCGGCCGCTCCGAGGTCCAGCTCAGCGTCTCGAACCGATCGGACGCCGGCCGTCGCGGTGCGGTCTCGCGCGGCACCGGCACATGATCGAGATCCGCCGGGAACAGCAGCGCGGCCGGCACCTCGCCATGCAAGGCATCGACCACCACGGCCGCCGGACGCACCGCGCGCACGGCGTCGCGGATCGCGACGCCCGCGGCGGCGTCAGTCAGATCGACCTTGCTCAGCGCCACCACGTCGGCCGCCCGCAGCTGCGAGCGCAGCAGCGCATCGTTCAGCATCGCCGCAGGCTGCGTCGCGTCGACCACGCACAGCACCGTCTCCAGCGGCGCCTCCTTCCAGATCACGGGATCCATCAGGTTGCGCACGATATCGGCGGGATCGGCGATCCCGCTGGTCTCGATCACGATGAATTCGGGACGCGGGTCACGCCGCAGCAGCGTCGCGAGCGTGCGCAGCAGGTCGCCCTCCAGCGTGCAGCAGATGCAGCCGTTGCTCAGGCTGACCACGCCGTCGCCGGCGCCCGCGATCAGCTCCGCGTCGATATTGATCGCGCCGAAATCGTTGACCACGGCGGCGATGCGCCGCCCTTGCGCATGCGCCAGCAGATGGTTGACGACCGTGGTCTTGCCCGCCCCGAGGAAGCCCGCGACCAGCAGGATCGGGACCGGCACCTCAGCCTCCGGTGACGGGCCGGCGCACCGGCCGGCCGGGACGCGCCGCGACATCGAGCACGCCATCGCTGATCAGCGGCTGGCCGCTGACCACGAGATGCCGCACGCCCTCCGCCGGACGATTCATCGCGGAGAAAGTCGCGCGGTCGCTCAGCGTCTCGAAGTCGAACACCACGACATCGGCGTCGGCGCCGGCCTGCAGCCTCCCCTTGGCCCGCATCGCCGGCGTGCTCGCCGACAGGATCTCGGCCGGGATCAGCGCGCATTTGCGGATGCCCTCGAGCAGCGACACTTTCTTGCGCTCGCGCACCCATTCGCGGATGAAGCGGGTGAAACAGCCCGCCGAGCGCGGATGCGAGGTGGCATCGTCGGGCAGCGGCCAGGCGTCGCCGGTGTAGGGGCGGCCGTCCGACAGCGTCCACGGCATCGCGTCGGAGGCGATCGCGCCGCCTGGATACAGCACCGCCATGTCGAGCAGATCGCGATGATGCGCGTTGTTCTCGATGTCGAGCACGTGCCACAGCACCAGGGTCGAGGGCTCTTCGGCCTGTGCCGCCAGCAGCTCCTCGCGGCTGCCGAAGCGGTGACCGTCGGTCACGCGCTGCACCGAATCGTAGCCGAGGCCGTTGCGCTCCTCGAATTTCGGATCGCTGAAGAAGGTCGCCGCCAGCACGGTCGAGCCGGTGCCGTAGGGATAGGCCTCCACCGTGATCGGTAGGCCCTGCGCCTGCGCTTTCGCGATCAGCGCGACACAGCGTTCGATATCCGTCTTGCTCGACGAGTTGAAGTGGCAGATGTGCATGTGCGCGCCGGTGGCGCCGGCATAGCCGATCAGGCGGATATAGGCTTCGGCCGCGCTCTCTGGATCGATCCGCGACATGTAGGCGACGTGGGTGAAGGTCGGCACCGCATGATCGGCCGCGAGCTGGCACACCGCGGTCAATTCCTGCACGCCGGCGCCCGGCGCATAGGCGTTGAGAATGCCGATGCCGATACCGCCCTCGTTCAGGCCGATCGCGAGGCGGTCGAGGATGCCGCCGACCTCGCCTTCGGTCGCGACGTTCTCGATCCAGCGGCGATCGCGCATCGCGGCGCCAAACGATTCCAGCGAGCTTTCCGAATTCGAACCGGTCATCGCGCCGATGCGCGCGAAGGCCCAGTTGGCGGCGGCGCCGTAGTTCAGCACCCTGCCCTTCTCGGCCTGGCGCTTGTACCAGGACGCGACCGGCAACACGCCGGCCTCGAGGTCGAGCGAGGTCGTCACCCCGTCGAACGCCTGCATGCGGTCGGCCGGAATGGTCTGGCCATGTGCGTGCAGGTCGATGAAGCCCGGCGCCACCACGAGCCCGGTCGCGTCGATCTGCCGCTCGGCGCCGCCGAGGCCGGTGCCGACCGCGGCGATCTTGCCGTCGACCACAGCCACATCGCCGATCGCGTCCATCCCGCTGGCCGGATCCACCACCCGGCCGCCGCTGATCACCAAGCCACCCATCTCGCCACTCCCCGCATTCCGAAACCGACCGGTCTCCTGTCGAGCACAGAGAAGCGCATCGCACTGATCGCAGCAAGCCGGCCAGGGTTGTGGCGACATGCTGTGACGGAATATCCGCCGCGCCGTGATGGCGATTGCAGAGTGAGGCCCTTCCTACGTTCCGGTTGCACGCCGCGGCGCCAGCCCGCGCCAGAGATCGGGGCCGGGCTTGACGCGGCTCGCCACGAGTTTCGGCGGCGTGCGGTCGTTGGCGATCGCCGCCTCGACCGCGCGCTTGAGCCTGACATTGTCGATCTGCGCCAGGAACCGCCGGATGACCGCCTCCTGATCCACGCTTTGACCGGAGATCGCCGCGCACAGCTCCGCGGTCGTCCTGCGGAAGAAATGGAAGGCGTCATCGGCCGCGCCGCCCAGCCGGTCGACCTCGCCGGCCACACCGAGCGCGTGCATCCGATCGTCGTCGTCGAGCGTCACTGCGAAGCGCAGCACGGCAAGCTGCCAGGCACGGAGCAGTTTGCTCTCCGGTTCGGTCGCATTCTCGCGCATCAGTCGAACACCCCGCGCGGCTGACTTCCTTCGGCTGTCGAGGGAGGTCAGGCGCGGCGCGACTATCCTTGCGCGGGAATAGGTTTTCGAGGGGAGCGCGCGCGCGATCGCATAGGAATCGCATAGGCGGAGCGCGCCGAGGCCCAATTCGCTCAGATCCCCTCGAACTGCAGTCGGGCCAGCCGGGCGTAAAGGCCGCCCGCGGCGACCAGCTCGGCGTGAGTGCCCTGCTCGACGATCCTGCCCTGGTCCATCACCAGGATACGGTCGCAGGACAACACGGTCGCCAGACGATGCGCGATCACCAGCGTGGTGCGGTGGCGCATCAGTTCCTCCAGCGCCGTCTGCACCAGCGTCTCGCTCTCGGCGTCGAGCGCCGAGGTCGCCTCGTCGAGCAGCAGCAGCGGCGCATCGCGCAGGATCGCGCGCGCGATCGCGATGCGCTGGCGCTGGCCGCCTGACAGCGTCACACCGCGCTCGCCGAGCTGGGCGTCGAAGCCGCCCGGCAGGCGGCGCAGGAATTCGCTGGCATGGGCGAGATCGGCGGCACGCTCGACCTCGGCGTCGCTCGCATCGGGCCGGCCGAACCGGATGTTCTCGCGGGCGCTTGCGGCGAACACCACGGAATCCTGCGGCACCAGCGCGATGCGCGCGCGCATCTCGGCCGGATCGGCCTGCCGGATCGGCACGCCGTCGAGCGAGATCGTGCCGGACTTCGGATCGTAGAAGCGCAGCAGCAGATGGAACAGCGTGCTCTTGCCGGCGCCGGACGGACCGACGATCGCGACCTTTTCACCCGATCGCACCTCCAACGACACGCCGTCGACCGCTAGCGCGTTGGGCCGGGTCGGATAGGCGAAGCTGACATTGTCGAAGCCGACATCGCCGCGCGCCGGCTGCGGCAGTGCGCGCGGCGAAGCGGGCGCCGCGATCTGCGGCCTGACGCGCAAGATCTCGAACAGCCGCTCGGCGGCGCCCGATGCGGCCGAGACCTCGCCCCAGACCTCGCTGAGCTGGCCGAGGCCGCTCGCCGCGAACGCCGTGTAGAGAATGAACTGGCCGAGCCGTCCCGGACTGATGGTCCCGACCAGCACGTCGTGCGAGCCGACCCAGAGGATCACGACGACGCTGGCGAACACGATGAAGATGACGATCAGCGTCAGCACCGCGCGCGCCTTGGTCGAACTGCGCGCGGCTTGATAGGCCTGCTCGACCTCGCCGGCAAAACGCGTCCTGGCGAGCCGCTCGCCGGTATAGGCCTGCACGGTGCGGATCGCATTGACCAGCTCCGAGGCATAGGCGCTGGCATCGGCCAGCGTATCCTGGGCGGTGCGCGACAGCCGCCGCACCCAGCGGCCGAACGCCACCAGCGGAATCACGATGATCGGGATCGCGAGCAGCACGAAGCCGGACAGCCGCGGGCTGGTGATCACCATCATCGCGGCGGCGCCGAAGAACAGCATCAGATTGCGCAGCGCGATCGATACCGACGCGCCGACCGCGGACTTGATCTGCGTGGTGTCGGCGGTGAGCCTCGACACCAATTCGCCTGATCGTGCGGAGTCGAAGAACGAGGGCGACAGCGAAATCAGATGCGCGAACACGTCGCGCCTAAGATCGGCGACGATGCGCTCGCCGATCGTCATCACGAGGTAGTAGCGCGAGGCACTGGCACAGGCGAGCACCGCGACGACCGCGATCATCACGCTGAAATAGCTGTTGATCATCGCGATGCCTTCGGGCGTGAAGCCCATGTCGATCATCCGCCGCACCGCGACCGGCACGATCAGCGTGGTGATCGCGGCGATCGTCAGCGAGATCAGCGCGAGGATCGCCCGGCCCTTGTAGCGCGCCACATAGGGCGCGAGCGCAAGCAACGGCCGCAACCGGGCACGGCTCTTCGCCGGCTCCGTGATCTGGCTCTCGATGAAGGCTTCCTCATCGAGCAACGCGTCGCGCGGGGGCTGCGGGGCGCCGCGCGGGGTCTCAAGCTGTTCGGCTACGCTCATCAATCTAGACCGGTTCTACCGCCCCCCACATAGGCCCGCCGACCCCCGGCTGGCAAATCCGGTAAAGTCCCAATCCGGTGATGGGCTTAGGCCCTTTCTTGGCTTGTTTTGGCGGGCTCCATGGGTTATAGACCCGCGCAAATCCCGTATTCCAGACATCTTGAGACGGGCGCCGGCGCGCCGAAGGAACTGTCATGAAAGCCGATATTCATCCGAATTATCATACGATTAAGGTCGTCATGACCGACGGCACCGAGTACCTGACCCGCTCGACCTGGGGCAAGGAAGGTGACACGCTGAACCTCGACATCGACCCCAAGTCGCACCCGGCCTGGACCGGCGGCACCCAGCAACTGATGGACCGCGGCGGCCGCGTCTCGCGCTTCCAGAAGAAGTTTTCGGGCTTCCTCAAGAAGGACTAAAGTCCGCTTCGCAATCGCCCTGGCGATCACGCGCAAAACGCCCCCGTCTCGGGGGCGTTTTTTTGTTTTTGGGCTGGTCCGGATTGGCGGGCTGAACGAGCCCGCGATCCTTTCGGTGCGTCGTCCTGGCGAAAGCCAGAACCCATAACCACCGCATTCGGTGATGAACGGGATCGTGGGCCCAGCATCGCGCAGCAACTCTCATTTGGGGTAATGGGTCCTGGCTTTCGCCAGGACGACACCAAATGTGTTGCCGGCTGCGAGTCATACATCCGCGCTCTCGCGACATAATCTGTCCGAGCGTTGCATTTCGTTTCGCGCTCAGGAAACAGAGGGCGAAGGGAAAGCCGCGTGCCGATCGCACCCAGCGGGCAACCGGGACCGTACCCACAAATCTTCGACGATGTCCGCTTCGCACCGACACCGATCACCCCTGCGCGACCCCAGCAATGTCGCGATCGGCCGGGTGCCGACGCACGCGGCTTCCCGCCGACCGGAGTCATTTCGTGCGCAAGGCAATCGCCTATTCGCGGCTATGAGCCGACCTTGATCACCTGCGGCACTTTCCAGCTTCCGTCGATGATCGAAGGCGCAGTGTCCCTGGGCCAGTACATTCGCAGCATCAGCACAAAATCGCCCTTGGGCGCCGGCAGCCAGTTCGTCAGCACCCGGCGACTCGTTCTGGAAGTAGAGGGTCAGCGAGCCGTCCGGATTGAACTTCGGATTGTCGCGCATGCTGACGGTGAATCTGTTCAGCGGATTGGGAACGAACCACCAGCCCTGGTCGATCATGTACATGGTGAACGACCAGAAGCCATTGACGGGCGGTGTCGCATCCTTTGCAAACGTCAATGTGTACTTGTTCGCACCGCTCAGCTTCTGTCCTGTCGAGTCCTTCTCGGTATTCGGATAGACCGCATCACGCTCCTGATTTGCGGGCCAACCGAAGGCCGCCAGCGGCTTGTCGGTCATGCTGAAGCCCGGATTGGGATTCACCGGAGGCGCGACCGGCGTGTATGGCTTGCCCCACGACGAAAGCGGCGTGATCTTGTATTGCGCCTGCAGCGCGTTGACGGCCTTGTAGTCAGCCTCTGTGCCGTCCGCATAGGTGCGACCGAGAATAACCATGTTGCGCGTCGCCGTCGCTGTTCGACCCAATCTCGTCACGGTCTAGTGTGGAGGTTTCGATCGCTTGAGCTCGGCGACCTTAAACTTCCCGGCGACCTGCAGGCTGCTGCAAAGCCACCAGGCTCTGTTTCGGTACTCGCCCAGGAACCATTTGATCTCGACGCAATCGACATAGGATTTGTAGGTGAGGTTGTCTCGGCACGTCGACGAGAACGGTCCGTATGCGAGGGCACGGTACCATACAGCCCGAGTTTGGCTACCTAGGGTTGAAGATAAATCTGCCGGTGTCTCGGGGTCGACATGGCGGCGAGAGAACGCCGATCGCTCGCGCCGTTCCGGCCTCTGCTCCTGGCCCAAAGCTGAGCTCGAACGGCTGTTGCCGATATTCGCCTTTGACCCAAAGCGATCACTTGAGCGATACCGACACGCAGCGGGATCGGATCAATTTTGCAGGACTGACGCCATTAGGTCAGCGATCCTGCCTCATAACCCCTTGTGACGAAGTTGTTGGCGCCCCCTACTCTCGATCCAGCGGCCATGCTTTGGTCAAAACTGCGTTGAGTGTTTGGCAGGGGTCATCGACATGGTGAAAATGCAATCGCCCTCCTTCGGGTGACATTGGACCGGGTGCCAGGTCGTTTCCTACCGCATTCTTGAGGTGCCCACCGCAAAGGCTTGTGATGGAACGGGCAAGGTTCGATAAGGCCGGGATTTTCGCCTTTGGCGATGCTCGGAGCGCTGTGACCTACTCGGTCGAAGTTCTTATCGTCACCGCGCTCTACGGGAGCCTTGCGGCCTCCGCACATCTCCTTCCCGCCATCAATCCAGCCGCGACACCGCTGTGGCCGCCAACCGGGGTTGCGCTCGCGCTCATGCTGCTGCGTGGGTACCGGGTCTGGCCCGCGATCCTGGTGGGCGCCGTCGCGCCTTACCTGATGACCGACCGATCGCTCCTGGAGTTTGTCGCCGCCGGGATCGGCACCCTCCTTGCTGCATTGGCCGGGACATGGCTGATCGGACGCTGGTCGAACGGTCGCCAGACGTTTGCCACGCCATCCGGTGTCGCAAAGTTTGCGAGCATTTCCCTTGCACCGACCGCGATGATCAGTTCATTCACCGCTTTGGCCGGATTCATCTTCGTCAGCGAACCGAGCTTTCCCGATTCCGTCGCCGCCGGGCTGACCTGGTGGCTTGCCGACGCAGCCGCGACCCTGGTGATTGCTCCGGTCATCGTGCTCTTGGCGATGATGCCCTTACGGGTTTCCCCCAGGTGGGATCTGCTGGAATCGATCGCAGTTATCGCTCTCGCTGGTCTCATTGGGATCGTGGCCTACAGCCCGCTCATCGGCAGCGACCTCATCAGCGACGAGCTCAACGTGCCGTTGCCGCATCGCGGCCTGCTGGGCTTTCTGGTTTTGCTCCCGTTGATCTGGACCAGTCTGCGCGGCAATCGATGCACCGCGGCCACGGCTGCGCTCATTTTCACCGGAATGGCAGTCTGGGGGTTCGCGTTCGGTAATGATCCGTTTCCGAAAACGGATCCGAACGCAGCGTTGTTGTCACTGCTCGTGCTTACGATCAGCGTATCGGCGCCCCCTCTTGCCCTGGCTGCGGCAATTGCCACGCGCCAGACCACGGAAGCCCATCTGCTTTCCGTGCAGGACCAACTGAACGGTCAACTTGAACGGAACGCTTTGGCGCTCGACAGCATCAGACGGCACTTCCAAACCCTTATCGAAGGCGTCGTCGACTATGCGATTTTTGCGCTTGATCGGGAAGGACACGTTACGAGCTGGAATAGCACCGCTCAAAAGATCATCGGCTACACCTCGGAAGAAATCATAGGCAAGCATTTTGGCATATTTTATCGGCCGGATGAACGCCGTGCGGGTTCGCCGACACACGCGCTGGAGACGGCAACCGAAAGAGGCAAGTACGACGTAGAGGGTTGGCGCATCAGAAAGAACGGGACGCCGTTCTTCATCACCGGCTCGGTCTCGTCGAGCCATGATGACGCGGGAAATCTGATCGGCTTTATCAGTATTCTGCGCGACGCAACCGAGCGACGCGACGCGGAGGAGAAGCTGGTTCAGGCACGCGAGCAGCTCGCGATGTCGCAGAAAATGGAGGCAATCGGCAAGCTGACCGGCGGGATTGCACACGACTTCAACAATCTATTGATGATCATCGGGGGCAGTGCCCAGATCTTCACTCGCCTGCTCGATCCAAAACTGCCCAAGGCAATTGAAGCCATACAGACCGCGGCCAAACGCGGCGAGAGCCTCACCCGCCAGTTGTTGACGTTCTCTCGTCATCAGCATCTCAGCCCGACGGTCGTCGACCTGAATGCGTCCATCAAGAACATGCGGACCATGATCGAGAGCTCGCTGCGCGGGAACATCGTGTACAACGAAAACGTCGGCGAGGGCGTAGCGTCGGTCAAGGTGGACCTCGCCGAGCTGGAACTTGCGATCGTCAACATCGCCGTCAATGCGCGCGATGCCATGCCGAGCGGCGGCACGTTCACCTTATCCGTCCATGCGGTGACCGCGAACCAGGAAACCGGCGGCGATCGCCGCGCAAAGGCCTTCTTTGCGATAGCCCTTAGCGATACCGGCACCGGCATTCCGCCAAACCTGCTGTCCAAGATGTTCGATCCGTTCTTCACGACCAAGGAGGTCGGCAAGGGTACCGGGCTCGGCTTGTCCCAAGTCTATGGTTTCGCGCACCAGGCCGGCGGAACGGTGACGGCGGACAGCAAGGTTGGGCAGGGAACGACGATTACGATCTACCTGCCGTCCTGCGCAGACGAGCAAATCACCAGTAAAGAGCTGGCCGCTGCCAGAGCAAGATCAAGGCAACCGCAGCGGCAGACGGTTCTCATTGTCGACGACAGCCCCGAAGTGGCGGATGTGACATCCTCGCTGTTCGAGCATCTGGGCTATGACACGATCTATCGAGATTCGGCCGAAGCGGCGCTGAAATTGCTCGAAGCCGGTACAAAGATCGATCTCGTCTTCAGCGATATCGTGATGCCCGGGACCATCGATGGCGTCGGGCTCGCGAGAGAAGTCAGGTCGCGATATCCCGGTTTGCCGATCGCCCTTACAACCGGCTACAGCGATGCCGCAAAAGCAGCTCCACCAAGTCTGAAAATACTCCGCAAGCCGTTCGATACCGAGGCGCTGAGAGATTTTATCCACGATCTTGCGCCGCCGCGACCGACGCGATCGTCCGGCACGCCCATGGCGTCAAGCACGACCGAAGCCGTGCGCAGAAATTGACCGACCGCGCCATTGCAGAAGCGGCTCGTCGCGCAGCTTGGCGAGGCGTTGATCCGCACCATCGCCGCTGATGGACATGACTGCTGCTAGCGATCCTGGAAAGCCAGCCGCGCGCCGAGCGCGACCAGGATGCTGCCGCCGATCCGCTGCATGACGCGCTGCGACCGCTTCGAGCGCTGCAGCTTCGACATCACGGCGCTGGCGAAAAACACGCAGACGATATCGACCGCCGAGAAGGTCAGATTGACCGTTGTGCCGAGCAGAAACAGCTGGGCCCAGACCGGCAGGCCGGCCGACGCATCGACGAATTGCGGCAGGAACGCCAGGAAGAAGATCGCGGTCTTCGGATTGAGCACCTCGACGACGATGCTTTGCGCGAAGGCGCGCTCCGCGGAGAGCGGCGCAAGCGTGGGGCGCTTTGCATTGTCGCGGTCGCGGAACAGCGACAGCCCGAGCCAGACCAGATAGGCCGCACCGGCAAGCTTCATCGCCATGAACAGCGGCGGCACCGCATGAAACAGCAGAGCGAGGCCGGCCGCCGCGGCGACGACATGGACATAGCCGCCGAGATGCAGCCCGAGCGAGGCCATCAGCCCTGCGCGCCTGCCGCCCGCCAAGGTGCGGGCCGCGGCGTACAGCATGGCAGGACCCGGGATCAGCGCGAAGGTTGCGGTCGTGATCGCGAAGGCGAGATACAATTCCATCGGGCGCGTTCGTCTCAGTTCCCAGGGATCATCGCCGCGACCTCGCGGTCGACCGGATCGTCGCTGGCGCCAAGACCCGCGATGACGCCGGCGCGATCCTCGAGCTTGCGGTTCTGGCTCATCTTCTTCTTGGCGTCGATCCGCGTGATCGGCATCCGGAAGCCGACGATGCCGCGCAGCTGCGCCTTGATGAAATCATCCGGCGCATCGCTGACCTGCCAGGCTTCCTGGCGCGACTTCTCGTGCAATTCGGTCAAGCGAGTCACGACGTCGCGCAGGCGGTCGGCATCCTCGAAGAACTCGGCGGAACCATAGGCGTGCACGGCGAGGTAATTCCAGGTCGGCACCACCTTGCCGTGCTCGGCCTTGGTCGCGTACCAGGACGGCGTCACATAGGCGTCGGGCCCCATGAAGATCGCCATCGCCTCGCCGACCGCGGGCAGCTTCCACTGCGGATTGGGCCGCGCGACGTGACCGTACAGCGTGCCGCAGTCGCCCTCGTTCTCATCGAGGATCAGCGGCAGCGGCGTTGCGATCAGGCCATCGGCGGTTGCGGTGACCAGCGTCGCGAGCTTTGCGGCCCGCATCGCGGCGTGGATCGGACCGAGCTCATCGATCTTGAAGTGCGGCGGCAGGTACATCGCGAACCTCTCGGCAGACCTTTGGCAGGCCTCATCAATTGCTGCTCGCACCATAGCGCTGAAGTGGCCTATGATAAGAGCCACTTTCGATCATCTTGATTGGTCCACTATGCCCCGTCTGCGCGCCACGATCAGCATCCCTTCGCTCGGCGCGGTCGACCGCGCCGCCGGGCAGGTCGGGCGCCAGATCGCGCAGGCCCTGCGTGCCGCGATTGCGAGCGGCGAACTGAAGGCCGGGGAATTCCTGCCGTCGACGCGCGCGCTGTCGGCCTCGCTCGGCGTTGCGCGCGGCACGGTCACGGAAGCCTTCGAGCAGTTGCTGGCCGAGGGCTATCTGGAATCGCAGGTCGGTGCCGGCACCCGCGTCGCGCCGACGCTTGCCGAGCAGGCACGGCCCGTCATGGTCGATCGCAGCCCGAACGAATCGGCGCCGATCCAGTTGCCGCCGCGCGCGGCGCGGCTTGTCAAAGTGGCGGCGGCCTTCACGCCGATGCCGGAAATCCCGTTTGCGATCGCAGTCCCCGGCGGCGCGGTCGCGCCCGACGACCAGTGGCGCCGCCTCGGCAACCGCGTGCGCGCATCGCGCACGGCGGCGCCGGCGAGCTATGGCGATCCGCGCGGCCTGATGGAGCTGCGGCAGGCGATCGCCGACTATGTGCGCAAATCCCGCGCGGTGCATTGCGAGCCCGAGCAGGTCGTGATCACGGCCGGCACCCAGCAAGGCCTCTATCTCGCCGGCCGCGTGCTGCTGTCGTCAGGCGACCGGGTCTGGGCCGAGGATCCCGCCTATCCCGGCATGACGGCGGTGCTCGACGATCTCGATCTCCTCACCACGCGCGTATCGGTCGATGCGCAGGGCATCGACGTCGAAGCCGCGGTCGCCGCATGCCCGCATGCGCGCGCGGCCTTCGTGACGCCCTCGCATCAATATCCGCTGGGCATGCCGATGAGCATGGCCCGCCGCAACGCGCTGGTGGCGTGGGCGCAACGACATGATGGGTGGATCGTCGAGGACGATTACGACAGCGAGCTGCGCTATGCCGGGCATCCGTTCCCGTCGATGCAGGGCCTCGCGCCATCGCGGGTGATTTATCTGGGCACGCTGAGCAAGGTGCTGTTTCCCTCGCTGCGGCTCGGCTATGTCGTGGCGCCTTCGCCGCTGATCGACGCTTTCGCCGGCGCGCGGGCGCTGCTCGACCGGCATTCGCCGACCGCCGATCAGCATGTGCTGGCGGCCTATATGCGCGAGGGGCTGTTCGAGGCGCATATCAGGCGGATTCGCGGCGTCTACGCCGCACGGCGTGCGACGCTGATCGCGGCGCTGACGCGTCACATGCCTGGTGACGTCACGCTGCAGCCGAGCGACCAGGGCATGCATCTGCTGCTGTGGCTGCCAGAGCGCTTCGACGATGTGCAATTGGCAAAGGCCGCGCTCGTCGCCGGCATCGTCGTGCGACCGATTTCACCGATGTACCAGGCCGCACCGCGCTCCGGCCTCATGCTCGGCTTCGGCGGATTCGAACCGGAGGAGCTGGAGGCGGCGGCGCTACGGCTGCGGTGCGTGATCGATCAACACACGTCACAGCGGCGCGCCAAGCCACGCCGTACTGAGGCCTCACACTAGTTTTGCAGCTTGAACTTTACTGCTCGAACGCAGCCTTGAGGCGGTTGAGCTGCGGCACCAGCGGGTTGCCGATCGTTGAGCGATCCGGCGCCGGCGCGTGGATCGTGGTGTCGAGGCGGCGGACGCGCGCCTGCAGATCCATCGAGCGGGCGATCAGCTGCTGCAATTGCTCGGGCAGCTTGGTCACCATGTCGACGGGACCGGGATCGGCGGCCGACAGCTTCACCTTGGTCTTTTCGCGATTGGCCTGGGTCAGCGTCATCTCGCCTTCCTTGACCGCGCGATGCAGCAGCAGCCAGGACGCGAGCTGCATCAGCCGCGTGGTCAGGCGCATGCTTTCGGTGGCATAGGTCAGGCTCACGGACCGTTCGAGCGCCTTGGCCTCGGCACGCCCGTCACCGTCGAGATAGGCGGCGGTCTGCTCGACCAGGTCCATGCCTTCCCGGAACAGCACGCCGAATGCCGCAGAATTGGTCAGCCGTTCACTGAACAGTACAAGCCCGGCTTCGCTCTGGGAACGATCGGCCATGGTTAACGCCCTCACACCACCGTAACGCCCGCTGGCATCTGACGCGCCAGCTTATGATGAACAAATCATTGCGCGGGCGCGCCGAAGAGTCCAGCCGCAACCGGATTTATGGTTTCCAGCCGATAGGACGCACAAAAAAGAGCCGCCGTTTCCGGCGGCTTTTGAAGTTGATAACAGGGAGGCGTCAAACAGAGTGGACAGGAGCCACTCGGTGTCCAAACGAGGACAATGCAGTCATAATCGAGAAAGCTTAACCGATCGTAAATGAACGGATTTCTTGACGCTTTGTTTGCCATGTCGGCCATTGACCTAGTTTGGGACAGGTCTCTTCGTAGCCCGGACGGAGTCAACGGTTCGCGCGAACGCGCTCGATGACAGGCCCCGCGAAATCCGGTGGCGCGTGTCTTCTTCCCCCTGAAAGGGGGAAGGTCGGGATGGGGGTCAGCCGCAGGCGACGGCGTATCTGGAGAGAGCGGATCCCCACCCGCTTTGCTCTGACGAGCAAAGCGACCTCCCCTTTTCAAGGGGAGGTGGAGCAGCGTAGCCCGGATGGAGCGCAGCGCTACGACTTGAAGAACGCGTTGGCGGCGTCCTTCGACGCGCGCTTCTTCGTCATCGCCTCCTTCAGGCGATCGACCTCGGCGTTGAGCAGCGCGATGCGCTCGGTCAATTCCTCGACCGACAGCAGCGAGAGATCCTGTCCGATCTCGTGGCTGATTTTCTTCCGCGGCCGGTCCTCATCCTCAATCGGCATGTGTCTTCCCCGCGATGCTGATCTGGCGCCCTGCGCCCAGCGATGATAGATATCCGTCCAGAGGAGAATTTTGCAGTGACTTTCGTGTGCGTGCAACATCTGACGCGAATGCCCCGGCCCGACCGCAAGGAGTCTGACCGGACGGGATAGTTGCGCGCCTGCGCGCCAGGCATGAGCCGACCCCAAGCCCTTCCGGTCACGCGGGAGGGCTTTTTGATTGTCCGATTTGATTTCGTCGGAATTTCTCTTGGGGGTCGGCAGCACCAAACGCGAAAGACCCTAACCCATGACCAAAATTCTCATCACCAGCGCCCTTCCCTATGTGAACGGCGTCAAGCATCTCGGCAATCTGATCGGCTCGCTGCTGCCCGCCGACGTCCACGCCCGCTTCCGCCGCCAGATCGGTGACGACGTGCTCTTCATCTGCGCCACCGACGAGCACGGCACGCCGGCCGAGCTCGGCGCCATCGAGGCCGGACAGGATGTCCGCGCGTTCTGCGCCGCGCAGCACGCCATCCAGGCCGACATCTACCGGCGCTTCGGCCTCTCCTTCGATCATTTCGGCCGCACCAGCTCGCCGCACAATCATGCGCTGACGCAGCACTTCTATCGTCGGCTCGATGACGCCGGGCTGATCGAAGCACGCACCTCGCGACAGGTGTTCTCGCCGGCCGACCGGCGCTTCCTGCCCGACCGCTACGTGCTCGGCACCTGTCCGCATTGCGGCGACGCCGGCGCGCGCGGCGATCAATGCGACCATTGCGGCACGCTGCTCGACCCGCCGGACCTGATCGATCCGCGCTCGGCGCTGTCAGGCGACCGTGCGCTCGAGATCCGCGACAGCCGTCATCTGTATCTGCGCCAGTCGCATCTGGTCGAAAAAATAGGCGCATGGATCGACAGCCGCACTGGATGGCCGCCCTTCGTGGTGTCGACCGCGAAGGGTTGGCTCAATGCGGAGCTGCGCGACCGCTGCATCACGCGCGATCTCGCCTGGGGCATCGCGGTGCCGTGCGAAGGCTTCGAGGGCAAGGTGTTCTATGTCTGGTTCGATGCGCCGATCGGCTACATCGCGGCGACGCAGGAATGGGCCGACGCCGCGCCGGGCCGCGACTGGCGGCAATGGTGGTGGCAGGCCGACGATGTCAGCTACATCCAGTTTCTCGGCAAGGACAACATCCCGTTCCACACCGTGAGCTTTCCGGCGACGCTGATCGGCTCGGGCGAACCGTGGAAGACCGCCGATGTGATCAAGGGATTCCACTGGCTGAATTACGAGGGCGGCAAGTTCTCGACCAGCCGAAAGCGCGGCGTCTTCACCGATGCGGCGATTGCGGAATTGCCGGCCGATCTCTGGCGCTGGTGGCTGATCGCCAACGCGCCCGAAAGCGCCGACACCGATTTTGGCGTCGCCAGGTTCGTTGCCGACGTGAACAAGGATCTCGCCGACATCTTCGGCAATCTTGCCAACCGCATCATCAGCTTTGCGCATCGCGCCTTCCACGGCCGCTTTCCCGAAGGCGGCGTACCGGATGATGCCGAGCGACAGCTGGCGCACGATCTGGAGCAGCGCATCGCAGCGCTGCACCGCCACCACACCGCACTGGAGTTTCGCGCAGCGGCGGCCGCGACCCGCGCGATCTGGGACACCACGAACGCTTACCTGCAGCACGCGGCACCATGGACGGCGATCAAGTCCGATCCGGCACGCGCGGCGGTCATCACCCGCACCGGGCTCAATCTTGTCGCGCTCAGTGCGACGCTGGCGTGGAGCATCGTGCCTCACCTCGCGGCGCGCGTGCTCGGCGCGCTCGGTCGGAGCGATACCGTGCCGCGCTGGCCCAATGGCCCACTCCTCCCGCTGCTGGATCGTGGCGCGGGCACGCCGGTCGCAAGGCTCGGCCCGCTGGTCGAGAAAATCACGCCTGAGAGAGCCGGCCAGCTCACGGCGCGGTTCGGGGCTTAATGGCGTTTCGCTTCGGTGGAAAAGGCGGTATGCCATCCGCCAATCCTCTCCACTGACCAGGGACCGACCATGCCAAACCTGCCCGCGCAAATGACCGTCGTCGCCATCAGCAAGCCGGGCGGCCCTGAGGTGCTGGTGCCGGAGACCCGTGCGGTGCCGGTGCCGAAGGCCGGCGAGATCTTGGTCAAGGTCGCGGCCGCCGGCGTCAATCGTCCTGACGTCGCGCAGCGCTCCGGCTCCTATCCGCCGCCGCCCGGCGCCAGCGACCTGCCCGGCCTCGAGATCGCGGGCGAAGTGGTCGCGCTGGGCGAAGGCGCAAAGCACAAGATCGGCGACAAGGTGATGTCGCTGGTCGCCGGCGGCGGCTACGCGCAATATTGCATCGCGCAGGACGCGCAGGCGATGACCGTGCCGCCCTCGCTGTCGATGCAGGAAGCCGGCGCGATTCCGGAAACGCTGATGACCGTGTGGCACAACGTGTTCGAGCGCGGCGCGCTCAAGGCTGGCGAAATGCTGCTGATTCATGGCGGCTCGTCGGGCATCGGCACGATGGCGATCCAGCTCGCCAAGGCGTTCGGCGCCAAGGTGATCGTCACCGTCGGCTCGCAGGACAAGGCCGATGCCTGCCTCAAGCTCGGCGCCGATCACGCTGTCAATTACAAGACCGAGGATTTCGTCGAGGCGGTGAAGAAGGCCACCGGCGGCAACGGCGCCGATGTCATCCTCGACATGGTGGGCGGCGACTATATCGACCGGAACTACGACGCCGCCGCGGTCGAGGGCCGCATCGTCCAGATCGCGTTCCTGTCGGGAACACCGAAGGCGACGGCCAATTTCGCCAAGCTGATGGTCAAGCGGCTGCACCACACCGGCTCGACCCTGCGCCCCCGTAGTAATGCGGACAAGGCGGCGATGGTCGCGGCGATCGAGGCAAAGGTGCTGCCCTTGCTGCGCGAAGGCCGCGTCAAACCGCTGATGGACAGCACATTCCCGCTGGAAAAGGCCGCCGACGCGCACCGACGCATGGAGACCAGCGAACATATTGGCAAAATTGTGTTGGCGATTTAACCCTCGCGACGGAAGCAGGGGCGGAAACCCTTTGATTCCCTTCGCTTTCGTGTCATTTATCGCGCCACCGCCGGGCCGGTCGCCGGGCCCGGTCAGTTTGTCGATCGCGGAGTACTGACATTGCGTCTGATCAGGTGCCTTGCGCTGCTCGCGCTGGGCCTCATGATGTTTGCCGCCGCGCCTGCCGCGTATGCGATCGACGCGGTCAGCGTGCGCAGCGATGCGCCGGCGATCGATCTGACGGCGGTTCTCGACCATCAGCGCAGTGAAACCGACCGCATCCAGGTCTCTACTGCACCCGGAACCGACGGCATCGTGCGCCGCATCGAGGTTCGCGCCCGCGAAGGCGGCCAGAACTGGGTGGTGTTCGCGCTCGCCAACAACACCGACGACCAGCTCGACCGCCTGATCGTCGCGCCGCACTACCGCATCGTGTCGTCCGGCCTGCTGTGGCCCGACCTCGGCCTGTCGCGCATCGCCACCATCACGCCGTCGGTCGGCGATCGTCCCGAGCGGCAGGAGAGTCCAACCGCCGACGTGTTCCGCATTACGCTCGATCCCGGCGCCGTCGTCACCTATGTCGCGGAACTGCGCACCGACAAGCTGCCGCAGCTCTATTTGTGGGAACCCGACGCCTACAAGGACAAGGTCAACTCGTTCACGCTGTACCAAGGCATCGTGATCGGCATCTCGGGCCTGCTCGCGCTCGTGCTCACGATCTTGTTTGTGGTCAAGGGCAGCATCATGTTCCCCGCCGCCGCGGCGCTGGCCTGGGCGGTGCTGGTCTATATCGGCGTCGACTTCGGCTTCTGGGGCAAGGTGCTCGACATGTCGAACAACGCCGAGCGCGTCTGGCGCGCGGCGGGCGAGGCGATCCTCGCGGCGACGCTGCTGGTGTTCCTGTTCGCCTATCTCAATCTCAGTCGCTGGCACGTCCGCTACTCGCACATCACGATCGGCTGGCTGGTCTTCCTCGGCTCGCTGGTCGCACTGGCGCTGTTCGATCCCGCGGTCGCCTCCGGCATCGCGCGCATGTCGCTGGTGATGATCGCCTTCGCCGGCTTTGCGCTGATCGTCTATCTCTCGACCCACGGCTTCGACCGCGCGGTGCTACTGATCCCGACCTGGTTCCTGCTGGTGGTCTGGGTGGTCGCGGCCGGCATGACGGTCGCAGGCTCCGTCACCAACGACATCGTCGGCCCCGCGCTGCTCGGCGGTCTGGTGCTGATCGTGATGCTGATCGGCTTCACGGTGATGCAGCACGCCTTTGCCGGCGGCGGCGCCACCACCGGCGTCGTCTCCGATGTCGAGCGCCGGGCGCTTGCGCTGACCGGCTCGGGCGACCTGATCTGGGACTGGGACGTCTCCGCCGACAAGGTGTTCACCAGCCCCGAGACCGAGGCCCTGCTCGGCCTCAAGCGCGGCACGCTGGAAGGCCCCGCTGCGAAATGGCTCGAAGTGCTGCACCCGCTCGACCAGGACCGCTTCCGCGCCGCGCTCGACAGCGTGCTCGACCAGCGCCGCGGCCGCCTGGTACAGGATTTCCGGCTGCGCACGCCCGACGGCCATTTCATGTGGTTCGCGCTGAAGGCCCGGCCGGTTGTCGGCTCCGACGGCGAGGTTTCGCGCGTGGTCGGCACCCTGACCGACGTCACCGAGTTCAAGAACTCCGAAGAGCGGATGCTGCATGACTCCGTGCATGACAATCTGACCGGCCTGCCGAACCGCCGGCTGTTCATGGACCGCCTCGGCGCGGTGGCGAATCTCGCCAAGACCATGCCGAACCTGCGGCCGACCTTGATGGTGATCGATCTCGACCGTTTCAAGCAGGTCAACGATTCCGTCGGCATTGCGGTCGGCGATTCCATTTTGCTGACGCTGGCGCGGCGGCTGACCCGCATCCTCAAGCCGCAGGACACGCTGGCGCGGATGGCCGGCGACCAGTTCGGCCTGATCCTGCTGTCGGAGCAGGACCCGGCGCGGATCACCAATTTCGCCGAGACCATCCGCAAGACCATCCGCGCCCCGATCGCGTTCAACGACCGCGAGATCTTCCTGACCGCCTCGATCGGCCTTGCGCTGTCCGACCCGGCGGCGCCGCTGACCGACGAGATCATCAAGGACGCCGAGCTTGCGATGTATCATTCCAAGCGGATCGGCGGCGACCGCATCGACGTCTACAAGCCGGCGATGCGGGCGCGCAAGACCGACCGCCTGACGCTGGAGAGCGACCTGCGCCGCGCCATCGAGCGGCAGGAGATCACGATCCTGTACCAGCCGATCGTGCGGCTGGAGGATCGCGCGATCGCCGGCTTCGAGGCGCTGGCGCGCTGGGACCATCCCAAGCTCGGCCGGATGTCGCCGTCGGAGTTCATCAACGTCGCCGAGGAGACCGGCCTGATCGTCGATCTCGGCATGTTCGTGATGGACCAGACCGCGCGCCAGCTCGCGGTGTGGCAGCGCGCGATGCGCTCGCGCGAGCCGATCTTCGCGTCGGTCAACGTGTCGTCGCGACAGCTGCTGCGCCACGATCTGATCCACGACATCAGAACCGTGCTGTCGCGCTCCTCGGTGGCGCGCGGCACGCTGAAGCTGGAACTGACGGAATCGCTGGTCATGGAGAACCCGGAGCACGCCGCCCAGATGCTGGCGCGGATCCGCGAGCTCGGCACCGGGCTGTCGCTCGACGATTTCGGCACCGGCCACTCCTCGCTGTCCTATCTGCAGCGTTTCCCGTTCGACACCATCAAGATCGACCAGTCCTTCGTCCGCACCACGAGCCGCGGCACCCGCCCGGTGATTCTGAAATCGATCATCGCGCTGGCGCACGATCTCGGGATGGAAGTGGTCGCGGAAGGCGCCGAGACGGATTCGGATGCCGTCGAGCTCTACCAGCTCGGCTGCGAATACGCCCAGGGCTTTGCCTTCGGCGAGCCGATGGACGCGGATGCGGCGACCCGGCTGCTCACCGAGGAACGGCTGGAAGCCGCGAGCTAAGCTCGGTCAAGTAAGTTAGCATCGATCTTGCAGCGGGCTCGCTGCACCTCTCCCGCTTGCGGGGGAGGTCGCTGCGCGTAGCGCAGCGGGTGGGGGCTCTCTCCACGGAACGACTCGCGTGTTCAACCGGCATGATTCCCGACATTTTGGACCGGCATGATCCCCGACAGTTTGGGTTAAGCGGTCTGTTCACCCGGTTCGCGCAGCCCCTCACGCGGCGGAGCGAACCGGGTGAACAGACCGCGGCGGTCGATGAGACCGACGTCGAGGTCGCAGAAGCGGACGACGTGGTCACCGGTATCGAGTTCGGCGATGCCGACAAGTTCGTTCACCAGCGCCTGACCGATAAAGACGAACTTGCCTTTCCATTTGATCTCTCCGTTGCCGCGAACACGGCGGGCCTGGTGATTGGCGTCATACCAGGGGTCTTGCTCGCGATCCGGCATGGTGCGTTGAGATGCTCGATAGGCGTCTTCCGGCGGCCGTTGGCCCAGCGCTTCGTGAGGACGTTCCCTATTGTAATGCTCTCGGAAGGCGTCAAAGCGGGCCTGTTGCTCCGACGCATTATCTGCCGGTGGGCTCGATGTTTGCGCCTTCAAGGTGCGATGCATGCGCTCATGGCGACCGTTCTCCTGCGGCGAGGCCGGACGGATGAAGCGCGGCGTAATGCCGAGCTTCAGCCACCAGACCGACAATGTGGTGAGACCGCCGGCGCCGCGCGAGCCGAACGGCGAACCATTGTCGCAGCGGATTGCCCGCGGCAGGCCATGCTCGCGGAAAGCTCTTTCGAAGCGGGGGCGGACGCCCTCGGTCGTCGGTGCGACGATCTGCAGTTCGATCAGGAAGCGGCTGTGGCTGTCGGCCACCGTCAGGGGATCGACCCGGCACTGGTCGCGGGTGCGAAACCAGCCCTTGAAGTCCACGCTCCACTCGTCGTTCGGCTCCTGCACCGGCGTGCAGGGACGCCGCTGGTCGAGCGGACGGCGACGGCGCTTCACCGGCGAGATCAGCCCCGCGCGCTTGAGAATGCTCCCAATCGTCGACGCCGCCGGCCAATCGATCTCCGGCGCCTGGCGGTCGAGCAAGGCGAGCAGCTTGCGCGGTCCCAGATAGGGAAAGCGCTGCCGAGCCGCGATCACCTTCTCTGCAATCGCTGCATCGGTCGTTTGTCGGCATTGCTGCGGCGCGTGCGAACGGTCCCTGAACCACTCCGGATCGCCGCTCTGCTTCCGCTGGCGCCATGCGTAAAACGTGTCGCGGCAGATACCGTGACGGCGGCACAACTCCGACACGTTCCAGTTCCCGCTCTCGTACTCCATAAACATCCGGATACGCTCTTCCATCCGACTGGTCTCTCTGAACGGCATCGTCGGGCCCTCCCGCCGATGCTTCTAGAAACCTGTCGGCAATCATGCCGGTCTAAACTGTCGGGTATCTATCCGGTCTGTACCACTCCGACACGTTCCAGTTCCCGCTCTCGTACTCCATAAACATCCGGATACGCTCTTCCATCCGACTGGTCTCTCTGAACGGCATCGTCGGGCCCTCCCGCCGATGCTTCTAGAAACCTGTCGGCAATCATGCCGGTCTAAACTGTCGGGTATCTATCCGGTCTGTACCGCGGAGAGAGCCCCCACCCCAGCCCTCCCCCGCAAGCGGGAGAGGGAGCGCACCTTCTCCGCCATGACTGTCCGACCTTACAGGATCGCGCCTCAGCGCGGCTTGGGCATGCGCTTGAACTTGACGCTCTTGCCGTCGGCCTGACGGGTGGCGATGTAGCCGCCTTCGAGGCAGGCCTCGCGTTGCGGCATCTTCTCCTGCGGGCTGCGCAACGTCTCCCACCACGAGGCCCGGTGTGCGGCGCGCGGCAGCGCCGCGTCGATGATCGCCTCGATCTCCTCGAAGGTCAGCACGAATTCGGGCAGATGCTGCTTCTTCAGATAATCCCGCAATGCGTCGTAGTCGTTCACAACGTCCTCGATGACAAAAGTCCGGCAACCACCCGTTAACCCATTCGGCGGCTGCTGTCGCCATTTAAGGCGACAACAAGATTTCCCGTTGCATGACGGCGCATTGGAGCGGGACATGCCATTTCGACGGGGAAACGACGCAAGGCGGCGCTGGCGGCTATCGGCAAAGCTGCTGATCGCGGCGTCGGTTGCGACCGTCCTCGGCTTCTCCGCGGTCTGCGCCGGCGTGATGTTCGACATGCGCCGCGGCGAGGAGGAACTGGCCCGCCGCACCCTGGAGAATCTGGCGTCGGGCATCGAGGCCGACATCAGCCGCAACATCGAGCTTTACGACCTGTCGCTGCGCGCGGTCGCCAGCAATCTCGAGATGCCGGAGATCCGCAATATCAGCAAGGAGCTGCGCCAGCTGATCCTGTTCGATCACGCCGCGACCGCAAAACATTTCGGCGCGATCCAGGTGTTCGACACCAGGGGCAATTTGACCATCGACGCGGCGAGCCTCGATCCGCGGCCGGAGAACCGCAGCGACGAGGAGTATTTCACGGTCCAGCGCGACAATCCCGATGCCGGCCTTTACATCAGCCGACCGATGCTGCATCGCGGCGCCTACGCCATCGTGCTGAGCCGGCGCATCGTCGGCGAGGACGGCCGCTTCCTCGGCGTCGTGGTCGGTTCGATCCGCTTCAGCTATTTCCACGATCTGTTCGGGCGGCTGAGCCTCATGCCGGGCGACACCATCACCGTGCTGCGCAACGACCGCACCATCATCATGCGGACGCCGTTCGATCTCGACGTGATCGGCAAGAACCTCGCGGAGCAGCTGGACTGGAAGGCCGAGAACCTGAAGGTGGGCGGCGCGTTCTCCGGCAAGGGCCCGGTCGACGACACGCCGCGGCTCTATGTCAGGCGCAGCAGCACCGGTCCGCTTTACGTGGTGGTCGGCAAGCCGCTCGAAGCCGTCTTCAACCTCTGGCGCACCGAGGCCATTCGCATCGGCGCGATCATGGCGTTTCTGATCCTGTTCGTGCTCAGCGCAACGCTGGTGCTCGCCCGCGAGATCGTCCGCCGCGCCGACGCCGAGGACAAGCTCGAGGAGATGGCGACCACCGACGCCCTCACCGGCTTGAAGAACCGGCGCAAGTTCGACGGCGAGATCGAACGCGAATGGCGCCGTGCCGGCCGCTACGGCCAGCCGGTCGCGCTATTGATGATCGATGCCGATCATTTCAAGGCCTACAATGACACCTATGGGCATCAGGCCGGCGACCAGGTGCTGGTCGGGATCGCGATCTGCATTTCGGACGCGGTGCGCCGCGCCGGCGATTGCCCGGCGCGCTTCGGCGGCGAGGAATTCGCCGTGCTGCTGCCCAACATGACCGCGCTCGAGGCCTTCAATCTGGCCGAGACCATCCGCAACAAGGTCCAGCAATGGTGCGCGGGCGAGCTGATCACGACAGTCAGCATCGGCGTCGCCAGCATGCGGCCGACCGCGGGCCAGCAATGGTCCGACCTGATCGAGGCCGCCGACAGGGCGCTCTACGCCGCCAAGGCCAACGGCCGCAACCAGTCGGTGCTCGCAACCGTGCCGAAGATCGCGCTGGTGGCGTAGGATCGGAGTCGGCAGCGAAGACACTGGCCGCACGTCCAATCAAAGTTCGTCGCGCAATCTCTCCGCATCGTCGTCCCGGCCTAGTGCGCAATTGCGCACGGGGGCCGGGACCCATAACCACCGCATGTGATTGTGAACGGGATTGTGGCCCCAGTCGCGCGTAACAATGAGCAGTTGGGGTAATGGGTCCCGGCCTTCGGATGTGGCACGCCCAGTGGGTCCTACATCCGCACCCGAAGCGCGTTGCGCCGGCGCCAACTCAGCCCCGCCGCTTCTTCTTCGGCTTCTTGCCGAACTTCGGTTTCGCCGACACGTCCGGCCACTGTGTGACGCCGCCCTGGCCCGACTTTCCCCGATGCTTCTTTTTCTTCCCGAACCGTGGCTCGTCGCCGGATTTCGGCTTGAAGCCTTTTCCGTCCCGATCGGATCGGGCCGAGTCCCTGGATTCCTTTTTTGACGCGTATTCGTGACGCGAACCGCTCGCGGCTTCGCTCGAAAACGCTCTGGCCTCGCGATCCGGCTTGCCGCCCCGCCTTGCTGCCCCCTCGTCGGCGCGCGGCGCGCTGTATCCGCCGTCGTCATTGTCGCGCCAGGGCTTGCGCGCCGGCTTCTCGCGCGCCTCGCCCTGCGGTGCGCCCGCCAGCGGCTCGATGCGGATGCTGTCTTCCTTGTCCGGGCGCTTGATCTTGACCGCGAAGGAATCCGCGACCCGCGCGGCGATCTCGAACTCGGTGGTCGTGTCCATGATCTTGATCGCGCCGATGTCGCGCTTGTCGATGCCGCCACGGCGGCAGATCATCGGCAGCAGCCAGCGGGCTTCGGCATTCTTCCGGCGTCCGATCGCGGCGCGGAACCAGACGGTCGCCTCCTCCATGCCATGACGCGCGGATGACTTGCCGGTCTTCGATCGCGGCCCGGCGGCACGATCATCGCGCCGCGAGGCGCGCTCGCCGCGGCGATCGTCGCGGTCCCGGCCGCGTCCCTCGCCGGGATCGAGAATGTCTTCGGGCGCCGGCAGCCGCGCGCGATAGAGCCGGGCGAGCGCTGAGGCAATCGCCTCGGGCGAGCGTTCGGCGAGCAGGGCCTGCGCCAGTGCCAGATCATCTGATGTCGCCTCCTCGGAGAACACCGCATCCTGCAGCAGGCGATCATGGTCGAGCTTGCGGATCTCCTCCGCCTGCGGCGCGGAGCCCCACACCACATCGATGCCGGCGAGATCGAGCAGCAATTCGGCGCGCCGCCGCCGTGCCGGCGGCACCAGCAGGATGCTGACGCCCTTGCGGCCGGCACGGCCGGTGCGGCCGGAGCGATGCTGCATGACCTCGGGATCTTTCGGCAAATCCGCGTGAATGACGAGATCGAGGCTCGGCAGATCGATGCCGCGCGCCGCGACGTCGGTCGCGACGCAAACCCGCGACCGTCCGTCGCGCAACGCCTGCAGCGCCTGGGTGCGCTCGTTCTGGGTCATTTCGCCCGACAGCGCGGCGACGGAGAACCCGCGCTCAAGCAGCGCCGCCTGCAAATGCCTGACGGCCTCACGGGTGTTGCAAAACACCAGCGCGCTCGGCGCCTCATGGAAACGCAGCACGTTGACGACCGCGTGCTCGACATCGTCGGCGGCCACCCGGATGGCGCGGTATTCGATATCGGCATGGCCGCCTTCGTCGCCCGCGACCTCGATCCGGAACGCCTGCTCCTGATACTGCTTGGCGAGCGCGACGATGCCGCGCGGGAACGTCGCCGAGAACAGCAAGGTGCGGCGGGTGTCCGGCGTGGTCTCGAGGATGAATTCCATATCCTCGCGGAAACCGAGATTGAGCATTTCATCGGCCTCGTCGAGCACGACGACCTTGAGTCCCGAAATGTCGAGACGGCCGCGCCGCAAATGGTCGCACAACCGGCCGGGCGTCCCGACCACGATGTGGGCGCCCTCGGCAAGCTCGCGCTGCTCGCGGCGCGGATCCATGCCGCCGACGCAGGAGACGACGCGGGCATCGGCATGCTCGTAGAGCCACGCAAGCTCGCGCTGAACCTGCAAGGCGAGCTCGCGGGTCGGCGCGACGATCAGGGCCAGCGGGGCGGCAGCCGGCTCGAACCGCTCGGCGCCGTCGAGCAGGTCCTTTGCCATGGCCAAGCCGTAGGCAACGGTCTTGCCCGAGCCGGTCTGGGCTGAAACGAGGAGATCACGGTCGACGGCGTCGTCCGCGAGCACGGCGAGCTGGACAGGGGTCGGTTGATCGTAGTTGCGCTCAGCCAAGGCGCGGGCGAGCGGCGAACTTGTGGTCGGAAAGGGCACGAGATGGGAAACCTTGATTGGTCCGGGCGCAGAACGTCGAGCGGGACGACCTGGAGCTGCGTGCCCGGCAAGCGGCACAACCGCATGACGATTTGGGGTGCTTTACGCCAAGAAGCGCCAAATCGCCATGCCCCATCGCAGAAAAGCTGAGGCGCGGATCAGGCGGGCTGCCCGATCGGGGCCGTAGGGCCGGTCAGCGCGATGGCGCGTCACGGCTTGAGAGGTCAAGAGGGAACGGCAGCGGGACGAGCGCCGTTGTGGCACTCCTCTTGAGGCGGCATCACTTCGCCTTGAGCGCCTTCTCGTGGCTCTCGAGCGCCGCTGCCATCAGCTTCGGCAATTGCGCGGCATAGACCTCGATGAAGGTGGCATCGCCGCAGGCCTCCGGATCGCGCGCGGCCTGCTCGGCGATGCGCGCGGCCCTGGCCTCGCATTTCGCGAACATGTGCCAGAACCAGTCGGCATTCTTGCCGAGTGCCGGCTTGTTCTTCTTGATGACGGCGGCGCCGACCGCGCTCATCGCGCTGACGACGCCGGCGCCCAGCGTGCTGATGGCGCGCGCGTTAAGGATGTCCTCGCGCCCTTGCGCGGTGGCGTTGGTCGCGGTCGCTCGTCCCTTGGCCGGCATGCTGTGACCTCCTTCGATCCCGGTGGCGGGCGCAGCATCGGCCGCGGAAGTTGAGGAAGGCTCAAGGGGCATGGTTGAAAACCGCTATGGATTTCATTCCGGTTTTATGCACTTCCGAGCGATCGGACCTGGAGGGGAGTTTTGCCCTCGCCTCCGCCGCGAGAATCCGTCAGGTGCCGTTACCCTTTGGCGCCGTGGTTTTTGCTGATCTCAGCCCCTGTCCTTCATCCGGCTGCGGTGCGCGGCCTGCTTGGCGCGGTTGCCGCAGATCGCCATGCTGCACCATCGGCGCGCCCGCGCCCGCGTGTGGTCGGCAAACATCAGCGTGCACGCCGGGCCCTCGCACGCCTTGATGTCGGAGAAGCTTTCCTCGCAGACGACCCTGGCCATCGCTTCCCCAATCGGCAGCAGCAATGTTTCGGCCGAGCGCCAGCGCCGCGTCCGCTCCAGCGCGAAACCGTCATCGCCGTCCTTTTGGCGATGCGCCACGATCTTGCTGAACGCCTGATCGCTTTCCAGCAGCCGGTTCAGCGGCTCGAGCTCCTTGAGCGCCCGCGGCGTCAGCGGCCGGCCCATATGCTTGCGGACGAAGCCGCGGAACCATTCGCGCAAATCGCGGGCCTGACCGGCGGCATTGTCGAGCGCGCCAGGCGTCGCGCGCGCCTTGAGCTCGTCGAGCACAACGGGCGGCACCAACTGCGCCTGCGCTAGCCAGCGCAACAGGCCGTCGCCATCGGCGATCCAGTCCACCGGCGTATCGACCGGCGTCGCGATCGAATTGATGAAATCGAGGCCCAGGCTGTCTGCGATGAACATCGCGGGCGGATGGGATTGCACGGTGACGCCCTCCTGGCGGCTTTCTGGCGGCTTCCTCAGCTACGGAAATAGTAACCTGATAAAATTCATTTGACAAGTTACGAGCCATGGACCATAAGCGCAGTAACCTATCAAATAGCATTTTGACGGTTACCGCCTAAACTGGCCTGAGACGAGGGAACGGACAATGTCGAACGAGAATGTCAGCGTGGTGCTTGCCCATGGCGCGTGGGCCGACGGCTCGAGCTGGGCGCGGGTGATCACGGCGCTCGACGCCGAGGGCATTACGGCGGTGGCGGCGCCGCTGCCCCTTAACTCGCTCGCCGATGACGTCGCCGCGCTGAACCGCACCCTGGACCGCGTCGCGGGCCCGGTGGTGCTGGTTGGCCATGCCTATGCCGGCGCCGTGATTGCCGGGACCCGCTCGCCGCACGTCAAGGCGCTGGTCTATGTCGCGGCGCTGGCGCCGGACGAAGGCGAGACGGTCGCCGACGTCTTCTACCGGCTGCCGCCGCATCCGTTTGCGCCCAAGCTTGCGCCCGACGCCAATGGTCTGATCTGGCTGCCGGAGTCCGCTTTCGCAGCGGCCTTCGCGCAAGGCGCGCGGTCCGAGGACCTCGCGGTGCTGGCCGCGGTGCAGCGGCCGATCTCTCCGGCCTGCATCACCGTGCCGGTCGGCCGCCCCCTGTGGAAGGACGTCCCGAGCTGGTTCCTGGTTGCCGAGGACGACCGGATGATCGCGCCCGAGACCCAGCGCAGCATGGCGGCGCGGATGCAGGCGACCGTGCGCTCACACCCCGTCGATCATACCCCGATCGTCACCGCGCCGAAGCTCGTCACCGACATCATCCGGGAGGCGGTCAGTGCGGTCGCCGGGCAGATCAATTCCTGAACTCGCAAACCACGCCACCACATCACGATCACAAGGACTGACAGATGTCTCAGGTCAAATACCGCACCGCCGATGTCGATGGCTTTAGCATCTTCTATCGCGAAGCCGGTTCGCCCGGCGCGCCAAAGCTGCTGCTGCTGCACGGCTTCCCGAGCGCGGGCCATATGTTTCGCGATCTGATCCCGCAGCTCGCGGACAAATTCCACATCGTGGCGCCGGATTTGCCCGGCTTCGGTCAGTCGGACATGCCGCCGCACGACAAGTTCAACTACACCTTCGAGAGCATCGCCGGCGTCATCGATCGCTTCACGGAGGTGATCGGCTTCGATCGCTTTGCGGTCTATGTGTTCGATTATGGTGCGCCGACCGGCTTCCGCATCGCGGTCAAGCATCCGGAGCGAATCACGGCGATCATCTCGCAGAACGGCAACGCCTATGAGGAAGGCCTCAGCGACGGCTGGACTCCGATCAAGGCCTATTGGCAGGATCCCTCGCCGGCGAACCGCGACGCGCTGCGCGCCTTCCTGACGCCGGACACCACGCGCTGGCAGTACACCCACGGCGCATCAGATCCGCAAACGGTGTCGCCCGACGGGCAGAACCTCGACAATTACTACATGGCGCGGCCCGGCGCCCACGACGTGCAGCTCGATCTGTTCGGCGATTACAAGAGCAACGTCGCGCTCTACCCCACCTTCCAGAGTTACTTCCGCACCCATCAGCCGGCGTTCCTCGCGGTGTGGGGCAAGAACGATCCGTTCTTCCTGCCGCCGGGTGCCGAGGCGTTCAAGCGCGACAACCCGAAGGCGGTCGTCAAATTCTTCGACACCGGCCACTTCGCGCTGGAGACGCATGCCGCCGAGATCGCGCAGGACATCCGCGAGTTCCTGAGCCGCTGACGTCGCGCACCGCGAAGGCCGAGGAACTCTTGCCCCAGCTGGATTGTTGGAAAGCGGATGCAATAACTCAGGAGGAAACGCGCATGAGAAACCTGTTATTGGCCGGTGCATTGGCGGTTGCCGGTTTCGCTGTCGCCACGCCGATCTCCATCACGCCCGCGTCAGCTCAAGTTGCCGTCGATACTCCGCTCGGCGGCGTGAGGGTGGGCCCCGAGCCGCGCTACTACCGAGACTACGATCGACCCGCTTATCGCGCCTACGGATACGATCGCGGATATCGCGGATGCCGCACCGTTACGATCGAGCGCGACGACGGTTCGGTCCGCAGGGTCCGCCGCTGCGACTAGAGCTTTTCCCGTTCCGATGGAATCGGAACGGGGCTCTAGATTCTTGTTTTGACGCGTTTTCTTCACGCGAACCGGTATCCACTTCGCTCGAAAACGCTCTAGCAGAACCGGACTGACAAGATCGCCCCCGACGCTCACAAGGGCGTCGAGCCGGCCCTCGCAATCAAGGAAGCGGGAGCCATCCACTCAGGCCGCCGCAGCCGGCGGCCTGCTTCATTTCGCGAATGCGCGCGCTCGCTCGCAGCCTATGCCGCCGTGACGCGCCAGATCACATTGCCGACATCGTCGGCCACCAGCAGCGAGCCGTCGGGGCCGAGCGCGACGCCGACCGGGCGGCCGTACGACACCTTCTCGTCGGGCGCGAGGAAGCCCGACAGGATGTCGCGCGCCGGCCCTGCGGGACGGCCGCTCGCGAACGGCACGAACACCACCTTGTAGCCCGACAGCGTCGAGCGATTCCACGAGCCGTGCTGGCCGATCACCATGCCGTCGGGGAATCCCGGCAGCGTGCCCTGCGGCATCCAGCACAGCCCGAGCGAGGCGGTATGGCCGCCGAGCGCATAGTCCGGCTGGATCGCCTTGGCGACCATCGCCGGATCCTGCGGCACGCGATCGTCCACCGTCTTGCCCCAGTAGCAATAGGGCCAGCCGTAGAAGCCGCCGTCACGCACCGAGGTCAGATAGTCGGGCGGCGTCTCGTCGCCGAGGCCGTCGCGTTCGTTGACGACGGTCCAGAGCACATTGGTGGTCGGCTCCCAGGCGATGCCCACCGGATTGCGCAGGCCGCCGGCGAAGATGCGGCTGGTGCCACCTGCGAGATCGAGCTCGTAGATCGCGGCGCGGCCTTCCTCGACTGCAAAGCCGCTCTCGGCGATGTTGCTGAGCGAACCGACACCGGCATAAAGCTTCTTGCCGTCGGCGCTCGGCAGCAGGCTGCGCGTCCAGTGCCCGTCGGGCTTGAAGCTGACGAGCTTGCGTCCCTGCGCGGTGATGCGATCGGCGCCGGCAACATAGGGAAACGCCACCACGCCGTCGGTGTTGCCGACATAGAAGGTGTCGCCGACCAGCGCCATGCCGAACGGCTGGCTCAATCCTTCCATGAAGGCACTGCTGCTTTCGGCGACGCCGTCGCCATCGCGGTCGCGCAGCAGCGTGATGCGGTTGGCGCTGACGCCGAGCGCCGCGGCGCGCCGCATCGTCGCCTGCATCGCGTAGTGGAAGACGCTGCGCGGTGTGCCAGCGATCTGCGTTGCCTCCGCGATCAGCACGTCGCCGTTGGGCAGCACGTTGATCCAGCGCGGATGATCGAGCCCGGCCGCAAATGCGTTGACCTTGAGCCCGGGCGCGGCGACCGGCTTCTGGTCCTTGTCCCAGCCCCGCGCCGTCGGCATCTTGAGCGTCGGGATCGCGCCCTGCGGTTTGGCCTGCGGGATCTCTGGCGCGCTGCCCCAGGCGGGCGCGGGCTGCGCGCCCTGCATCCGCCGCCACGCCAAGGCGCCGGCCCCGATCGCCGCGACGACGCGGGCAAAAACTCCAGACGTGCTCATGAACTTCCCCTGTATTTGCGCCGTGTTAGCGCGCCCTGTCATTCCCTTGCCGGCCGGCCGCGGCACCAGCAGCATTCGCATAATGCCGGCCCTGATGACAGTAGTTATACGATCTTCGCAGCCGCGCACGAATCAGGGAGACTGGCTGCACGCTCCCTTGTCAGGGCGTTTTCCTCCCTGGACCTTGCCCGCCGCAGTGGCGGGCTTCCTTTTACGAACCGCCCGGTTTTTCGAGGCGCCGCTCGCGCATGCGCCGTTATAGCCATGGAAGCATAACGGGCCGGCGATGCGATGCATCCTGCCGGGCAGAGCCCGGCCGGAGCGCAAGCCCCTTCACAAGAACCTGATCCCACGCTCGCGCAGATTTGCCATTGCGAGATGCATGGCAGATCGGGAACGCCGCTCCATGGCGGTCGTTGGTCGAGACACCAGCAAGGAGAGTGTGGATGCAACGAAAGACCAAGATATTGTCCCTCGCCGCGGCGTCCCTGATCGCAACAACGGCAGGCGCGTTCGCACAAGGCTACTATCCTTACGGGAACCCTGGTCCGAGATACTATGGCGGCCCCCGCTATCAGGCCGTGCAGCCTGATGTGATGTACTCTCCGGCGGAGCCGGGCTGGTACGGTTCATTCAACGGCACCAATCACCCGACGCCGAGCTCAACCCAGGGCGACGTGGGTCCTGAAGGGAACAACAATGGGACGCTGACCGGCGTCTACAGGCGCTGGTAGCCACGCAAAATTGAAGGCCCGTCGCCCGGATCGAGCGACGGGCCTTTTTTGCTGTTCCACGTTCCACGTGACGCTAGGCTTTTCTACGACGTCGAGGCCGTTTACTTCACCATCGCGCCGTAGACGATGTCCTGCACATTCTCGCGATAATATTTGCGCAATTCGCCCGGCGCCGCGGTTCCCACAACGACGACAAGGCGCTCCTTCGGATCGCAGAAGAACTGCGTGCCGTAGGCGCCGTTCCAGGTGAACTCGCCGGGGCTGATCCCGGTCGACGCCGAGTTGAAGCGCGATACCGACGCCGCCAATGAAGCGATCAGCCTGCAAAGCGTGATGCTGCAGGTCGCCAACACCGGAAGTCTCGGCCTCGTCATCCTCGATGCCTGCCGCAACAATCCGTTCGCGGCGAAGATGAGCCGCTCGCTCGCCGCCCGCGCCGCTGCCGGCAGCGGGCTCGGCCGCATCGAGCCGGTCGGCAATGTGCTGGTCGCCTATGCCGCGCGCGACGGCACCACCGCGCTCGACGGCGACGGCCGCAACAGCCCGTTCGACGCGGCGCTGCTCCGCAACATCGAGACGCCGGGCGTCGAGGTCACCTTCATGTTCCGCAACGTCCGCGACGACGTGATGGAGGCGACGCGCAACGCGCAGCAGCCGTTTGTATACGGCTCGCTGTCGCGCAAGGCGATCTATCTCGTGGCCGCGCCGCCGGCCGACACGACCAGCGTGAAACAGGCGAACGCTGCGCCGGCGGCCGCCGCATCGTCGGCGCCATCGGCGACGTCAGCCGGCGCGGCACGATGGTGCAGCCGCAAGCCTCGCCCCCCTTCATAGATCCAGTTCACCCGTCGCCGGATAGACCACCGTGCCGTCGCCCTGGACGACGGCGCCTTCGGTGAGACGGGCGGGCTCGAGGCGGCCCTCCCCCATGATGTGGACGACGGTCTCGCCGGACGCGATCAGATAGTCGGCAACGATGCGGCGGTGGCAACGCCACCACACCGCTTCCGAGCACATCATCGCACAGCGTTGCCGGCGTCCCTCGTCGCGCAGATGCTGGAGCGCCGCATGGAACTGCGGCGACAACGCATAGTCGGCGTAGTTGTGAAAACTCTCGTTGCTCCAGAATCCATTGACGGACGGCGGCACGCTTCGCGCCTTGCCGCGGAGCCCGCCGAGATCGGCCAGATGCTCATACGAGATGCCCGCGGCCTTGAGCGGCTTGGGCAGCGTATCCTTGTTGAACTGCGGATTGGTCCGCGACCGCGGCACCGTTCGGATGTCGACGATGCGCTCGATCGCGGCCGCGCCGAGGAGAGCGATGAAATCCTCGAGGCTGCGGGTGGAATGACCGATCGTGAAGAACGGAAGCGCCGCGTCTTTGCTAGGCATGATGCAGCGCGCTGCCCTTGTGGGCCGCGACGTGATCGGTCTTGTCGCTCTTGATCTCGTATTGCGGATCGGCGTCCGAGGCGCGGTGGGTGTGCCCCTTGTAGTCGAAATCGCGGGTGTGAACCGCGATGATGGTGCCCGAGACGCGGCCGGCCTCGGAATTCCAGCTGACGTGATCGCCGACCTTGAATTTCCTGGCCATCGTTGCAGGCTCCTTCAGGCGCGAGATTGATCGTACGATACGCCGCCAATCGACGGCACGGGACCAAAAAAGCCCGCCGGAGCAAACGAACTGGCAGCCGGTCAAGTTCCCGCCTCGCGTTGGGGGTTCAAGCGGCTCCCGGCGCGCCGGACATTTTGATGGCCCTTGGAGCACGTAAGTTCAACCAGGATTTCATCCGCGCAAGGATATGTCGAATCGCCGGGACTGGGAGCCGGTGGTCGCGATAGTTCGCCACCTGCGACGGTCGCATCCTGGGGGGCACGCCGTTTGGCGATCTCGTATGGAATTCCCCGAATAGCAATCGCGCCACTCAGCGCCGGCGGCCACCTCCGTGAAAGCCGCCTCCGCGGAAGCCGCCGCCAGCACGCATGCCGCCACCGCCACGATGGAAACCACCGACGCCTGCCCGCATGCCACCGCCGCGCATCGCGGCCGGCCGGCCGCCTGCGTGAACACGTCCACTGACGCGCGTGTGCGTTACGCTTCTGTGCGAGATCGCCGCGCGATTGCCCGCGCGCGTATGGGCGCGGGTGACGTTCCGGCTGCTGGCCCGGCGGGATACGCTTGCACCGCGATTGCCGGCGCGTTGCGAGACCGCGGTCCTGGCCCGGCCGGCCCCCGCATTCGAGACCCTGCCGCCAGGACCACCGGTGCGATTGCGCAGCGCCTCGCGCGCGGCGGGGGTATTGCCGCTGCCAAAGCGTCTCGCCACGCCGGCATCGCGATAGGCAACGCCGCCGCGGTGCGCCGGATTGTGGGCCCAATTGGTGTTTCTGATGTTGGTGCGGTTGAACTGGTTATAGCGGTTGACGTTGACGTAGACGTTGCGGCCCCACCAGTTGCAGCCGCCCCAGATCGCAGCGCCGACGGCCACGCTGGCGGTGAAGCCGATCACGCCCGCGGCGACATAGCCTGGCGGAGACCAATAGAACGGCTGGTAGTCGGGATAATCCCAGGCCCCGTAGACGACACCGGGATCGTAGACCGGGACGTAATACTGGTCGGGATCGACCGGCTCGATCGAGATCGCCTGCTGCATGCCGGAGGGCGCGGTCACACCGGCGGGAGGCGCGCTCTTTATCACCTTTTGCTGCGGCGTCGACTTGAGATTGCCCGCGGCCTCCGCGCGCTGGCGCAGGGTCTGCACGGCGCTCATCACGTCCTGCTCCTGCGCGAGGAAGGCGTCGCCAAGGTGCTGGGTCCAGTCGAGCTTGTCGTTCATCATCTGAAGAACCTGCGGCACCGCCGCGAGGGCCTTGACGCTCGGATCCCACGACTGCTTCTGCATGGCGTCTTCGAGCGCCTTGCCGGTGACGGTCTTGTTGTCTTGCGACCAGCGCGCCGCCTCGACGACTTCCAACGGATAGGTCGACGCCATCAGGATCTGCGACAGCAGCGCGTCCGGATAGAGCGCGATCGGCGCGACCAGCTGCTCGATCTGTCCGTTCGGAAGCTTGCTGGCTGTCGGGCCCGGCGCCGGCGCGGTAGCCTGGTCCTGGGCCGGCTTCTGGTCCGCGGGTGTCTGCGCGTACGCCGGGCCCCCGAGCATCAGACCAACCGCCAGCGCCGCGCTCGCGAAGGTAAGCCGACGCATTCCCGGAAGAAGTCTTGTCATGATGCCTCCTCGTTCTTCGTCTCGCTTGCATCACCGGCGGCGCTGGCGTGCTCCGCGGCGCCGGGCGTCAGCGATGACTACGCAATCCTTCGGCCTCTATTCAAAACGGAACATGCGTTTCCAGTCGTCTTTCATGCTAACCACGATCCAGCCATTGGCGCTCGCCGCGTCGAGCGCCTTGTCGAGTTTGCCGAACGAGGACTTCCGATCGTATGCATATTCTCGTTCGGCATCGGTGTGATGCACGATCAGGCCAAAGCGTTTCCCCGATGATTGCGTCGCCCATTGCAGCATCTGGAAGTCGCCGTCCGAATTGCCGAAGGCCGCGATCGGCCGGCGACCGATATGCGAGTTGATGCCGACCGGCTTGCCGGGTCCGTCGTCGACGAGATCGATCGCCGGCAGCCGGATCAGTGTCGGCTTCCCCTTGTCGATCTCGAACTTCGTCTTGATGCTCGATCCCACGACCTGCTCGGGCGGGATGCCATAGACCCGCTCGCTCCATGGCCGCATGAACTCGATGCCGCCGCCCGAGACGATGAAGGTCTTGAAGCCATTGGCCCGCAGATGGGCGAGCAGTTCCAGCATCGGCTGGTAGACGAGGTCGGTATAGGGCCGGTTGAACTTCGGGTGGCGCGCACTCGCGATCCAGTCGCCGGCAATCTGCGCGAACTCGGCCGTTGTCATGCCGGCATGGGTCGCCATGACGAGTTCGACCAGGCCCTTCTCGCCGGCCTTGGCCAGCGCAGCGATGTCGTTGTCGAGAACCGCCCTGAAGGGCTGCTTCTGCTTCCACTCCGGATGTTTGGGAGCGAGGGCCTTCACCCGGTCCAGCGCAAACGCAAGCTGCACATACATCGGCTGCTCGCACCAGAGCGTGCCGTCATTGTCGAATGTCGCGATGCGCTCTGGCGCCGGCACGAAATCCGGCGTGCCTTCCCGCATCACCGCGGAGACGAAGTCCAGGATCGACTTCTTGGCGCGGCCCTCATTCCAGGAAGGCAGAGGATCGCTTTGCGCGCGAGCGATGCGGCCGGAAACCGACAGGGTGGCCGCCGACACCAGCAGACCGGCCAGGATCGTACGGCGGTCAACCAAGCTTTCGTTCACGAATCACCGTCCTCCGGTTCAGCCATTCGCAACAGCGGAACGGCCCCTCGATGTGGGGCCGCTCCCATTCGCATCGATCAGTTGCCCGTCGGCAAGCCGATCTGGAAGCCGTCCTTGGCGAGTTGATCCCTGAAGAACGCGAAGCGCTCGTACTGCTGGATGGTGATCGGTCCCGCGTAGGTCTCGCTCTGTATCTTCCGTGGCGGATACTTCACGTAAGTCTGCATCAGATCCTTGATCGCGGCATTGATCGAAACCAGGGACCAGGTGTGCTCGGTGTAGTTATTCATGAAGATGTCGTAGCGCTCCTGCGGGTCCTGCCAGAGATCGAAGACCTGTGGAACGGTCGCCACGTAGGACTCCGGTCCCTTCCAGCCGAGGTTGCTGTCGACCGCCAGACCGCCGGTCTTTGCGCCGTTGTCGCCGCGCAGATTGAACACCGCCTTGTAATTGCCGACACGGGCGGCGCCAGGCGAGAGTTCGGACTCCGTGAAATAGAACCAGTTCTTGCGCTCGGACTTGCCGGTTCCGAACAGAATCGGAGACATGTCGATGCTGTCGAAGATGATAGGCTTACCCTCGCGATCGTTCTCCGGCAGCTTCACGCCGGCAAGCTTCGCGAACGTCGCCATGTAGTCGAGGCCGCCGACGATGTCCGAATTCTTCGAGCCGGCCTTGATGCCCGGACCCCATGCGATCGACGGGACGCGGTTGCCGCCCTCGCGAACCGTGCCCTTGGTGCCGCGGAACGGCGTGTAGCCGGCGTCCGGATAGACGTCCTGCCAGGCGCCGTTGTCCGTCGTCCAGAACACATAGGTGTTCTTGTCGAGCCCGAGGGACCGCACCTTGTCCATGATCCGGCCGATACGCGTGTCGTTCTCGACCACGGAGTCGGCGTACTTGCTCTTGGACATCGACTTGCCCTGGAATTCGGGCGCCGGCATGTTGGGCTGGTGCACCTTCATGAAGTTGATGCTCATGAAGAACGGGCCCGATGACTTGTTGCGGTCCAGATATTCGAGCGAGGCCTTCTCGACATAGTCGTCGAAGAAAGGAATGCCGACGACGCCCTTGTCCGGCGTGTTGACATACTGGCCGTTGATCTTGAAATCTTCCTTCGCCGGCTGCCCGGCATTTCCGGAAAGTGCGCCTTTGGTGACCTTCTCGAACATCGCCCTGAGTTCGGGGTCCATGTCGGGAAACCAGGTCGGATCGGCGTAGGTGTAGGCATTGAGATGATAAAGGCCGGCATACTTCATCTCGTCGTAGCCTTGCGCGCTCGGCAACGCATAGTCGGCCTCGCCAAGGTGCCATTTGCCCGTGAAGAACGTTTTGTAACCACCGGTCTTCAAAACCGAGGCAAGCGTCCATTCCGCCGCCGGCATGCCGCCGCCCTGGCCCTGGAACGCGACGGTCGTCATGCCGCTGCGATTTGGAATCCGGCCGGTTTGCACCGCGGCACGACCGGGCGTGCAACTCGGCTGCGCATAGAAGGACATGAATTGCAGTCCTTCATTCGCGAGGCGATCGATGCTCGGCGTTGGCATGCCGCGATTTTCGCCGCCACCATAGGGCCCGGAGTCACCATAGCCAAAATCATCCGACAGGATCAGGATGATGTTCGGCTTTGCGCCGCCGGCCGCGCTCGAGGGTTGCGTGGTCCCTTGCGCCTGGGCTGTCTGGATGGGCGCCATCGCCGAGAAGGCGGCGATGGTGGCGAGCGAACTGGAGGCCGCGAGCAGGTTGCGGCGGCTGAAGGTCTCTGTCGTTGTCTTCTCAGTCATCACTTTCTCCCTGAACGTGTGATGCAGCGAAATCCGAGATGGCTGGTCGACGTATCGATCGGCTCGGCATGGCGCGCCGCCGGTCGATAGCGCCGGCAATAGTTCGGCGCGCAGAGATGCGAGCCGCCCTTGATCACCTTGCGCGGTATCCTGCTGAGCGGCAGCGACGGATCGTGGCTGTCGTGCTCGCAGCCGCCCCGCGGGTTCTGGGGAATGCAGCAGTCCTTCTTTGCGTCGGCGCTGTGTTTTGGAGCCCACCAGTCACTGGTCCACTCCCAGACATTGCCGATCATGTCGAACACGCCATAGCCGTTCGGCGGAAAGGTCATCACCGGCGACGTGCGCGCATGGCCGTCCTCACACCGGTTCTCGAACGGGAAGTGACCTTGCCACGTATTGGCTTGATGCACGCCGCCCGGCACGAATTCATCGCCCCAGGCGAACTCGGCGCCATCGAGGCCGCCGCGTGCGGCAAACTCCCACTCCGCTTCGGTCGGCAGGTCCTTGCCGGCCCATCGGGCGTAGGCCAACGCGTCGGCGTATGCGATATGGACGACCGGATGGTCGTCGAGCGATTTGATGTTGCTCTTGGGGCCGTAGGGATGCCGCCAATTCGCGCCCTTGAGCAGCGTCCACCATTGGCCGTAGTCGCGCAGATCGACCGGATAATCCGGGGGAGTGAAGACGAGCGAGCCGGCGAAGATCAAATGCGGCAATGCATCAGGATAGTCCTTGGGATCGGGAGCGACCTCGGCGAAGGTGACGTGGCCCGTGGCACGCACGAACTGCTTGAACTGCCGGTTCGTCACCGGCGTGCGGTCCATCCAGAACCCGTCGACGCTCACCATGTGGGACGGCGCTTCTTCCGGATAATGCCGATCCGATCCCATGCGAAACGTGCCGCCGAGAATGAAGATACTGTCTGACGCGCCGGTTTCGTCCACGTTCGGGACCGGTCTCTCGGCAATATTCAAGAAGGTTGCCTCCAGTTACTCGTTGCGGCCGATTGCGTGCTTGGTCGGTTCGGCGGCCTCGCTGCGCAGGTTCTGTGTCTGACCGATCGCAGCACGCAGCATGCCCGCGGCAAGCACGCCTGATATCGAAAGGTTGATAAGAATCGTATCGTTCACGCACTGCTCCAGTTATGCGAACGCCCCTCGATCACGGCCGGTTCAGATGAACCAGGGCCTCGGCTTCCAGGTCGGCAACGAGCCGTTCGTAATCCGCGGCCTTCCGACTTCCTTCGCGGTCGCCTTGCTTTGCCGCCTGTTGCCAATGACGAAGCGCTTTCACAGCTTCGTCATAATCTGCGCAAATGGCTCTAAACTGCGCGTCGCGATTGAAGCAGCGGCGAATGTCAAGTTCGCGCAGCGGAAAGCGGGTCACAATCGCGCGGAACTCCTCCATGATGAACTCGCTTGTGGCCAACGTGACCTTTGCTGCTGGTTCATCGGGGCTTCAAGGTACGAACATGTTCGTACACGGCGCGACGCTCGTTGAGCGCGCTGTCTCAGGCGCGACGGCTTCAAGGCCGATGCGACCAGCTGTCGCTGCAGTCGGGAACTCATTGTTCTGATGATCGAAAGCTGTCGCGTCAGCGCCGGCTGCCTGCTTCGCTTACGAGTTGCAACATGTACTGGGAAGGCCTACCGTCGATCGACGATTGGGGTTGCCGGTTGATGCCTGATGTACCCTTCGCTCACGACGCCGTCAGCGGCGCATCCGAGGTCCCGCGTCGTGATGATTCCGCGGTGCCGCCGGCGCATGTAGCGAAAGAGCTGGACCGCATCCTCGCAAGCCCGCATTTCCAGGCGAGCGAACGGCGGCAAGCTTTCCTTCGTTTCATTGTCGACGAGACGCTTGCAGGCCGCGCTGAAAGCCTGAAAGGCTACACAATTGCCTTGGCCGTGTTTCGGCGCGACGATTCTTTCGATCCCCAGGCTGACCCTGTCGTTCGTCTTGAAGCTCGACGATTGCGCCGCGACCTCGATAGCTACTATGTGGATTCGGGCCGGGATGATCCGGTACGCATCACAATTCCAAAAGGCTCCTATGTGCCCCATTTTGAGTGGCACAAAATGCATGTTGCCGACACTCCATCTCGCGAACCTGCCCTTGAACTCCACGATCATTCGACAACTGCTGCTGCTACACGTGCGAATTGGACGACCAAGTTTGGCATCAGACGCTATGCGCTCGTCGCTGCCGCGCTGGCAGCCGGCGTGACGGCTTGGATATGGCTTGCAGCAAGACCGCCGCCGTCCCCAATGACGCCACGCGAACCCGCGGTCCTCGTGATGCCGTTCGAGCCACTCACTCCCGGGGAGAACACGCGGCTCTTCGCCATCGGCATGGGACAGGAACTGACCAGCAACCTGTTTCGATTCGGAGGATTTCGGCTCTATACGTCGCCCCCGAATGCGCTCTCCGCAAAAGGCGACAAAGCGCCCCAACCCGGTCGTCCTCTCGGTGCTTCCTATGTCGTCCGTGGAAGCGTTCAAACGAGCGTCGAAGAGGTGCAGGTCACAACGACCGTCTTCAACGCCGAGAACGACGAGATCGTATGGATGCGGACATATGCTCGACCGTTCGATCCTCAGTCGCTCATGAATGTCCAGCGCGAGCTCGCAAGCGAAATCGCAACTGTCGTCGGCCAATCCTACGGCGTGGTCAGAAACGATATTCGCGCGGATCCACCGAGGAATATGGAAAGCTATCTCTGCGTCCTGCGCGCTCAGGCCTATCGCAGCACGTTCCGGCGCATCGACTTCGATCCGGCCATGCAGTGCCTTCAGCAAACCGTTCAGCGGGATCCGCAGTATAGCGATGCATGGGCCATGCTTGGGTGGCTGCATCTCGACGCCGGACGGTTGGGCTATTCAGCCGACGGCAATCGGCAAACGGAGTATGACAAGGCCCTTGAGGCCACGTCGCGCGCCATCGCCCTGCAGCCGAACAGTCCCCTGGCGCTGAAGGCCCTGGCTGCGGCCTACCATTTCACCGGACGTTACGCCGATAGTGATCGCATCAGCCATCTGGCGATCGATCTCAATCCTAACGATCCCGACATACTTGCCCAGTTCGGCTGGCGGCTTTCCATCCGCGGGAACTTCTCGGAAGGAGTTCCGATGCTCAAACGCGCGATCGAGCGCACGTTGCATCCGCCAGCCTGGTATCTTCATTTCATCGCGGTCGACCTTTACTTGAAGGGTGAATACAAGCAGATGCTCGATGTTGCCGAGACGGCATCGTTGCGCGATTCCGGATTCAGCCAACTGTTGATTGCGATGGCGAATACAGAGCTGGGGCGCCGCGATGCGACCCAAACGGCCTTGAACGGAATGTCGCAGTACAAAGCGTTGGCCGATGATCCGGCCGGCTTCTTGCGCCGCAACGGAGCCGCAGATCAAGTTGTCGACGTTCTCATGACCGGATTGCGCAAAGCCCAGGCTCTCGTCGCAAGCTGACGTTCCCTGCAGTTTCGGCGCCGCTCAGCCGGCATCCTCGGCTTTCGACGGCCATGCTGCCGTCGCCGTTTTTCACTTGTCGCATCTGCGCATGGAATAGACCGCCCGAAGGCGGCCTTCCATGGGTTAGCGGAAACCAAAGCAATGCTTACGGGCGAATACCGTTCTTTCGCGCGCAATCCCGATAAGCGGAATAGCCCGCCGAGTTTCGGGCGGCAGTCGCCCCGCTTGTCATGTTCGCACCGCCGGCGGCAGCGGCTTCATTCGCCTGCCTGAAGCATTCAGCACGAATTGCATCGACATTCTTGCCACTATTCTTCGGAGCCGCATTTGCCGGAACCGCGACGAGCAAAACCAGCGCGCCAAGCACTCCTGTCTTCCACATGGTCGTCTCCCTGTAGTGGACCAGCTGCCGTACCGGCTCGCCAATCCTGCTGCGCCGGCACGTGAGCATCAGCATTGTTTCATGCGGGGAGGCCATCAAGGTACGAACACGTTCGTACCTGCCTTGCGCAGCCGAGGTCCGGAGGATTGAACTCAACAATTGCCGAGAACCGCGCTTGCCTCCCAAGCCGCGACGCGTTTTTTGAGTATGCAGTTTGTGCCAACGCGATACGCAGTTGAACCAACGGAACGAAGCACGTTCGGCGGGATTGATCGGGACACCCTTGCAAGGAGTCCAGATATGCGACCAACCAAGGCTTTGCTTGTTCTCAGCTTCATCGCATCTGCAGCAATGATACTTCCTTATGACGCGCAGGCCCGGCGCGGAGGAGCCGGCGCTCGATCGGCTCACTTCCACGGCGGAGGAATGCGACCTGGTTGGCACGGTGGCGGTACGCGATGGCATGCCGGCGGCTGGCACGGCGGCCGCGCGCGTTGGGCCGGCGGCGGCTATTACCGCGGGGGCGGTTACTATCGCGGCGGTTGGGGCCCCGGAGCTGCCGCAGCCGGTTTGGCGACTGGCGCAGCCATCGGAGCCGCGACGGCCTACAACTCCTGCTATCAGACGCGAAACGTGTGGAACGGTTATGCGTATGTTCAGCAAAGCGTGAGGGTCTGTTAGGCATCTCCTCGTCCGCGATACCGGACTGACTGCAATTTGGCCGGGTCTGCGCGAGCGCGTTCGGCAACGAGGCCTGCGCGCGCGTGTGGCGAACGCAGCTTTGCGTCTTCGCCGACGGGGCGCGGCATTTTGATTCATGTGGTGTGGCTTGGCCCCTCCTCAGTCGGCACTGCGCCGCGCCTGTGCCGCTTCGAAGTCATTCTTCCAATCGTCCATCAGTCACGTCGATTTGATGCTGCGCACGAGATGCACAGGAACCACTTCCGGAGGTTGCATTTGGTTAGGTGCGAGAAAACGGGAACTCGCAAGCCAACTTGCAGACTTGGCATTCAGTCATGCCAAGCGTCGCAAGCAAACCAAATCCAGGGAGCAAGCCATGATGAGTCTAAGAGTTCTTGGCGCGGCCGTGATAGTGGCGTCCGCAGTTTCGAGCCCCGCATCGGCGCAAGCGGTCTTCTCCAACCCGGCCGCCTGTTCATCTCAATTCGCCAGCGCCAACTGCCTCAACAGAGGAGCCGGGAGCCCGTACGACAGCAGGCGGGGCTATTATCAGCGGCGAACCGCCTATCGTGAACCCGTGGGACCGGTGGGGGCCGCGGCCGGCGTGGCCGGCGCTGCCGTCGGAACAGCCGCGGCGATCGCGACCGCTCCCTTCGGCGGCTGGCGCAATTCCTACGCCGCATACGGCACGTATGATCAATCCGGTGCATATGGCGACTACTACGCGTGGAACGGCGACTGGAACACCTACGCATCGCACAATGGGATCGTCTGCAGGCCCGGTACCACTTTCAAGGGGTCCGACGGACTCCAGCATCTCTGCCAATAGAGCTCGTCTGCTCGCAGGCTAATCAATCCAGGCGGCCTGCAAGGGCCGCCTGCCTCTTGCCCTGTCGCTGGCGGCAGCGTCGTCACCGGCGCGGCTGCAGGTCACGTTCGCGCCTGAGCGGTCGACGCATCGATTGCTGATTACGGTAGGTAGCATCAAGGGGATGGTGCCCAGGGAGGGAATCATACGCAACCACCGACACGAGGAACCGCTGTTTGTCCTTCGTATGGTGGCGTGAGCGCTTGGCACGGTGGGGGAGCTTCGGTACATCGCAAAATCCGCAATGGCGGGAGCCTGCTTTGCTATTGGCAGCCTAATTCACTGGGAGGCACCACCTTATGCCCACGCTAGGTGGCCGGCGAGATGAGCGCGCCAAGCTCTCATCTCCCCGGTTGCTCGTCATTTCACGAGTGCATCATACGCTCGAGACCGGAGCAGCCTTCATCGCCGGCTCCGAGTCCGCATCGGCCTTGAAGCCCTTCGCGGACAAATCCCGACCGAGCGTCTCAGGAAGCAGAAGAGAGGCAAGAACGAAGACAGCTGCAGCGGGAAGGGCCACGGCAACCATGCCGTTCAGCAGGCTTCCGCCGAAATGAGTGGCCGCAAGGGGCACGATAACCGGCGCGATGCTGCCAAGGCCGCGACCGCCCATATAGAATGTAGACACCGCCGTCGCGCGCAGGTTGACCGGATAGAGCTCCGAGATCCAGACGCCCGTCACGCCGAGCGCAACGTTGCCAATACCGAAACCGATATAGAGCCAGAACATCGGCCACTCGGCCTTCGAGCCGGCGTAGAGCTGACTTCCCCACACCGCCATGCCAACCAGGGATCCGACCCAAAACAATGCCGGCACGAGAGCACCGAACCGGCGGCCAGCCCTGTCGTTGAAAAAGCCGTTGGCGAGGTAGCAGATGCCGCTGACCACGGAAAGAAGAACGGCCGTGGTGCGAACGACGTCGCCTGGCGTGTGCATGTCCCGGAGCAACAGCGTGGGAATGAAGGAGACTACGCTGTAGTAGCAAAGCATGTAGCTCATCAGCCACACGAAAGCAGTGACGGTCTGCCGCGCCAGACCATTGCGGAACAAGTCTGCAAGGGGAAGAGTGCGGGCCGCGGCCACGACCGGACCGGCCTTGCGTTGCGCCTCGTACTCCAGCCAGATCTTCGACTCAGGCATGAAGAAGCGAATGAAGATGATCAGCAGGATCGGCACTCCGCCGCTCAGCAGGCCGATGCGCCAGCTCCACTCGTCGCTGAACGTCGCGATAAGCCAGATCCCGACGATCGAAGCCGTGGACGATGCGATCACGGCGCAGCCCTGAAGCGCAGCTGCACCCAAGCCTCGGCTGCCTTTTTTCCAGGCCTCGTTGAAAAGCACCATGCCAACGCCATACTCGCCGCCAAGACCGATGCCGGTGATGAAGCGCAGCACTGCAAGCGACCAGTAATTCCATGCGAACGCGGAAATGATCGCCGCGACCGAGAACAGCGCGATGGCGAGCTGAAGCGAGGTCTTCCGGCCAAGGCGATCACCGATGACGCCGAACAGAGCCCCGCCGATCGCCGATCCGAATAGTGTCAGGGCCTGCAGAGAGCCGATCTCTGTCAACGATAGCGACATCGACCGCTGGATCGCGGGCAGGAGAAACGGAAAGATCAGGACATCATAGAAGTCGAGAATGTATCCCAGCATCGCCGAGATCATGATCGAATACCGTTGCCTGGCCGTGTAATCTTCCGCGCCTGAGAGGGTTTTGGACATGCAATGCGTTTCCCATTGAAAGAGCTGGACAGTGGATGGTCGTTGCCGAAACGCTTTCCGCGTTATTGGGAACCGCGGATGCGGCTCCAGGTCTTGATCAGGCGGGCGCAGCCTAGCGGCCGGGTGCCCTCAACTCCGGGTAGGCAAACTCGCCCCTGTCGAGGATATGGACATCGTCGAGCCAGAGGCTGCAGCCGCGAAGTGGGATGTCGAGATGACACGGCGTGTCGTTCGTGCCGCCAAGCTCGGTATTCGGCCCCGTCGAGAACAGAACGTTTCCATAAAAGGAAAGGGCGTTCATGATATGCTCCGACGCGATCTGCTGAGATGCAGCTATGTGGTGCCAGTCGGCGCGCTCATTTGATCCCCACCCGATATGCGAGATTGCCCATCCGCGCCGATCGCCGAAACTGTCGATATAGTTCTTGATGAGCGTTGCGTCGGTCCCTTCGCCCTTGAGGTCGACAATGTAGCCGTCCTTGATGGTCAGCGTGACCGGAGACTGAATATAGCGCTTGAATGCGCAGAGAATGTCGCCTGGCATCAGAACGACAGTTCCGTTGACGTCACCATCCGTGGCTTGCGTGAAAGCAAATCCTGACGGGAAATGATCCCAGCGGCCCGGTTCATCGGTGTATCCGTACTCGGAAATGACCGGATACTGCTTTAAGCCGTAGGTCACATCCGTTCCGCCCGGCGACGTGATGCGCATGGTTCTGGCTGACTGCAGGAGCGTTCGTGAGAGCTCGGTCCGCCGGCGGAGATCCTCAGTCGGGAACATCTTCTTGAGAATGTGGAACGGCTCCATGACGCGCAGAATGCGCGTGCCCGCCTCCTGAATCTCGAGCTGCTCGCGCGAGAACAGCAGGCCCAGAAGATCAATCACCATATCCACGCGCTTGAGCGTGTCGATTGCCGGCTGGTTGCCGCTCAACGCGTGCCTGCCCTGCTGGCCCGCAACCTTGCTCTGGCCGTACTTTGGAACATTGAGGTGGAAGGTTGTCGCGCCAAGGCTCCGCGCGGCCAGCATGAACGTCTGGGCATACTCCGACTGATCCTTGCCGCCGCTCAGGACAGCCACGACCTCGCCTTCCCTCACCTTGCAGAGTGCAAGTTCGGCCTTGAACAATTCCAGCATTTCAACATCGATGCGTTGCCGGGTCATCTTCAGTCATCTCCTTTGCCAGGCATGTATTCGCAGCGCTCCGACCGGTCCTTCGAGGGGTCAGGCGAGGACGTCGCTGACGATCGAAAGGAAGCCTTCCGTGTCGTCGATGTGCATTTGGTGACCTGCGCTCTCCAGTCGCTTGATCTCGATGGACGGCAATAGTCTTTGAATCTCTCTTTCATCTTCGGGGCGGATGACGTCGCCTTTGCCTGCAACGAGTAGCCAAGTACGGACGCTGAGGTTGGCAAGATCATTGTGAATGTCATCGTGATGAAAGCCCTTGTGACTTTCGATCAGGGCGCGCTCGTCGCAGGTGTGCATCCACTCGGCCCGGGCACGAATGTGCCTTTCTGGCCAGCGCGGCGCGGACGGGCTTCGCAGCACCGCGTCTGCTTCCCCAAGGCTTGCGCTATGAAGCAGCTTGAGAAGAGGCCCGATCGGACTTGGATAGGCGCGGCGTCCGGGTCCGGAGACCGGCGGATCGACCAGGATCAACTGTCTCATGGACGATGGCCGCCAGCGCGCGGCACGAATTCCGATCCGGGCGCCCATGGAGTGGCCGAGCAAGGTATATGCGCCTATTTCCAGCGCCTCGGCGAACGAAATCAAATCGGAGGCGCAGGCATCCAGCGAATAATTGAGATGCGGTCCGCTTTCGGAAAGGCCGCGCCCCCGGACATCGAGCACATAGACGTCGTATCCGACGCACAAGCGTTCCGCGATGAACGCCCATTGTGCCGCAGTCGTCGAGATGCCCGGAACGATGACGATGGCGGGCCCGGCTCCGCCGAACCGCAGGTAATGTTGGCGGATGCCGTTCGCACGCACATGAGCGCCGTAAAGCAGACCGGATACCGGGGCGACACTCATGTCGACCGATCCTTGGTACGTTCATCCGCCAGCGCGCGAAGCCGCTCGATGGCTGCCCGGGTCGGCATCACATCTCCGTACTTGCTGGCAATATCGAACAGGTTGACAGCGTGCGAAGTCGGCGAACGATCGTAGACGGCGTCGCTCGGCACGATCGATTTGAAATTCAGCGCGCACGCATCGACTACCGACGCCCGGACGCAGCCGCTGGTCGTGCAACCGGTCACCACCAGCGAATCGATTCCGGCCCCGACGAGATACGTCGTCAACGGGGTGCCGAAGAATGCGCTTGCCTGCGTCTTTGGCAGCAGCAGTTCCCCCGGCTCCGGAGCCACCTCACGAACAAAGTCGTAGCCCTCGGGCGGAATTTGCATGATGCCCGGAATTTTTGCCGCGAATGCCCCCTGGTCATGGCTGACCTTGCAGGCGACATGCGGAAATATCACCGGCCATCCTCTCCCGCGAAACAACCGCATCAGTTCGGAAATCTGCGTTATGGCCTGCCAACCAGCCTCACCGCAGCTGGTTGGATATTGCTTGATCGCTTCGCGGATCGGCATCCGGCGGTCACCGACCGAGCGGTACTGCACGTCAATCACCAGGAGTGCGGGCCGCTTGCCGAATCCAGCCGTGCCACCCAGCCCTGCGATGGCATAGGTCTCGCGCTCTTCGAGCGGTATTACGTCGTCCCAAGGCTGCTCTTTGCCGATCATCCTTGTGCACCGGTGCTCGTGGTGGAGAGATGTCAATGAAGAGGAACGGCGGTCGCGTCGTACTGGTAGATCCAGTCGTAACGAGCGGCCGTGGCTTCCGGCGCCCACTGGGTCCTGATGTAGTCTCCCGCCGTTTCGGCCTTGCACAGTGCCGAGTTATGGAAGATCGGCAGCATCCCGGCAGCGGACTTCACGACCCTGGTTGTGCGATCAAGTCGCAGGCTCTGGTATGTCTGGAAAGCTCTCGCGAGATCGTCGGGCTGATGCTCGAAGCAGCGGGCGAGAACGGACGCGTCCTCCAACGCCATGTTCACTCCCTGACCGAGATACGGCAGCATCGAATGGCAGGCATCTCCAAGAAGCGTGACCCGTCCTTGCGACCAACCAGCCAGCGTAGGCCGCACGAACAGGCCCCATTTGTGAAGGCTATCGACGTTGCTGACGAGCGCGATGATGTCGGGATGCCAACCTAGGAAGTCCTTCAGGCACTCCTCGACAGAGCCCTTCTCCGACCACGATTCCAGGAGCCAGTCGTTGCGATCGACCTGACCCGAGAACGTCATCAATTCCGTGTTCTGCCAACGGACCGGATATGCCGTGACATGCGCGGTCGGCCCGATCCAGGTAGACACCACGGGCTCGCGCTGATGCGGCTCGAGGCGGTCGACCGGCACAAGACCACGCCAGGCGATTGCATTGGTGTACTGGCTCTCGATCTGGCCGATCAGCCCGGTACGAACCTTCGAATGGGAGCCGTCGGCGCCGATCAAGGCGCGACCTTCGATCTCACGGCCATCTGCGAACTGCGCCCGAACTCCCTCGTCGTTCTGGCTGAACCCGACAACATGGGCGTTCAGATGGATGGCGTCCGCCTTCAATCGCCGCACACCGTCGACAAGGATCTTAAGCAGGTGCGCGCGCAGCAGAAGATAGGGTTGGTTCCGGGCCGCGTCGGAGCTCCGATTATAGAGCGACCACGTTTCACCGGTGTTCCAGAGCCGGATGGAACGTCGCTCGGCCGCGATGCAATTCTGTTCGACTTGCTCGGCGAGGCCGAGATCGCGAAGTACGCGCACACCGTTCATGGAGACCCAAAGGCCGGCGCCTACCTCGCGCAACTCGGACGCCTGCTCGAAAACGTCGCAATCGATGCCGCGTCGAAGCAGCGATAGCGCCATCGCCAGACCGCCGATGCCAGCGCCTGCGATAAGGACACTCGTTCTTTTGACCTGATCAATACTCATGATATCTCCAGAAGGTAGCTGCGCTGTCTCGCGCGGATTCAAACGCCATCCTGCGAGGCCTGCTGGATCGCGAGGCTCTTCACGGCTTCGAAAATCTTGGTGTAACCGGTGCAGCGGCAAAGATTGCCGTGCAGGTAGTGCCGGATTTCCGCGTCTGTCGGGTGTGGCGTGGTCTTCAAGAGCGCCGTGACCGCCATGATGAACCCGGGCGTGCAGAAGCCGCACTGCAGACCGCCATGAAGCACGAACGCCTCCTGGATCCGGGATAGTCCGTCTGGCGGCGTCACACCCTCGATTGTGGTAACCTCGCGCCGATCCACATCGACGGCGAGCGTTGTGCAGCTCGAGACCGGCTCACCGTCGAGAAGGACCGTGCAAGCGCCGCATACTTCCATGTCGCAGGAACGTTTCGTTCCCTTCAGGCCCAAACGATCTCGGATAAGATCGATCAAGAGCACATAGGCCGGGATGTCGACGGCGATCGTCTTGCCGTTCAACGAGAACGAGATGGCCAATACCTGTGTCATTTCAGCCAGCTCCCGCCGGCGATGATCGCCTCATCGGCGTTACGCAGAAGAAGCACGCCTGCAAGGTGACGCTTGTAATCGGCCCCGCCATGCCGATCCGCGTTGACTTCAAGCTGATCCAGCGCCGCGGGAAGAGCTGTCTCAATCGCCCGACGGGCCTCTGCTACCGCTACGTTTCGGAGGGCATCTTCGACGGCCGTCAGAGGCTGTGGCCGCGAACCAAGCGCGCCGACCCGTACACGGGCGCTCCTGATCGTGCTCCCGCCGGCGTTCAGTGACCAGGCCATCGCGACGTTCACTGAGGGCCTCTCACCATGCTTGAACCGGCGATAGGTTACCGGTCCCGCGGGCCGCGGGAACACGATGACTCTCAGCAGCTCGTCAGGTTCGCGCACAGTTTCCATTTCGCTTCGGATGAAATCCTCGGCGTGAATTTCACGCGTGCCCTTGGATCCCTCGAGCACCAGCCGTGCTTTGAGGGCGGCGAGCATCGTCGGCGGATCGGCGTGAGGCTCTCCGAAGCAGAGATTGCCGCCGATTGTTCCAACGTTCCGGACCCTGATGTTTGCCACCTCGGCGCAGAGCGATGCGAGCGCCGGCACGTGCTCGCGGATGACGGAATCGCCGGCGATCTTCTTGTGCGTGCAGCGCGCGCCGATCTCGATCTCGTTCATGTCGTTGACGGCGATGCAATCGAGCCCAGGGATGCCCTTGATGTCGATGAGGCGGTCCGCACGGATGACGCGCATTTTCATCGCGAGCAGCAACTCGGTCCCGCCGGCGTAGAACATGCCGTCGCCAGAATCTCCGACGGCACGCACGGCGTCGGCGATCGTCGAAGGCCGCTCGAATTGGAAGGGTGACGGCAGCATGATCAGGCCGCGCCCAGCATTTCTTTGAGCCGCTTCTCGAACTCTTCGAAGTTCTGATCGACCCGGCGCTTGATGATGCCGAATCCCATGGTCGCAAGGCGGCCCTGCACGTCGACTTTCGCGTCCACGGCAAATGTGGAACCAGACCCTTCCTGCGTGACGGTCACGTCGAGGACAACCGCCAGCCGCGTTCCTGTGATCTTGTCACGGCCCGTAGCGCGGGTGCGCACGTGAGACGGCTCGGTGATCGATTCAACGATGATGTCAGCCGGCACTTCGAGCTTGAATGGACCGATCTTCTGCTTGACGGTCGCCTTGTAGGTCGCAAGCCGCTGGATTTCCTCGACGCTTTCGCACCCGGGGATGCAACTTGATATGCGCGGAACGTCGAGCAGCGTGCTCCAAAGCTGCGCCGGCGTCGCTGGCACCGCCATCGACATGTTGAATTCCATGAATTCAGCTCCTCTTCTGTAGCGCGCGCCACACTTTTTCGGGTGTCATTGGCAGATCGGTGATTCGGATGCCGTAGGCGGCGAACAGCGCGTTGGCGATCGCCGGTGCGACCGGCAGGATCGCTCCCTCGCCCATTCCCTTGGCGCCGCCAGGCCCCGGCCCGTCGCCGTTTTCGACAAGTATCGTGTCGAACGAGGGCGGCACGTCGGAGATCCGTGGTATCGAATAATCGATCGGCGTCGCGTTGACGGGCTGCCCGTCCTGGAACTCGAGGGCCTCGTAGAGCGCGTGACCGAGCCCCATGACAGCAGCGCCCTCGTCCTGACCTTCCGCAGCGACGCGATTGATCACACGACCGACGTCGGCGGCGCTGGCGTACCGAGGAACATGGATCTCGCCGGTTTCTTCATCGACGACGATCTCTGCGAGACCCGCGGATGTCTCCCAGAACAAAGGTGACTCGGCCAGGGAGCCCTTCCTCGAACGCGGCGTTATGGCGCCGCGGCCGACGACTTCTCCCGAATCGACACCCAGGCTGCGGTGAAATATCTGATGGAAAGCGAGAACTTCTGAACCGGTCGCAACGCCCCCCTCGACGAGTGACAGGCTGTCGCGGGGAAGCTCCCAGACCTCGGCAACCATTTCGAGAATCTGATCGGCCGCGTCGAGAGCGGCGCTCTCGACGGAGAGGCCAACGACGACGGTCGAGCGGCTCGCGCCGGTACCCCAATCATATGGGGCGACCGCCGTATCGGAGCGCAGGACGGTGATCGCAGAAACCGGCTGCTTCAAGGTTTGCGCGGCGATTTGGGCCATGGTCGCGTGCGCACCCTGGCCGACTTCGATACTCGAAACCGAAACGAGGACCGATCCATCGATCTTGAGACGTACGATGGCGTTGCTGATCGGCGTGTTCGCCGGATCGGTTGCGGCAACGGCCAATCCGCGTGCCTGACGATTGGACGCCTTCGTCTCCGATGCGAACGATTGCGCCACCCGGCCAATCAGCTCGCTCATGTCCATGTCGAGCGCGCGCAGATCGGGGCGGATGCGCTCACCGCGCGGGACCAAGTTGAGCAAGCGGAACTCTGTCGGATCCATTCCGATTGCCGCAGCCACATTATCCATGTGCGATTCCTTGGCCCATACGGCTTGCGGGCCACCGATTGAGCGAAATGCCGCGCCCGGGAGGGTGTTCGTGTAGACCGCACATGCCTCGAGGCGCAGATTCGGCGCCACATATGGCCCCATGATGCGATTTGCCGATTTCGTAGCGACTGCTGAGCCCGTATCTGAATACGCTCCGCCGTCGAGCAGAAGCCTGGCACTCTTCGCGAGGATCCGTCCGTCGGCATCGACCGCGGTTCGAATCGTGATGTCAGCGCCGAGCCTTCGGCAGGTGAGCATCGATTCCGCCATGGATTGAGCGACGCGAACTGGGCGCCGCACCTTCCAGGATGCGGCGGCGACCAATGGTTCGATCTTGACGGATGCCTTGCCGCCGAATCCCCCGCCAACGAATGGGACGATCACGCGGACTTTGGCCAACGCCAGGCCAAACAGCCTGGACAGGACCTTCTGAACCGCGGTCGGCGTCTGCGCACCTGCCCAGACCGTCAGGGAGTCTCCCTGGAAGTCGGCGATGACCGTGTGCGGCTCCATCGCGAAATGCGAGATCGCCGGAAACGTGAAGTGGTCTTCGTGAATGTACGCCGCGACCGCCTCCGCAGCGTCAACATCTCCAACTTTGTTCCTGTAAGTGTGGAAGATGTTGCTGCCCGGTGTCGGCCTGGCGCCGCCCTTGAAGTAGAAGTCTTCGAGGTTTTCGTGACGCTCATGGATGAGCGGCGCATCCGCCATCATCGCTTCACGGATGGTCGTCGCATGAGGGAGTTCGTCGTACGCGATCTCGACGAGCTCCGCGGCAGCTTCGGCGATCTCGATGGTCTCAGCGATCACCACGGCGACCGGCTCGCCCACATACCGGACTCGGTCGATTGCCATGATCGGCCGGTCCTTGAGCACGACACCCCAGCAACCGAACGAGACGACATCCGCTCCGATGAGCACGTCGACGACGCCGGGTATGGACCTGGCGACGCTCGCGTCAATCGACGAGATGCGCGCGTGAGTAGCCGGCGAACGAACCACAAAGCCGTGCAACATCCCCGGGATCACGAGGTCGGTAACGTATTCAGCCCGCCCCGTTACCTTCTCGATGAGGTCGGGTCGTACGGCACTCATGCTGTCATTCACCGACATGCTCGGATCCGGGGTGCGAGGTCGCCGCCGATGGTCAGAAAGCCTGCGCGGCTCCTCCCAGGCGGCAATTCTCAACGCCTATCCCACTTATCACTCGTATACAAGTGCTACACTCGCATGCGAGTGATCTCTTCTGTCGCACCGGACGGATCAGGCTCGCGGTCAGACGGCATGGATTCTTGGCGGCAACGAATGTAGACAAATGACCAACTCGGAACTTCCGAGGCCGAGCCATCCAGCTTTGTTCAAGCCGAGCCACGGCCAAGTGCCGCAAGAGGACGAAAATCGTGCAACCGAAAACCAAGACGGCTCCGACGGAGAAGCCGAAAGAGGCCGCACAGCCTTACAGGTTGGACGATGCACCAGGATTCCTGTTGCGCGTCGCGCTCCGGACCCACACATCGATCTTTGTCGCGAAAATGATCGAAGAACTGACCCCACCCCAATTCTCGACGCTGGCGAAACTGAGGGAAGTCGGATCATGTTCTCAAAATCACTTGGGACGACTGATCCACTATGATTCAGCAACGATCACCGGCGTCATCAATCGCCTCAAATCGCGCGGGCTGATCAAGAGCTCCAAGGATCCTTTGGATCCACGACGACGGCAGATCGAACTAACGGACAAAGGGAGGCGGACGGCGGACGCTGCGATCGAGACCATTGGCGAGATTTCCGGCGAGACATTCGCCCCCTTGACGAGGGAAGAATTTCGGACCCTGACCGAGATCCTCAAGAAAATCATACGCCGCTGAGCCCCACAGCGCTGAGCCGGCCGACAAGCTGATCCCGTAAACGCTTCAGGTCCCGCCAAGCAAAAAAATGGCCCGGCACGAGCCGGGCCAAGTCCAGGGAGGAAGCGAAGGATGTGGATCCTTCGCAAACGCCGAACGCGGATCTCGATCGAAGACAGCTCAACGAACGATCTCAGCGACAGAACTATCCGGTATACCGCCCGGCATTTTGTGCTGAAGAAGATGGACTTGCACTAATTTCCGGCATTTTCGCGTGACAAGGCCGGGATGAGCCACATCGGTCCGCGCCATGCTGCATGAACCGGAGGCCAGTCGGTCGATAGCCGACGACGACCCGATCACAACAATCGATTGATCCCATCACCGGCCATCTTTCGAATGCCGGCTTCATCGCATGATCGATCGACGCCGTTCCCTGAGCGGCTATCCCGCGCGCCTGCGCAGAGCGCGGACGATTTTTGTCCTGAAGCGCGCGAGATCAAACAGCAATCTGGGTGCTCTCCTGATCGCAATCGCTTTACCCAGGATCGCGAGCCGCAGAACGCGGACCAATCTAGCCAGGCCCAATTCCATGAATGCCTGCCGGACATGTGGCTGGTTGGCGATCGAAAGCATATTGTTCGCTACAATGATGGACGATCTGAGCTCTGGTTTCTTCTGCAGAACAAAGTCTCGGCACGCTGCCGCGAACTCCAGTTCCTGAGCGCTCAAGGATATGCAGAAGACAGTTCGATTATCCTCCGCCATATTCAATTGCCCCCGAACGATCGCACGGCGCGGCCTTCCGTCTCTCGACCTCACAGCCTGCGCGGCCTGGCTTTCGCCTTCCAATCAGCAACACGTACGTGCCGACTTTCTGCGCAATGCTCCTTGGTAGCATTGGGGCTCGCGGCATTTTCTGGCGAAAACCCTTGCGGACAGCCGTGAAGGCGCGATCGGCGGAGCCGATTGACGCGGGAACGCGGCATTTTCTACCGTCGGGGCGGTGCCCGGTCACACCCCAAGACGCGTCTTGTCGCAGCAGCTTCCTCGTTGAGCCTTCCGGCTGCTTTCCCCATCGCGGAGCCCGGCGATGAGCAGCCGTGACAGTCACCAAGATTCTCGTTCCGGGAAGGGACGAGGCTAACCCGCAGGACCGGATTCTCGCGTTCTCGCATTACTTTTCGGTGACGAGCATTTCCCGGAGCGCTATCGTCACCCGGACTCCAGCCGCGCCCTTATCTCCGCCTCCTGAATTGCGGGAGCCGTAGCCAATAACGAGCGAATTCGATGAGCATGTTATCCACGTCCGAAATGGATCCTGGCTTTGCTAGAATGAATTTGCCCGAGCTTCGGATCAACTACGATCCGATTGATCCGGATCAGTTCGATCGGCCGATCACCTCATTCTGCATCGAAACCGGTGAAGACAACGACGAGCTTCCGCTCCACTCACACAAGAAAGGGCAACTCGTTGTCGCTTCACATGGATCGGTGATGTGTCGTGCCCCCGGCGGACTATGGATCGTTCCGCCACAGGGTGCCGTGTGGATACCGGCCGGCGTCATGCACAGCAATTGCGTCTCGAACAATGGCAAGGTCTACGTCGTCTTCATCGATCCGCAGGCGAGTACGCTTCCGAGCACATGCTGCACATTCACGATATCATCGCTCGTCCGTGAACTGATCCATCGGCTCTCCGTTTTTCCTCCCCTGTATCCGGTCGACGGGCCGACCAGCCGGCTCGGACGCGTGCTGCTTGACGAATTGGTGCAGATGTCCACCGAACAGATGTACTTGCCCATCTCCACCGACAGCCGACTTCAGCATCTCGCGGCATCGCTGCTCAATGACCCCGGCGATCGCAGCACGATCGACGAACTAGCGACCAGATATGCGATGAGTGTCCGGACCTTCGCCCGCCTGGTGCTGAAGGAAACCGGGATGACGTTCGGACGCTGGCGACAGCGCCTTCACATCCTCGTCGCGCTGCAGAGGCTGTCTGCGGGATCTTCCGTTCAGGCCGTCTCGCTCGATCTGGGCTATGAGACCCCCAGCGCCTTCATAACCATGTTCAAGAAGGCAATGGGCAAGAGCCCGCGCCGCTTTCTTGCCGAGCGATCCAGTTTCGTAGGCCGTGAGCCCTTGGCTTGAAGACCTTCGCCCGGGAACCCTGGCCCCAACATCGCCCGCTGGGGCCGCAGTTCGCGGCGTCTCCTATCGCGAGTTGAATGGGACGAGAGGGTATTGGAGCGCAGCTTCGGCGACCGACTGCGGCGCCACCACGCGAGGCTTCCCGTTCTGCCCTTGAAGGATGGTCACGTCGCTGCCCATATTCTGGCCATTGGCGTCGAACTTGATCTTGCCGCTGGACATCAGGATAGGCGTCATGTCCGTTCCTTTAAGCGCGGCGTGGATCGCAGCGGACTCGGAAGAACCGGCGCGGCTTACGGCGTCCGCAACAATCTGAACAGCTTCGAAGGCACACCCTGAATTCCCGTCGACCCAGTCATTTGGATAATCGGACGCAAATCGCTTCAAGATCGCCGCGGCGTCGGGCGCCTTCGGATTGTACCACAGGGTCGAGAGTATCGCGCCGTCACCGTACTTGCCCAACGCGTCATAGTACGCCTTGTCCTGCGCGCCATTCGAGTTGGGTGAGAAGATCATTTTGGGATTCCACCCCTGCTTGGTGCATTCCCGAATGATCATGATGGCATCGTTGACACGCGTGACGGAGACCAACGCGTCCGCGCCTGACGCTTTGGCTTTTGCAACCTCGACCGAGAGATCCTTGGCTCTTTCATCGTATGGAATATACTCGGCAATCCTGAGAGGCACTTCGACCTCCTTCCAGGCCTGATCGATGCTCGCCGCGGTCGACTGTCCCATCGTATTGTTGAGGTGCATGACGACGGCGCTTGTTGGAGCGTCCTTGATCGAGGACAGGATGGACTTCAGCTCCATGAGGGACTTCCTGACGATTGTCAGGGACGTCGGGTAATACCTGAACACCTCGGTGAATCCTTGAGAGGTCACCTGGGTCGCGCTCGCGATGTGAACGACCATCGGCACTTTTGCGGCTTCTGCGGCCTGAAGCGCGGAGATGGTTGCTCCGGAATCCCACGCGCCGATAAGTACCGTGCACCCCTGCCTGATCAGGTTCTCGGCGGCAATCCGTCCGTTTTCCGGCCGGCTTTGCGTGTCCGCATGGATGATTTGCAGCTCTATACCGAACTTCTCCTTTGCGAACTTCGCACCCACATCGATGCCGCGTACGCAAGCCTGCCCCGGAAACGCCAGGACGCCACTGCTCGGATTGATTGCGCCGACGCGGACCTTGGCCGGGGTGGCCGCTCTTGACCGCCACGATGCGAACCCGACGGCGGCGCCAATTCCGCTACCGATCAAGGACCGGCGGGTCAAACCGCTTTCGCTGTGCTTTCTCATGTAGTTCCCCCTTTGGTTGGCTGCAAGAATAATGATGCGGTCTGATAGCGCTCACTGAACAGTCAGGCGCTATCGCGCCAGGGACGTGTACTCGCGCCCCGGCGCTTCACGAGATCCGCCGCCCGCGTGATTTGGCTCAGGGTCTGATTTCTGCCTTGACGAGGTTTTCTTCGCTCTCGTCATAAAGCGTATCGATTAGTGATCGATACCTCTCCATGATCTGCTTCCGACGCTTCTTCCGAGTCGGCGTCATCGTGCCGTTCTCGGGAGAAAGCTCTTCCGGCAATATCCGGAACGCCTTGATCTGCTCGGCCCTGGCGAGCCTGCCATTCGCCTTGCCGATCTCTGCTTCGATCATCCGCACCACGATTTCGGAGTTCGCCAGTTCCGAGTACCGATCGATCCGAAGACCGTGCGATCTGGCCCAATCCATCGTCGCGGTCGCGTTCACCTCGATCAGCGCGGTGAGGTACTTCTTTCCTTCACCAAGCACAGCCGCCTCAGAGATAAACGGGCTGCGCCTGAGCTCGTTTTCGATCTGCGTCGGGCTGATGGATTTTCCATTGGAAGTGTTGATGATCTCCTTTTTTCGATCGACCAGCCTGAAGAGGCCGGTCGAATCGACATCCACGATGTCCCCGGTGTAGAGCCAGCCATCGCGCAGAGCGGATTTGGTCTCTTCCGGCTTATTCCAGTAACCGACAAAGAGTCCGGGTCCCCTGACAATCATTTCCCCGTCTTCGAGAACAGCGGTCTCCCAAGCCGGATCCCGCAGAGGTACGCCCACGGTGCCGGCTTCCGGCCATTCCGCCATCTGCACTAGGTTGGCGCCAACCAGCTCTGTCTGTCCGTAACATTCCTTCAGCTGCAATCCCCATAGCTGCCACAGCGACATCAGCTCGGGAGGCATCGCCGCGGACGAGGTGTATGTAACCGTGAGTTCCTCGAACCCGACCTCACAAAGCAGCGGACGGAAAACCTGTTGCTGGCACACGGCAAAGAGGCCGGAAATGAACGGTTCCGGCACGCCTCCGGCCTGACGATCATCAAGGGCCTTGCGGGCGATGGTCATCGCGAGCTGATAGTCCTGCTTCTGCTTCTCGGACCCGGAGTGAACCTTGCTGAGGATCTGGGTAGCATACCGCTGGAAGAACCGCGGCGGAGCCATGAAGTAGGTCGGCTTCACTTCCTTGACCGTTTGAGCGAACTCTGCGCTGTTCTCGCCGAAATACGGCACCAGGCGGATGAGCAGAGGCAGTGTCGTTGCCTGTGCGCGTGCCACCGTGTGTGACATCGGCAGGTGCACGACGACACGGTGGACATCGGAGCGCAACTTCGACGTGAACAGGGTTACGCTGTGCGCGCCGGCGAGCAGCGACAGATGGGTCAGCATCGCTCCCTTCGGAAATCCCGTCGTTCCGGACGTGTACCCGATGCTGGTCAGGTCGCTCGCCTTTGCTTTCGCGACCTGCTCCTGCAGCAAGATGTCGGCGTCAACCGATGTTTCGCTCCAGAAATCATGAAGAGAGACGACGTTCGCCGGCCCGCCTGCCTTTTTCCAAGCGGGATCGAGCACAATGATTTTTTTCAGCTGGTCAGCATGGCCCGATGCAAGGACGGTACCGAGCTGAAGTTCACTCCCGACGAACATGAACGACGTTCCGGAGTCGCCGAGATAATAGCCGACCTCCTCCGCCGATGAGGTGAAGTAGACGCCGACCATGATGCCGCCGGCACAAATGATCGCCATGTCCGCAAGAAGCCATTCCTGGGACACATCCCCCATGATCGCCGCGCGATCGCCGCGTTCGAAACCAGCCTTTTGCAAAGTGGCCGCCAACTTGGCCACCTCGTCCGAATACTGCTTCCAGGTCGTGGCGATCCACTCACCGCGACGTTTTTGCTTGAAAGCGATCTCGTCAGAAAGCTCCACCCTCCGCCGGCTCAGGAGCTGCGGAATGGTCACGTCGGCGAGTTGGGCGCCCGACGCAAAACCCTCGGCGCTCACCTCAACGCTCCGCGAAGCGCTTGCGCTTTTCAGCGAAGGCGGCAACGGCATCGCGCCGTTCGGGCGCGGCAAAGGTGATCGTCTCGAGGGCGGTCGAGGTGTCAAGGAGCAGATGCGCGTACTGCTTGATAATCTTGTTCACGCAATACTTGGTCCAGATGATTGATTCTCTTGGGCCGCTCGCGAGCATCTCCGCGTACTCGATTGCAGCATCCTTGACGTCCCTGTTCGAAATCACCTCGTTGATCATGCCGATGGACGCGGCCTTTTCTGCGGAGATGAAGTCACCGGTCATCAGGTAGTGCTTCGCACGGACGGGTCCCATCAACAGGGGCCACATCACCGCGCCGCCATCGCCCGCGACCACACCTGCGGTAACATGCGTGTCGGCAAATCTCGCGGCCGGGCTCGCGAATATGACATCGCAGAACAAGGCGAGAGTTGCCCCGAGACCGACCGCGACGCCGTTGACCGCGGCGATGATGGGCGCCTCGACTTCCAGCATGTTCCGGATCAGATGGCGTCCGCCCCGGGTCGGCGACGGGATTGGACTCTTGTCGAGCGTTTTCTGATCGCCGCCCGAACAGAACCCCCGTCCCGCCCCCGTCAGAACGATCGCGCGGACCGCCTTGTCCTCGTCCAGCTCGACGAAGACGCGCTCGAGCTCGCTGTGCATATCCCAATTGATCGCATTGAGGATCTCCGGCCGGTTCATCGTGACAATGGCGACACCGCTCGGCCGCTTCTCGACGATCAGATATTTATAGTTCTGCTTCGACATGGCTATCTTCCGTTTGTTCCGGTTGGCTTACTTTTGCGGTCGCATGGCGCGGATCTGTCCGAGAATATCTTCCGTAGGCCGGACGACATTTTTTCTGTCGTTGAAGTGGGGGATCACATACCGGCCACACATGTCGATCGCTTCCATGATTTTCTCGTGATTGACGGAGTCGAGATGGAGAAGCACCTCGTCTACGCCCATCGCCTGGAACTTCTCGATCTGACGAATGACAGTGTCCGGGCTTCCGCAGACCGTTGTCGCGGAGTGGTTGAGCAAGTAGTCCCAGTCCTTTCCCGCTCGCTCCATGGCTGGCACGCTCTCGCTCATATACGCATAGTCGTCGGCAAGCTTCGCGAGACGGGGATAGGCGTCCGTTGAAATCCTCGCATAGCGCATGAGGGGCTCGGCGTAATCGTCCTTCGCTTTCTGATCGGTTGACCCGATGCCGAAGAAAAGTGGAATGCCGATGCGCGGCCGATCGAGCGGACCTTGTTCGTCACGCTTCCAGCCGCGACGGTAAGTGTTTAGAAGTTTTTCCTGGACCTCCCATCCCTGGTAGATGCAGTTGCTCATGACGGCGAGGCCTTCGGATCCGGCCCAGCTGTGGCTCCGCTCGCTGGTCGCAGCGATGCCGATCACCGGATGCGGCTTCTGTATCGGCTTCGGCACCAGCATCCGCGGCGGGATCTGATAGTACTTGCCCTCGAAGGTGAAGATATCTTCGCGCATCGATTTCTTCAGGAGCGCGATACCTTCCTCCATCTGAGCGAGCGTTTCGCCCGGATCAACGTTGAAGGCGCGCATGGCGATGGTCGTGTTGGCCCGGCCGGCGTAGAATTCCATGCGGCCATGCGACAGGATGTCGGTGACTGCCAATCGCTCCGCCGATCGCAAGGCATGATTGATCTTCTGGGGCATCAGCGTCACCGCTGACCTCAGCTTCACGCGCGACGTAACGGCTGCAAGGTACCCGTAGACGACCTCCGGCGCGGAGCTCGAGATACCGCCGAGTGCAACGTGTTGCTCGGAAAGCGCGACGCAGTCGAATCCGACCTTTTCCGCCAGACGCACCTCGTCCACGAGTTCATGGAGTCGGCGGGCATAGCTCTGCCCGACCTGGGTTTCTTGCTCCGACCAAAACCCGAACGTAAGTGCCATCTTCTGGATCCTCATGGAGTGTCAGATGGCGAAGCATTTCATGGGCGCGGCAACATTTTTGTTCGAATGCGCCCCGCAGTTACATGACTTTCCAAATTTTGTGCTGTGAGCAGTCGATGCTTGTCCCTTTCGCAGCCAACGCCGCTGAGCGTGGCTCGACAACCATTCTCGGCGTTCATCTGCGGAGGAGCACGAGAGATTCAGACAACGTTGCTTTGGCTTCCAAACGAGACAGCCAGAAGATCTGCTATCGCCGCGAGACATCGCTCGCCGATCCGGGCTGTCGAGCCGAACGGGTTGCCGATGATGCCGTTGGCGGTGACGGACTTGATGCCGTTTCTCCACATTGCCTGAAGCTGCTCCTCGGATAGCGCGCCGAGATGCCCGACCTCGAACCGATCGAGCCGAACGTTGTCGGGGCGGAGCAACATCATGAGCGAGGTCTCCGCGATATCGGCATGTCCTCCAACCGCATTCGGGTCACCACCCGCTTGCTCGACGGCGCTTCGCCATGCCTCGATCCAGGCGACTGCATCGCAGTACGCGTCGATCTCGACGTCTGCCGGAACGGCGCTCCTCAGCCGGGGAAGCATGTCCTGGAGCGCGGGAAAATTCCCGATGTGGCCTGAGAACAGCAGAATGCGCCTGAAGCCGTGCCTCGCAAGGCTTGTGCAATAATCCAGGCAGATCGATTCGAACGTCTCCGGGCGGATGGAGATCGTCCCCGGGAAGACCAGATGGTGGGCTGAACAGCCGACCTTGATGGTGGGCGCGATCAGGGTGCGTCCCAGATGCCGCGCCAGCCTCGCCGCGATGGCGTCTGCATGATCCGCATCCATGCAGAGCGGAAGGTGCGGTCCATGTTGCTCCACAGCTCCGCACGGTATCAGGACGGTCGATACCCCCGCAGCAAGGGCGACCGATACCTGTTCGAAGCTCATCAGTTCAAGACGGAGCTCGTCAGGCAATGCCGGTGCGGTCATTCACGCTTTCCTTGGCTGTTTCGACAGGAAGCGCGAACGCGCCTGTGCCGAACTATCGTCTACCAGATAGGCCGCAAGGTCCTCGATCGTCACCGCCTCGAGCGCAGCATCGTCCATTTGGCCCGTCAGGTTCAGCGAACGCTTGATCGCCGCAAACAGCTTGCGCTCCTTTCCACGAAGATACCTGCATACCTCCCCGGCCCTCACCATCACTTCCGCGGTGCTTGCGATCTCGTTGATCGCCCCAATTTGGCGTGCCCTTTGGGCGTCGGCCAAGTCGCCCCAGTAGAGCAATGCCTGTGCCTCACGAAGCCCAAGCTTCTGAACTGCCTTCCGGATTCCCTTGGCTGCAGGCAACAGGCCGTGGTTGATTTCCGGGAACCCGACCTTGCATTCATGGTTCGCTACGACGTAGTCGGCGTGAAGAAGAAACTCCAAGGCCCCGCCGACGGCGTATCCACGCACGGCACACACGAAGGGCCCGGGGTATCTCTCCATCTCGCAAAGAAGCGCATGGAAGCTCCTCATCCGAGGCCGTGATATTTCGATGCCGCCGACCTCCTTTATGTCTCCGCCCGCGCTGAAGAAGCGCTCGCCCTGGCCGGTCAGGACAATGCCCGGCGGCGACGCCTCGCGAGACAATGCGCGAAACGTGTCCAGCAGCTGGCCAACAAGGGCGTTATTCAATGCGTTTGCCGGCGGCCTGTTCAGGGTCATGGTGACCACATCGCAGTCGCGTTCGATCAGAAGGGCGTCATCGGCTTCCATAAAAACAGCCTAAGCGAGGCCTTATGGAATTGATTGCGGTACACCCTTTCCCCGACGCCGCTGCTCGACACAAATGGTCGTGCCCGGGCTATTTCGCGGCATCTTCTGCCGCGATCGCTCGGCCGCCTTTTCGGATGACGGGCTAGTCCCGCCATTGAGGACCGTTACAATCCAAGATAAGCGCGCTGAATCTCGGGATTGTCCAGCAACTCGTCGCTGGATCCGTGGAGCACGATTGAGCCGTTCTCCAGAACGTAGCCGCGATTGGCCAACGCAAGCGATTTCGCCACATTCTGCTCTACCAGCAAGACCGTGGCTCCCTGCTCGTGCAGGGACTTCACCACACGAAACATGACGTCCGTCAGCGCGGGCGACAACCCGATGGAAGGCTCGTCAAACATGACGACCTCGGGCTTCGACATGATTGCACGGCCGATAGCCAGCATCTGCTGCTCGCCGCCCGATAGCGTGCCGGCCAATTGCCCCCGGCGCTCACGAAGCTTCTCAAACAATTGATAAACGAAATCGAGCGTTTCGGACTGCCCGGCCTTCGCGCGCTTCAGCGCCCCTCCGAGCAACAGGTTTTCTTCCACAGAAAGACTTCCGAAGATCTGTCGACCTTCCGCGACCTGGGCAATGCCGCGCTCGCAGATCTCCCACGGCGGCATCCCGGTGATATCAACACCGTTCATCTTGATGACACCGCTCGACGACCGAACGATGCCCGAGATAGATCTGATGAGTGAGGTCTTCCCTGCGCCGTTCGCGCCAACGACGCAGATCAATTCGCCTTTATGAATCTGCAGGGAGACGCCGTTCAATGCGCAGGATCCATCGTACGCGACACAAAGTCCATCGATCGTCAGAAGCGCACCACTAAGCATGGAAGCCTGCCCCCAGGTAGCTCTCGAGGACTTTCGGATCTGCAACCACCTCTCCGGGAGGTCCCTCTGCGATCTTGGCGCCGTGATGCAGCACCACCACACGCGAGGCCACTTCCATCACGATGCGCATCACGTGCTCGACAAGGAGGATCGTCAATCCACCTTCGGCAAGCTTCTGCAGTACGCCTACAATACCCGCAGCTTCAGTCGGTCTCAGACCCGCCATAACCTCGTCCAGCAACAGCAATTTGGGCCGGGTCGACAGCGCCTTGGCCGTTTCCAGCATTTTCCGGTCCGGTAGCGTTAATTGATCCGTCCTCGCGTGGGCCTTGGCGGCCAGACCAACGCTTTCAAGAGACTCGTACGCCTTCGATCTGGCCTCGCTTACGTTTCTGGTCCAGCTGAAGGCTCCGATCATGGCATTCTCAAGCACCGACATCTCACGCATCGGCCGCACGATCTGAAATGTTCGCGCGATGCCCATCCTGCAAACAGTCTCGGGTGGCGAATTGTCGATTTGGCGGCCTTCGAACAGCACCCGGCCGCTGGTCGGCTTCAGGGCACCAGCGACCAGGTTGAAGCATGTCGTCTTTCCCGCTCCATTCGGTCCAATCAGCGCTGTGATCCGCCCGGCTCGAAGTGAGAAGCTTACATCCTTCACCGCGACCAAGCCTCCGAACGATCGGGACAGGTTCTCGACCTCGAGCAGAGTTGTCATTCTTCGACCTTTCGGGACTGCCACAGCCATGCCGTGGGTGGCGCCTGGATAGCTTTGCAAAGGCGCACAATCGCCGGCCAGATGCCGTCTGGCAGGAACCAGACGACCGAGATCATGACAACACCGTAGGTAATATTGTTCAGTCCCGGGATCCGAAGACTGTCGCCGAGCGCGCTCATCAAGTGATTGAGCGGAATCGCGGCGAGCGACCCGACCAGCGGACCGAACGTGGTCCCCAGCCCCCCGACCACGGGCCCTATCAGGACGTCTACCGATAGCCCCATCCCCATGATCGAGTCCGGGAATATCGACCCTTGAACGAGCGCCAGAACTCCACCGCCCGCGGCAGCCGTTGCGGCCGATATCGAGATCACGAGAATCTTGTGCTGGAAGGTCCGGACGCCGAGTGCGCGTGCGGCCGATTCGTCGTCGCGCATCGCCCGCCATACGTATCCGAGGTAGGATCGTGAAATAAATTCGGTTCCGATTATTCCCAACGCCGCCAGTGCAAGCGCGACGAAGTAGTAGAAGCGGGCATCGCCGCGAAGCATGGAGATCTCAATCCCGCCTGTTGGCGCAGGAAAGAACAATCCCTGCATTGCGCCCACGAACTCCCAGCCACTGAACATGATCCTGGCGAACTCGGCGGCGGCAATCGTGAGCAGCGCGAAATAGATACCGCGAACCTCGAACCGAAAGCTCAACCAGGCGATCGACGCGCCAACGGATCCGGCGAGGATCATTCCGGTCAAGAGCCCGACCCAAGGCGAAATGCCGTACTTTACGTAGAGGACACCGACGGAATAGGCTCCCAGCCCGACAAAGAGGGCGTGACCGATCGATAGCTGCCCGCCGATCCCAAGCATCAGGTTCCAGGACTGTCCGAGGAAGGTGAACAACAATACGATCGTCATCAGCGAGATGACGTACGGGTTTGCCAGCATCCCGACCAATCCCAGGACAGCGAAGACCGTTATTCCGGCAAGCCACCGTGTCCTTTCCAGCCCACGGTCAAATTTCTTTTGCACCAAAAAACCCCCTCGGACGGAAAACCAGGATGATGATCAGGAGCGCGTAAGGAAGCGCCGTCTTCATCGAAGGCGTGAACATCAACGCCGCGATTGCCTCGGCGACGCCGATCACCAGACCTCCGAGGAGTGCTCCGCCAAAGCTGCCGAGCCCGCCCACGATGACCGTCACGAAAGCAAGGAGAGTGAAATCGACGGCGAGATATGGTTGAGCGTCGAACAGGGGAGATATCAGGGCGCCGGCGACCCCTGCGCAAGCTGCCCCGATGCCAAAGGTAACGGCATAGACTCGTGGAATGTTCAGTCCAACGATGAGGCCGCCCAAACGATTGTCCGCCGCCGCCCGCAGCGAGCGGCCGAACGAGGAGAACTTCAGATACGCTCCAAGCAGAGCTATAAGCAGCCCGGCGGTCGCTGCCGCCTGCAATCTCGCCAAGTCGAGCGTCACAAGGCCGAGAGATACGGTCTGAAACGACAGCTGCGAAGCAGTGGGACGCGGATCCGGCCCGAACGCGACCAACAGGGCTCCGCTAAAGAGCAACGACAGGCCGATGAAAACAATGAACTGATAGTGATGCGGCCGGTTCACGAACCGCTTCACGATCAGCGCTTCTAACAGATATCCGAAGACGAACATCACGACCGCGGCGATTGCTGCCGCCACGATGATTGGGACGTTCCACAGCCGAACCGTCCAATAGCCGATGTAGACACCGAACACGACCATCTCGCCGTGCGCAAAATTTACGACGCGCATGACGCCGAATATGATGGTCAGGCCTAATGCAACGAGGCCGTAAACGAGACCGAGCAGAATGCCGCTCGCAAGAACATTTAGCCAGAGCGAGAGCATCAGCAAGCACTGGCCGGCGCGAGCGAATGCCGGGTATTGGACACCGCAACACTCAGTAAGGCTGCCACCCGCAGCTGGCCGCGCTCGGATAGGATCGAGACCACCCCAGCGTTGAATTCCCACCTGATCTGGTCAGCGAACATGATCCCCCGCATTGGCATTTCTCCTGCGTTTGTGACAGATATCCTCTTGGCCGCCGGACGCTATGACCTGAGCCTTTGCTTCGCATTCTCGGTCGGCGTCCGGGCGCTATTCTCACTGAGTGCGACACTCATTCGGCAGCCCATGCGCGGGACCTTCTAACGCTTCGGTACGGTGAATTCGCCGTTTACGTAGACAAGCGGCTCGCGATCGAGGTTGGTTGTTTGGGCAACAACTTCGCCGACGAAGATCGTATGGCTGCCGGCATCGTACGAACCGGACACGCGACAGTCGAAGCTGCAAATTGCCTCGATGAGACTCGGCGCACCTGTCGTGAGTTGACGCCACAAACCGTCAGCAAAGCGTATGTCGCCCTTGCTTCCGTCCTGCCCGGCAAACTTCTTTGCCAGCTCGGCGTGATCCGCCGTGAGAATGTTCCAGCAGAATGATCCACTCTGCTTTATTGTGTCGTGGCCACCGGCGGACTTGTTGACGCAAACGAGCACGCTCGATGGTTCGGTTGACAATGAGCACCCGGCCGTCAACGTCAAACCGTGCCTGCCCGGTCGCACGCCCGTCGTCACGATAGACACCGCGCCGGGCACGTTGCGCATTGCGCTCCGGAATTCCGCGCTGCTGAACACCGGGGATGGTTGGTTTGGCATCGGTGACACTCGGAAATTCATGGTGATGGGTTCCCGCAAATACTCGAACCGAGTTGTCCGGAGTCGGCTAGCCGCCCTGCTTGTTCGACGCTTGAAAGAGCTGGATCGTGTTGTTTTGCGGATCCTTCAAGCAAGCCACACGGCCATGCGCCCCCATGTCCCGCATTTCGCCGAAAATCTCGGCTCCCAGGGCGCTGGCCCGATCGAGCATCAGCTCCAGATCATCCACTTCAAATACGACGACCGCGTTCCGAGCCCCTTCGGAGGCCGACTCTCCGGGGCCTGCGATGCAGAAGGCGGCCTTCTCTCCGGCGAATTGAATCCATTTGGCGCCGTCGGCGAAACGGATCGTCAGTCCAAGCGCTTCATAGAAGCCGGCTAACGCTTCAGGTTCCTGGGCGGTAAGATAGATGTGCTTGAGCTTCATCTCTTGCTTTCGATTCCGAGCGCACCATCAATCCGTGACCTCCGGCCACGCTTGTCCGATGATCTTTGCGCCGCGCGGTCGGCATTAATGTTCGAAGTTTTCACCGCGCGCATCGCCCATCAGCATATTATGCTGCAGGCTATCGGGGCCGGCTTGTTAAATTTTCAGCGCATGCGACGACGAGAGACGATTCATTGCGTCATCTTCCCGACAGAGCCTTCGGGCGCGTATCATCGCTTGCGCCGGCTGCGATTTTCCTGGCGCTCTCCTTTGATCATCCATGTCAACCCGCCGCTGGTGAGCGCTTGCGCAACTCGCGAATTATCCGATGACCGAATTTTCCTTTATTGGACCCTGCCGGCGCATTCGCGCATCTGCGAACAAGCTCGATTCTTGAGCCGTCGCATGTCGCATGAACAAGGCTTTCAGAATGCTCACTTCATCGTGCCGTGGAACTACGCACGCCTTGATGTGGTGGGAACTGAAAGCCAGATGCGGGCGCAAAATCGGTCAACCTTGATCGCCCGCAGCCCGTTGCATATGGGGGCGATCGCCCTTTTCCCGCCTTGGGTTAGCCGACATATCCTTACGGTAGAATGCGAAGATCGCGATCCCTATTGTCAGGCGAACTCCAGGATCAGCGCGTCGACCGCGAGCGTGGCGCCGGCGGCGGCGTGGATCTTCTTGACCGTGCCGTCACGCTCCGCGCGCAGCACGTTCTGCATCTTCATGGCTTCGACCACCGCCAGGGTCTCGCCGGCCTTGATCTCCTGCCCCTCGGTCACCGCGATCGACACCACGAGCCCAGGCATCGGACACAACAACTTCTTGCCGGTGTCGGCGGCCGAGACCACCGGCATCAGCTGCGCCGAGGTCGCCTCGGTCTCGGTGAAGACGTAGGCCGGGACCTCAAAGCCCTGATGCGCGAGGCGGAAGCCGTTGTTGATCGCCCGCACCTGCACGGCGACGAAGTTGCCGTCGATGGTGCCCTGCCAGACCGGCTCGCCCGGCACCCAGCTCGACACCAGATTGTGCGGATTGCCGGGCAGCCCGTCAGCGCCGATGAATCGCACCGCGATGGCGTCATCCTCACGCGCGACGTCGAGCGCGATCTCGGCGCGATCGAGCCACACTGCGCGGCGGCGCTCGCGCAGCACCACGCGGCCGCCCATCTGGCCGGAAATCTGCCGCTTGCGCTCGCCGAGCACGTGATCGATGGCGGCGCCCACTGCCGCGAGCCGCCGCGCGATCTCGCCCTCGGCCGCGCGCGCCGAAAATCCCTTGGGAAATTCCTCCGCGATGAAGCCGGTCGAGAGCCGCCCTTCGCGCCAGCGCGGATGGTTCATCAACGCCGACAGGAACGGAATGTTGTGCCTGATGCCGTCGACATAGAAGCCGTCGAGCGCGGTCGCCTGCGCCTCGATCGCGGCGGCCCGCGACGGGGCGTGGGTGACGAGCTTGGCGATCATCGGATCGTAATGGATCGAGATCTCGCCGCCCTCCTGCACGCCGGTATCGTTGCGGATCGTGATGCCGTCACGGCTGACTTCCGCCGGCGGACGGTATTTCACCAGCCGTCCGATCGAGGGCAGGAAGTTGCGGAACGGATCCTCAGCATAGACGCGGGATTCCATCGCCCAGCCGGTCAGCGTCACGTCCTTCTGCGCGATCGCGAGCTTCTCGCCCGCCGCGACGCGGATCATCTGCTCGACGAGATCTATACCGGTGATCAGCTCGGTGACGGGATGCTCGACCTGCAGGCGGGTGTTCATCTCCAGGAAGTAGAAGCTCTTGTCCTGGCCGGCGACGAATTCCACGGTGCCCGCCGAATCGTAATTCACAGCCTTGGCCAGCGCGACCGCCTGCTCGCCCATCTTGCGGCGGGTGATCTCGTCGAGCAGCGGCGACGGCGCCTCCTCAATGACCTTCTGGTTGCGGCGCTGGATCGAGCATTCGCGCTCGCCGAGATAGATCACATTGCCATGCTTGTCGCCGAGCACCTGGACCTCGATATGGCGCGGGTCGACGATGAATTTTTCGATGAAGACGCGGTCGTCGCCGAACGACGACTTCGCCTCGGCCTTGGCGAGGTTGAAGCCTTCGGCGACCTCGGCCTTCAAATGCGCGATGCGCATGCCCTTGCCGCCGCCGCCGGCGGAGGCCTTGATCATCACGGGATAACCGATTTCTTCCGCGATCTGGACCGCGTGCTTGTCGTCCTCGATGACGCCGAGATGGCCGGGCACGGTCGAGACCTTGGCCTTCGCAGCCGCCTTCTTGGATTCGATCTTGTCGCCCATCGCGGCGATGGCGCCGGGGTTCGGGCCGATGAAGACGATGCCGGCGGCTTCCAGCGCACGCGGAAACGCCTCGCGCTCGGACAGGAAGCCGTAGCCGGGATGCACCGCCTGCGCGCCTGTCTTGCGGCAGGCCTCGACGATCTTGTCGATCAGAAGATAGCTCTCGGCCGCGGCGGGCGGTCCGATCAGCACGGCTTCGTCGGCCATCTCGACATGCAGCGCGTCGCGGTCGGCCTCGGAGTAGACGGCGACCGTCTCAATCCCCATACGGCGCGCAGTCTTGATGACCCGGCAGGCGATCTCGCCGCGGTTGGCGATCAGGATTTTCTTGAACATGGTCACAGAGGCAGATTGTCGTGTTTCTTCACGGGGATCTCGACCTTCTTGTCCCTGAGCATCGCCAGCGCCCGCGCGATCCGGCGCCTCGTCGAATGTGGCATGATGACATCGTCGATATAGCCGCGCTCGGCGGCGATGAAGGGCGACAGAAAGCGGTCTTCGTATTCCTTGGTGCGCGCGGCGATCTTGTCGGGGTCGCCGATGTCGGAGCGGAAGATGATCTCCACCGCGCCCTTGGCACCCATCACGGCGATCTGCGCGGTCGGCCAGGCGTAGTTCATGTCGGCGCCGATCTCTTTCGACGCCATGACGTCGAAGGCGCCGCCATAGGCCTTGCGGGTGATGATGGTGACGAGCGGCACCGTGCATTGCGAATAGGCGAACAAGAGCTTGGCGCCGTGCTTGATCAGGCCGCCATATTCCTGCGCGGTGCCCGGCAGGAAGCCCGGCACGTCGACGAAGGTGACGATCGGGATGTTGAAGGCATCGCAGAAGCGGACAAAGCGCGCGGCCTTGCGTGAGGCGTCGGAGTCGAGCACGCCGGCCAGCACCATCGGCTGGTTGGCGACGAAGCCCACGGTGCGGCCGGCGATGCGGCCGAAGCCGGTGACGATGTTCCTGGCGAAAGTCTCCGAGATCTCGAAGAAGTCGCCCTCGTCGACGACCTTCAGGATCAGCTCCTTCATGTCGTAGGGCTTGTTCGGATTGTCGGGGATCAGCGTGTCGAGGGACATATCGACCCGGCCGATATCGTCGAAGCTCGGCCATTCCGGCACGCCGTCGGTATTGTTCGAGGGCAGGAAGTCGATCAGACGGCGCATCTGCAGCAGCGCGTCGACATCGTTCTCGAACGCGCCGTCGGCGATCGAGGAGCGCGTGGCGTGCACCGAAGCGCCGCCGAGCTCCTCGGCGGTCACCACCTCATTGGTGACGGTCTTCACCACGTCGGGGCCGGTGACGAACATGTAGCTGGTGTTCTTCACCATGAAGATGAAATCGGTCATGGCGGGCGAATAGACGTCGCCGCCGGCACAGGGGCCCATGATCACCGAGATCTGCGGGATCACGCCCGAAGCCTGCACGTTGCGGCGGAACACGTAGGAATAGCCCGCGAGCGCCGCGACGCCCTCCTGAATGCGCGCGCCGCCGGCGTCATAGAGGCCGATGATCGGCGCCCTCGCCTTCATCGCCATGTCCTGAAGTTTCGTGATCTTCAGCGCGTGGGTTTCGGAGAGCGAGCCGCCGAACACCGTGAAGTCCTTGGCGAAGACAAACGTCTTGCGGCCGTTGACCGTGCCCCAGCCGGTGACGACGCCATCGCCGGGGATCCTGGTCTTCTCCATGCCGAACTCGATCGAGCGGTGCTCGACGAACATGTCGAATTCCTCGAACGAGCCCTTGTCCAGCAACAGTTCGATCCGCTCGCGGGCGGTCAGCTTGCCGCGCGCGTGCTGCGCCTCGATGCGCTTTTCGCCGCCGCCAAGCCTTGCACCGACGCGACGTTCTTCAAGAGCTTCAATTGTGGAAATCACACAACACCCCCGGTGGGTCCGCGAGCAGGTCTTACCCCGCCATACACAAGCGATCCGAGGCCTGAGAAGGCTTGAAGACGCACATTTGCACATGTTACAAATCTGCAAACAGTAAATTGCGAAGTTGCAAATGGCAGGAAAGCTTTATATCGGTCGCAGGTTCCGCGAGGTGAGGGAGAGCACAAGGCTCACCCAGGCGGCATTCGCGGAGCGGCTGGGAATCTCGCTCAGTTACCTGAACCAGATCGAGAACAATCAGCGGCCGGTCTCAGCCTCCGTACTGGTGCTGCTCGCCGAAAAATTTCAGGTCGACCTGAGCTCTTTGTCGCTCAACGACAACGACAAAGTCATTTCGATGCTGGCCGAGTCGTTGGCTGATCCGATCTTCGCTTCCTACACGCCCAGCACACAAGAGTTGAAGCTGGTGGTTCAGAACGCTCCCGGTTTTGCTCAAGCGCTCCTGAACGCGCATCAGGCATATCGGCGCAACAGCGAGCAGCTCGCCAGTCTGGATGGCCAGATCGCCAACCTGGCGGGAGAACCGACGGCTTATGAGGAAGTTCGCGATTTCTTTCACCTGGTCGACAATTACGTCGATGAGTTGGATACCGCGGCCGAGGCTCTTGCCGACCGGCTGAATATTCCCGACAGCAACGCGACGACCGCGCTGATCAGCTACCTGGAAGCGAAACATGGCGTACGGATTCGCCAGAGCGGTCCGAACGAGACTTCATTGCGGCAATTCGATCGCGCATCGCGCACGCTTTTTCTGAGCCAATATCTGCCGACACCAACCCGGACCTTCCAGATTGCCCTGCAAATCGCGGCTCTTGAACAAGAAGAACGGATTGGTCAGATTGCAGATAAAGCGACATTTCGATCAGTCGATGCCCGAAACGTGTGCGCCGCCGGATTGCGAAACTATTTTGCGGGCGCCCTCGTTCTACCGTACCAACGATTCCTGCAATCCGCTCGAGAGCTGCGGCACGATCTCGAATTGCTCGCCACCAGGTTCGGCGCAAGCCTGGAGCAGGTTGCTCATCGCCTGTCGACGCTTCAACGGCAAGGCTCGAAGGGCGTTCCCGTTTTCTTCGCCCGACTGGACCGCGCCGGGAACATCACCAAACGCCACAGCGCGGCAAAACTGCAATTCGCACGCTACGGAGCCGCCTGCCCGCTCTGGAATGCACACCAGGCATTCGAGGCCCCAAGCCAAATCATTCGGCAACTCGCCGAGACACCGGACGGCATTCGATTTCTTTGCATCGCAACCGAACTTTCGAAAGGCCGGGGCGGCTTCGGCTCTCCTCGTCCGCGTGTCAAACGCCATCCGGAACTGCCCCCTTTGCGTCATGAAGAACTGCCCCCACCCTCGGGTTCATGATGTCGGTTCAGGGTTGGCTCCGCCGCTGACGGGACGGAGGGAGGCGGAGCCGACCGGAGGGCCGTCAGCGGCGGGCGGCTTGATGAGGCCGCTCTTTCGCTTGGCGCGGAGCCGGTAGCTGTCGCCGCGGATGGTCAGCACGTGGCTGTGGTGCAAGAGCCGGTCGAGGATCGCAGTGGCGACCACCGGATCGGCGAACACGGTGCCCCATTCGGCAACGCTGCGGTTCGACGTGATCAGCATGGCGCCGGTTTCGTAGCGGCGGCTGACCAACTGGAAGAACAGATGCGCCGCGTCGGGCTCCAGCGGCAGGTAGCCCAGTTCATCGATGATCAGCAGCTTTGGCTTCGCCAGCGCGAGCAGTTTCTCGTCCAGGCGTCGCTCGCCATGCGCCTTGGCCAGGCCAGCGACCAGGGTCGTCGCCGTGGTGAACTGCACCGTGTAACCGGCCAGGATCGCCTCTCGCCCGAGCGCGATCGATAAGTGCGTCTTACCGACGCCCGGCGGGCCGAGCAGCAGCACGTTCTCGCCGTTGGCGATCCAACGTGACGCGGCCAGGTCGCGGATCTGCTTCGGATCGATCGATGGCTGCGCCTCGAAGTCGAAGCCCGCAAGCTCCTTCACGGTCGGGAAGTGTGCGAGTTTCAGCCCCATCTCGATGCGGCGATGATCCTTGCGCGCGATCTCGCGCTCGCACAGCAGGATCAGCGTCTCACGCGCCGACAGGTTCGCGCGCGCCGCCTCGTCGAGCAGGTTGTCGAGCTGGTCGCGGATGCCGGAGAGCTGCAATCGCGCCAGCATGGCCTCGAGCCGATCGATTGGTGCTTCGGTAGCCTTCTTTGTGCGCGCCATCAGAAGCTCCCTCCGATCGCTGCTTCGTATTCGGCAAGAGGACGCAACAACGAGGGCAGTGGAGACGACCCCGGCACTGTCGGTTCGTTTGCCGGTCGGCAGACCGCGCCATCGCGACCGGCAACCCCGTCGAGGTGGGCGGAATCGACGATCCGCAGCCGGCGACCCTCCGATTGCTTGTGGACCGCAACCTCGCGCATGCCATGGCGGATGCGCACCTCGCCCGCCGCAACTGTCACCGCCACGCGCTCGCCGATCAGCCGCCACGGCACCGAGTAGCTGTTCGTGTCGATCTCGACGGCGCAATCGTTGCCGACGACACGGGCCAGTTCGCGCAACGATCCGAACGACGGCTGCCCGCCGAGCGGCTTCAACCGGTGTGCCTCGTCACGCGCAAAGCGAGCGATCGGCGCCTCGCCGGTCGTGCCGTGGATACGCACGTTCGCCACCTCACGCTCCCACTCGGCGAGATGCGCCTCGAATGCGTCCCAGCTCGCGAAGGAATGCCCCGCGATCGCGTTCTTCTTCACGTAGCCGACGCCATTCTCCGTCTTGCCCTTCGTGCGCGCCCGATACGGTGCGCAGGCGCGAGGACGGAAGCCCCAATGCTTCGCGAACGCGATGAGCTTGTCGTTAAACTGAACCGACCGGCTCACCGCGTCGTGGCGCACCACGAGCGCGCGTGGATTGTCCATCAGCACTTCCTCCGGCACGCCGCCGAAGGTCGTAAATGCGCTCTCGAGCCCGGCGAACCAGTGCTCTTGCTTCTCGGCCCGGAACGCACGCACATGCAGCCGCCGCGAATGCCCAAGCGTCGCCACGAACACGAATGCTTTGATCTTCACCCCGCCGATCTCGACCAGACGCTCCCCGAAGTCGATCTGCAGCTGTCGGCCGGGCGGCGTCTCGAACCGCGTCGTCGCCAGCGCCTCCGCCTTCAGCGCCTGGCGATAGGGCTGCACGGCGCGTTGCAGCGTCCGCCGGCTGACTGCCACGCCTTGCTCGGCCAACAGGTCCTGGCGCACTACATCCGCATTGCCGCGATGCCGAATGAACCTCTCGCGCAGCCAACCCTCGAGGCCATGGAGTCGTTTCGCCCGCTCAAGCGACTTGAACGGCTTCACCCCGCCCGCCGCCACGTAGTCCCTCACCGTGTGATGGCTGCACCCCAGCTGCCGCGCAATCCGCTTCAGACCCCACCCACACGCCCTCAGGCGCAACATCTCCGCCACGTCATCCGGCGTCTTCATCACCTGCCCCCGTGGATCAATCCACGACGAGCCTTCCGTGATTCGTTCCTCGTTCATTCGCTCTCTCCTCGGCTATCCAAGGAGGGGGCAATTCCTCGTGGCGCCGAGGGGGCAGTTTTCCATGGCGCGCGACACCGCGCTATGCCATCGCGCTGGGATGCGAAGTCTCCTATGCAAAAGATTTCGTATATGCAGACGGGCTCGACCTCACAAGCAAAGGCACTTTCGATCCGATCGGAATTTCTTGTCGAATCTGCGAGCGGACCAACTGTCCTCAACGCGCGATCCCGCCGCTCAAGAGCAGATTGAGAATAGACCGCGATCGCAGGGACATACTGCCCTACCAATTACCCGGCTAGATTCGTCGACGACAAAGCCGGGATCTGCAACGATCGCGGGCTTGGGCTGGGACCTGGTTCAGTTCCCGCGACCAGATCAGTGCACAGATTGCAATCGCGTTGCTCATCACGACGGCAGCAGTCAACTGCGCGCAGGCCACATGTTCGGGCGGCAAGATCAGATTGACCGTTTTTCGATACAAGTCGTCATTTTATCGAAATTCTACATGCCCGGGCGAGAGATAGCATTTGTTTCGTCGAGATGTCACCACGCGAAATAACGCGAGGGGCCGGGCCTCGATGGGACGACGAACGCTTGCCCATGGGAGAATGAAATGACGACGACGGCTTTGGACAGGATCGACATAAAGATCTTGAATGAACTGCAGCAGAACGCAAGTTTGACCAACGTTGAACTGGCTTCCCGCGTCAATCTCTCACCGTCCCCGTGTCTCGCCCGAGTTCGAACACTCGAAAAACTCGGGGTCATTGACCGGCGAATTGCGGTGCTGGATCCCGCAGTTCTCGGCATCGGCGTTACAGCATTCATACAAGTAAAGCTTGAAAGGCAGGCCCAGCCATCACTCGAAAGCTTTACGCGCTCAATTGATCGCCTTAGCGAAGTGATGGAATGCTACCTGATGACCGGGGATAGCGACTATCTTCTCCGCGTTATGGTGTCCGACATCGATGCTCTTGAAGACCTCATCGTAAACAAGCTCTCGCGAATAACCGGCGTTTCGAGTATTCGCTCGAACTTGGCCTTGAAGCGGATTTCCCACAAGACGGTCCTCCCTATCGACGCGAACCGGCCAGTTCAGGTCAAGTCGTGCAGCTCAGCTTCAAGGCGACTCGACAGGCCCGCCAAACAGCGATTTGACGCTTCGTCCCAGGCGCAGATTGATGGCGGCATGAATCTCGAGACTTCTCGGATATTTGATCACGGCACTGCCCGCCTTTAGCGACCGACCAGCACCAACGCCGTCCGACCTCAGGTCGCTTGTCCACAGCGGCATTGTCCACCCTAAAGGCCGTTTGGGAAGGCTTCGAGGTCGAGGAAAATCCGGCCGCATTGGTCGGCGAGGGCTCTTTCTGGAGGCCCACCATAGTAGTGGGTCATACGCAGCGGGCGAAAGTAACTTCTGTCGCGGAAAATCGAAAGCGAGCCAATATTCGAGGCCGCTATCATAGGGCTGGGCGGGCCGTGTCGCTGGTCGGAACCTGCCCAGCTGGATTGCAGGCGCAAATTCCGGACTGGATTTGAACGTACGTGAACTCAGCGAGCGCTGAGAATCCAGCGAACGCGATCGTACTCCAGCGCACAAAAGCGCAGTTATGGTGCCCAGGGAGGGAATCATACGCAACCACCGACACGACGAACCGCTGTTTGTCCTTAGTATGGTGGCCTGATGCGTGGGGCCGGGTTGGCTGCATCGACCTTGAGTCTTCCCCACGGCCATGTCGCACACCTCCGCGGGATCAGTGCGGCCAGGCGGAGCCAAGGATGATCGAACAGAAGTTATGACGGACATAGTTCATGTCCTTCAGCGCCAGGACGTCGGCCTTCACGTTTCCGAAAGTCGTCAGCGGCTTCTTGATGATGCCGTTGGCGAAGTGGTCGATGATATTCTCCTTGAAGTTTGTCTCGCGCGGATGATGGACGCAGACATGATCGCGCTGTTCATGCGTGAAGTCTTGATAGGCGATGCCGAGCACGTCCATCTCCACACCGGCGGTCACCAGCGCGATGGTCGGGCGCATATGCTCGGGGATTCCGGGCGTGGTGTGGAGCGCGATCGCGGTCCACACGTCCTCGATGTCACGCTCGGGCACGCCGTAGCTTTTCATGAATTTGCGGGCGGCATTGGCGCCGTCGACCTCGAAGCGCAGATCGGGGCTCGAATATTTCTCGGTGAGACCCATGTCGTGGAACATGGCGCCGAGGTAAAGCAGTTCCGGATCGTATTTCAGCCCGCGGCGCTCGCCCGTGAGCGCGCCCCACAGAAAGACGCGGCGGCTGTGGTTGTATAGCAGGTCGTCTTCCGTATCGCGCACGAGCTGCGTGGCGGCGCGCGCGATAGCACTGTCAGGCACGCGGATGCCGGCGATGATCTCGGACATGGAGCAATCTCCTCGGCTGGATAACGGGCTGGTTGCTTGCCCGGATTAGGCAACATAGCTCTGTTCCGGACAACAGGCGGGATGCTACGGATCAGGACAGCCGTACGTCGTTTCCTGACAAAAGGCCGCTCGGAGCCTTCAGGGCAGTAGGAGCCTGCGGTTTTGTTCTCGGATGACTCGCAAACTATTGCGGTTCTGCTCGCCGGAAGCTGGCGCGATACTGGACGGGAGTTACGCCGAGACGAGTGCTGAAGACGATTCTCATCCGGTCCGCCGATCCGAAGCCGCAATCGAAGGCAATGGCCTTCAGCGGTCTGTCGCTTGCTTCCAGCATCATGCGCGCGGCATCAACGCGGGCGCGCTCGATGAAGTCGTGCGGTGTGGTCCCGGTTACCTGCCCGAAATGCCGAGCCAGATTCCGGGGGCTCATGCCGACGACAGCGGCAAGCGACTCCAGCGTGTGGCGATCCCCAATATTGGCCATGACGTGGTCCTGGATGCGTGCGATGGGCGATTCCGGATCGGCAGGGGCCGTGAGATAGGGACTGAACTGCGACTGTCCACCCTGGCGCTGAGCAACCACGACCAACCGCTTGGCAACCTTGAGCGCCGTTTCCGCGCCGTGCCGCTGCCCGACGAGCGCCAAGCCCAGATCTATCCCAGCCGTCACACCCGCCGCGGTGATCAGCCGTCCATCGCGCACATAGATCAGATCCGGTTCGACTTTCGCCTTCGGGAATCTCGCCACCAGCGCTTGTGCATCCTGCCAATGGGTCGTGACTCGCCGATCGTCGAGGAGTCCGGCATAGCCGAGCACAAAAGCCCCTGTGCAGATCGATCCATAGACGCTCGAGCGCCACGGCAGCTCCTTGACCCACTGAAGCAGGGACGACTCGGGCTCCGCTTCCGGCGGCGTCGGAGTGCCGGCCACCAGAACGATGTCGAAGCCGCCCGCCGCCTCCTCGAAGGTCAGGTCGGCGACCATGCATATACCGTTCGACGCACGCAGCGGATTGCGGTGAGCAGCAACCAAAACGGTTTCGTAGCGATCCGCGCTGCCGAGAAACGTGTTCGCCTCGCTGAACACGTCCATCGGCCCCGCCACGTCTAGGGCCTGGACCCCCTCACAGACGACGATCGCGACAGCTTGTACCGGCACCTGCTACTGCCTCTCCACCCTGGAGCCTTATTATGCAGGTAGTCCGGACCCTGCAAAAGGCCTGACGCGATCCGGGAGGCAACAGAACCACCATCCGTGCATCCGGGATCACCCAGGGGGCTATGGACTTCTATAGGTCGATTTTGCTCTCCCAAGCCGAGCGGCCCATGCAGGTCCAAAAAAGATCGTCACGGCAACAGGCGATTTGTCGCCATTATTGTGATCCCGGGTCCTTGTCTGGCTTGGTCAAGGGCCCGTCCTTGGAATCCACAACGAAGACTGCCAGTAAACTGGCGGACTCCTTGTCACTCGCGTTCTCACTGACCCTGTGATGTGAACCGGGCATTTCGTAAAAGCTTTCGCCTGCGTGATAGATCTTCGCGGGTTCGTCGCCGACTTGACTGCGGATGGTCCCGGACAGCACATAGGCGTAGATAAAAGCTGACGCTGCGTGGTGATGAGCGAGCGATTTGGCTCCGGGAGGATAAGTCACCGTCACAGCAACCATTTTCTTTCCTTCGACATTCGGCAGTGCGCGCTCGAAGGCGATTTTCACCTGCTCCCGGTCCTGCGCGATCGCCGGCGAAGCTCCCAGGGCGATCACCGCTGCTATCAGCGGGACGGCGGCCGTTCGCATTGCTCTTCTCGCTGTGTTTGCCATGATACCTTGAGGGTTTGGTACAGTACCAGTCCGATAGGCAAATCCACTCGACATCATCGCACCTCCTCTTCTAACGAGTTCACGCAACTGCTTGAAACCGGGACGCAGAGCCGAACCGATGGTCATGGTGACGCTTCCGATGAGAAGCCATCGCCGCCGCCATCACCTTCGGCCTGATGTGCTGCTGCCGCTGAGCAGCACCGACAACAGAGCTGCCAGAGCAAATCCCGCAGCTACCCAGCCGAGCCGCTCCATCGCGCCGTTGGAAATGACCACAGCGCCCGCCGCGGCACCCATCGCGCTGCCGAGGTAGATCGCCGAGGAATTCATCGAGAGACTGATCGGCGCCAGTGCCGGAGCCAACGCCACCAGCCGCGCTTGCTGCGCCGTTATCAGCCCCCAACTGGCGAATCCCCAAATCAGGATGGCCGGCAGCAGGACGAGCATTGCCCGCGCCGGCTCGAGAGCCGCGCTGAGCGAGAAGGCAAGATAGGCCAGCAGGGCAAGCCCCCCACCAACGATCACGATACTGCGCGCGCCCCAACGGTCCGCCGCGCTGCCGCTGAGCTGGGTGCCGACTGCACTGGCCAAGCCAAAGCCTAGCAGGACCGGCGCCAGCGCCTGCGGGCCAAGGCCAGCGACGCCAGCTATGAAGAAACTGAGATAAGTGTAGACCGTAAAGGTGCCGGCCACTGTCAGCACGCTCGTCACCAGCACGCCTAGGATATCGCGACGCTTGGCCAGCGCCAGACGCTCACCGAGGCCGGCCGTGACGCCAGGCCGTTGGCGCGGCAGCCAGATGAGAATCCCTAACAGCGAGAACACCGACAGCCCCGCCACACCGAAAAAGGTGGCGCGCCAGCCGAAGCCCTGCCCCACCAGTACCCCCAGCGGCACGCCGGCGATGATAGCCAGGGTCAACCCGGTCGTGATCGTGGACAGGGCGCGGCCACGCCGCTCCGGACCGCCCAGTGCGGCGGCATATCCGCTGGCCGCCGGCATAAAGCTTGCTGCCGACAGGGCCAACAGCAGCCGCGCGGCCAACAGCCCGGCGTAGTCTGGCGCCAGCGCGGCTAGCAGGTTGCCCAGGGCGAAGCCGCCCATGGCGACAATCAGCAGCCGACGCCGCTCCAGCCCGGCCGTCAACACGGCCATGACCGGCGCGCCGATGGCATAAGCGAGGGAAAAGGCGGTGACCAGATGACCGGCGGCTGGCAGACCGACGTTCAGGTCTCGCGCCAGGGCCGGGAGTAGTCCGGCGATCATGAACCCCTCGGTGCCGATGGCAAAAGCGCCGAGGGTTAGCCAGATGAGAGAGGCCAACGAGTCGGCGCCGGTAGCCTGCGCGCGATCGGGATTCAGCCCCTGGAGCACAGGATAGGTCCTAGTCATGATGGTGAGCCTTGTGCTGGGAATCCGGGAAGGGCGAAGCAGCGATCAGGTCGCAGGCGTTGGGGCTCTTGAACCCCGGGATGAAACGTTCGCAGACGGCGGCGTTGACGGTGCCGTACGTCGTCGCCGGCTTATGCGCAAAACCGGCGAAATACTCCTGAATGAAGCCTTCTTTGAAATTTGTGCGGGGGTACTTGGCGACGATTTCCTCGCGCAGCTCCGCGGGAAACTGATCGAACCCCACCCCGATGACATCGAGAAGCACACCGGAGTTGAGAAGCGCCACTTCAGGTCCCATGTGCTTCGGGATGCCGGGGGTGGTATGCAGCGCAATTGCTTCCCAGACGGTCTGCACCTGGTCTTCAGCGATGTTGTGGGTGCTAAGAAACTGCCGTGCGGCATTTGCGCCATCGACCTCGAAGCGCTCGTCTGGGCTCGAGAACTTCTTGATCAGGCCGAGATCGTGAAATGCGGCGGCGACGTAAAGGAGCTCACGGTCGAAGCGCAGATTCCTCTGACGACCCTGCTCGACCGCGAACAGGTAGACGCGGATCGAGTGATTGAACAGCAAATCGGTGGAATGTTCGCGCAGGATGTCGGTCGCCTCTTTCGCGAGCAAAGAATCGGGAATGACGAGAGCCTGTGCGAGATTTGGGGTTGTCATGGTTGCGTCCTTTCAAGAGTTACTGCGGGGTTTCGTTACGCGCTCAACGACGAAATTATGCTGATCAACTCGCACCGGCGGCGAGCACGATCTTGCCTTTCGGCGGAGGCCGCACGCGTTCCAGCATCAAATGTGCCTCGCGCGCATCCGCGAAGGGTAGGACTGCCCCGACCTTTGTTCGCAGTTTTCCGCCATCGATGAAGCGAGCGATTTTTGTCAGATATTGGCTCGTGACGTCGACCAAGAAGAAGGCGGCTTCAACACCGTAGCGCTTTGCAAGATCCTGATCCGGGCGGGACACTGCCGAGATCAGCTTGCCGCCACGACGAAGGACCTGGAATGAGCGTTCTTGAGTTTCGCTGCCGACAAGATCAATGACAGCGTCCGCGTTCCGAACTTCTTCCTCAAAGCGCTGAGTTCGGTAGTCGATCACCGTGTTTGCACCAAGGTTACGCGCGACGGAAATATCGCCCGTCGATACGGTTGCGATAGTTTGCACACCTGCGAGATGGGCCAGTTGAACCGCATAGGATCCGACGTTGCCGGCCGCCCCATGAATAACCACGGTTTGACCTGCTTCGAGCTGGGCGTGATCAAACAACGCCTGCCATGCCGTCACAGCAATGACAGGGACGGACGCGGCTTCAACGTGGCTTAGCGAGGTTGGCTTGCTCGAAACCATCCCTGCGGACGCCACAGCGTACTCGGCATAGGCCCCGATAAACCGCGAGTTCGTAACACCAAAAACCTCATCTCCGGCACGTAGTTCCGTGTGTCCGGGTCCCATCGCGACGATTTCACCCGAAAAATCCGAGCCGAGAGTGAGGGGGAGCGGCTGCGGCAAAGCGCTCTTGCCGGACCTGATCCAGCCATCCCATGGGCCAACGCCAGCGGCCGCAACTTTGACCAGGGCCTCTCCAAGGCTTGGCTCAGGTCGCGGCACGCGCTCGAACTTCATGACCTCTGGCGACCCAAACTCGTGCACGCGCCAAGCCATCATTGTTGAATGAGTTCGCTCTTCGTTTGCCTGAGGAACGATGCTGCTGGGGGTCATCTCATGCTCCTTGCGCTCAGTTCGTCATGCTTGCCGTCGACCGTTCGGGGCGATTGATGGGACGGGCTCACCCGTATGTCGCAAGGAGACGTGCCCCGGACAACGAGCACGATCCCGCGGATCAGGACAGCCGTACGTCGTTTCCTGACAAGGCCCGTCCGAACCTTCACGGAGCGGTTTCGCCGTCAGATGATTCTCGATTTATTCCGGTTCCACCCAGCCGAAGCTGCCGCGATGTTGGGTAGGGGTAACGCCAAGGGGTACTCGTCTTCAGCCGGTCCCGGATCCGAAGGCGTGATCGGAAGCTGCGGGCTTCACTTAGGGCGCGTCATCGCACTTTTTGTTTTCCGAATATCGGTGTACGCCTTATTCAGGGAACACTTACGATTTTTCCCATCGCGGCTTCGGCCTACTGGCCAATCGCCATCGTCTTGCGTGGAGACGGCAACGCGCGGCGTGGCGCCGCGGTCCAGCGTCTCACGCAATGACATCGCATCAAATCGTAGTTCAGCGTGGGAAAGCGTAGTTTGATGCCCAGGGGGGGGATTCATACGCAACCAGCGACACGACGAACCGCTGTTTGTCCTTAGCATCGTGGCGTGAGCGCCGGCATCATGGCGGAGCGTCAGCCAATCTCCATTGAAAGATAAAGCATTTTCGACCTTCCAGGACCAAACCCACCATTTGAGCTACGGCCCGAAGTCACGTTCGGAAGAGGCAGGCTGATCATGGTCGAGGATGTAGAGCTGGGTTCTGCGCTTGAACCTCGTGTCCTCTTACCAACCGACGTCGGTACTAGCGACGATTAAGAACCGAGATTGCTTCCTCTGTCCTGAGGCCCGGCGGCCAACGATGCTAAGGCTTCGATCGCTCCTGAGATCTTGCGAGGGCCTGCAGTTCAGGCCTCGGACGGGAGTCGTTCCCGGCCGGAAGAGGCTTCGCCATGGCGTCCATAACCAAGCTCCAAAGGCGCATTGGCGCTGTCTAGGAATTCAACGGTGGTGAACCACAGGTCCGCATCGCCAACGTTTTCTAGATCGTGGATCTTGTATTCGCCCTTCCCATAGACGAAGTGACGGGTCTCGCCAACTGAATAGACGGCTTCGACGATCGTCCCATCCTCCGCGTGTGATCGCGCCTGGCCTGGCGTGACTGCGGTCCAAAAATAGTCCAACACGTGACGATGGAATCCAATGCGTTCGCCCGGAGCAAGCCGGATTTCCCAGACGCGCACACGTTCCGTTTCGGATAAGAGCCGCGTGCCGACCCGACCGTTGAACTGGTTGGCTGCGAACTCCTTGCGAATGAAGTCGGGCCAGGCAATCTTACCTTTTTCCGCCGCACTATTGCTCATGTAATGCCTCCTTGCGATGGGTTATCCAAAACGCGTTACTCGACGCCCAGCCCAGTCTGGGCGCGAACGTGCTGCGCGCCGAACGAGGCGCGGACCGACGCAGCCGCAGCACTGCGGTCCAGCACTGAAATCGCCCATGACACCGCGAAGGCCAGCGGGACCGAGACCAAGGCTGGATTGTCGTAAGGGAACGGTGCGGGCCCGAGCTTGAGCGTTGCAGTCCATACTCCCGGGCTGAGCGCGACCAATCCCACCGAAGCCAGCAAGCCCGCAAGCGATCCGCTCACTGCACCTCGCGTCGTGAGATCAGGCCAGACAATCGACAGAAGTATGACCGGGAAGTTCGCGCTCGCGGCGATCGCGAAGACCAGCCCGACCATGAATGCGATATTCTGGTTCTCGAACACGACGCCCAAGCCCATCGAAAGAAGGCTGATTGCGACTGCCGCGGCCTTGGACACCCGCACTTCCTCTTGCTCGCTCGCGCGCCCCTTGCGGACCACGCGGGCATAGAGGTCGTGGCTCGCCGCCGAGGCGCCCGCGAGCGTCAGCCCCGACACGACGGCGAGGATGGTCGCGAACGCTACCGCGGAGATGAACCCGAGCAATAGCGACCCGCCAACGGCGTCCGCCAGATGCAGGGCCACCATGTTGACGCCCCCAATCAGGCCACCCGACGCATCCCGAAACTGGGGATTCGCCGAAACGATCGCGATGGCGCCGAAGCCGAGTACGAACAGCAGGCTGTAGAAGATGGAGATGAACCCCGTCGCGACCAGCACCGACGTGCGAGCCTGACGGGCATCGCTCACGGTGAAGAAGCGCATGAGGATGTGCGGCAGCCCGGCCGTGCCGAATATCAAGGCCAGTCCTAGTGAGATCGCCGATACCGGATCCTTGACCAAGCCGCCGGGGGCCATGATGGCGTCGGCCTTCGGGTGCAACGTGATCGCCTCCCGGAAGAGCGCCTCCAGACTGAAGCCGAAGTGCCCGAGAATCAGAATCGACATCAGCACCGAGCCCGACATCAACAGCACGGCTTTGATGATCTGCACCCAGGTCGTCGCCAGCATGCCTCCGAACGTCACATAGACCATCATTAGCCCACCGACGATGCCGACCGCGTAGATATAAGGCAGCCCGAACAACAGTTGGATCAGCTTACCGGCCCCGACGAGTTGGGCGATGAGATAGAAGACCACAATCACGAGAGTGTTCACACTCGCGACGGCCCTCACCGGCACCTCCGACAGCCGATATGCCGCGACGTCGGCGAAGGTATAACGGCCGAGATTGCGCAACGGCTCGGCAATCAGGAACAGGATCATCGGAAAGCCGACAAGAAACCCGATGGCGTAGATCATGCCGTCGTAGCCCGAGGTATAGACGAGCGCCGTGACGCCCAGGAAGGTCGCTGCCGAGGTGTAATCACCGGCGATAGCGAGCCCGTTCTCGACGCCTGTGAGGCCGGCACCGGCGGCATAGAAGTCCTTTGCCGTGCTCGTGCCTCGTCTTGCCGCCCACCATGTGATCGCAAGACTAACTGCGACAAAGCCAAGGAACATGGCGATCGCCGTCGCGTTCAGCGATCGCCGCGTGCCGGTCGCGGCAGTCAGCGCGTCGGCCGCCGCAGGACTGGAAAGAAGGGCGAAGGCGATTCCGAACAAGGCCCCGCAAGCCGAGCGCGACATCATTGGAGGTCCTCCAGAAGGAGCTGACCGAGCTGATCGAAACGGGAATTGGCTCGCCGGACGTAGGCGGCCGTCAGAACGAAGCCGAGCGCGATCAGACCAACGCCGATCAACACGCCCCAGCTGATCACGGTGCCATGCCACAGGGGATGCCCGAGCAACCGCGGCCGGAATGCGATGGTCAGGATGTAAGCGAAGTAGGCCGCAGCCATGACCATCGACATACCCACGCCAAGGCATGCGCGTTCGCGCGCAAGCTGTCTGAACGCGGGATGGTCCTGGATGGTTTTCAGGTCCATTGGTCTTCCTCCTCCCTTTTGAATTCGGTTAGGCGGCGATGCCCGTCGCGACCGCGGTCTCCGCCATGACCGCCTCGGGGCTGCGATGCCGCTCCGCCATCGCCCGCTCTTCGGCAGTGGCGATTTGCGCCTGCATGTATGCGCCGAGATGGCGGGCACGCCGGACGACCGCAGCTCCGAAGGGAAGCCGGATCGACTCGAATTCTGCGAGCGCTGCGGGCAGATCGGCCGGATGCGCTCGCAATGCGTCGACCAGAGCAGCCGCGTCGGCCGCGGCCTTCGTCACTCCCATTCCGACGTGAGGTCTGGCGACGAACGCAGCGTCGCCCAGGATCACCGTCCGGGATCCGAGCGCCATACGTGGTGTCTCGAGATCCAGAATGGCCTGCATGAACGGCTGCGGCGTGAGGCGAACGACCTCGGCAAATTGCGGTGCGAGCAGTCTCTCCGCGTCCTGCCGCATTGAGGCGATCACGTCGGATCGAATCTTCGTCGGCGGAATTGACAATTCGTGGCGGATGCCATCGATGTCGGTCAGCAGATCTGCCAATCCATGATCGGCATTGGCTGGGCGGTACCAGACAAAATTGAAGCGGCGCTCGCCGACATCCATCTCTTCTTTGGTCCCGGCGACGGGATAGCCGAGCATCTGCTCCCCCGGAGGAAGGCTGAAGGCGAACCAGTCGCACAATTCTGCGCGGGTCCGAGGTGACAGGTCGCGCTCATTGACGAGGCCCCGCCAGGCGACATAGCCGACGTACGCAGGACGGACATCGATCGCAAGCTGTGCCCTGACGCATGAGAATATGCCGTCGGCGCCGATCAGCAGATCCGCCGAAACCTCAGAGCCATCGGAGAAGCGCGCCACCACGCGATCGCCAAGCTCCGCGACTTCCACCAGGTTCTTTCCGTGATGATAGTCTTCTGCGGGGAGTGCTGCTTTTAAAAGTCCGTAGAGGTGTCCCCATGAAGTAAGGACCTGCCGCAGCCCGAGTTCGCCCACGATACGGCCGCTCCGGTCCAGCACACGCCGTCCCGGAACGACGACTCCGACGGCGGCGGCTTCAGTATCGATGCCGGCCCTGCCCAGCACCTCGAACAACTCGTGATGGGTGACGATGCCCGCGCCACGACCTGCCAGTTCGGAGCCGATACGCTCGTATACATCGACGTTCCAGCCTTCCCGCCGCAGCAACAATGCGGCGAACAGTCCGGCCATGGACCCGCCGATCACGAGTGCTTTCGGCCGCACCCGGCGCTTCCAGCGATCGCCACTCATGAGCGGCCTCCCTTCTCGGCTTGTTTATCACTTGATCAATTATTGGGGCGTCGTTGATGCAAGTCAACGATTATTTATCATATGATAAACAAAATGTGATGGTGTCGCGGCCGATCGGCTGCGGTGGCAAATCGGTGTAGAAGTGCCAAAAGCACTCAAACTGGCGAATCAGGTGTGAAGCAACCCAGCAGAGCGCGTCTCCGAACGCCGATCCGAGAGCAGCAGAGGCTGGACCCGTCCGAGCGGGAAGCCATCATCGCGCGGGAAGCCGTCTCGTTTTTCGCCGAGTACGGCTTCGAGGGGCAGACCCGCGAACTCGCAAAGCGGCTGCGCATTACCCAGCCCCTGCTCTATCGCTACTTCCCGAGCAAGGAAGCTCTCATCGAGCGGGTCTATCAGGAAGTCTTCGTCGGGCGCTGGAAGCCGGCCTGGGAGAAAATCATCACCGATCGCTCGGTACCTCTGAAGGCGAGGCTGACCCATTTTTATCGCGAATACGCCGAGGTCATTCTCACATACGAATGGATCCGCCTGTTCATGTTCGCGGGCCTGAAGGATCTTGGATTGAACGCCCGCTATCTCAAAATGCTGCGCGAGCGCGCATTCGAGAGAGTCGTCGAGGAGATCAGGATCGAGTATGGACGACCCTCGACTGGCGAACTCCCGATTACCGTTCTCGAAATCGAGATGGTGTGGGCGCTCCACGCGGCGATCTTCTATCTCGGCGTGCGTCAATTCATCTATTCGATGCCCCTAGAAACGGACGTCAACTCGATTATCGATGCAAAAGTGGCGACGTTCCTTAACGGTGTTCGCTCCGTTTTACCGGCGAAAGCAGCAGTCTAGGCCTGGAAGGCACGTGTGTTGCCTTCTTCGAAAAGCAAACTGGAGGCAGTGGGCGTATTGGCGCGCCGTACCTCTACGACGCGTTCAAACCTCCAGTCATTCCCTCCGATCAGACCGCAATCGCTCTCTTGATGCGGGCTGCAGTTAACGGAAGTTCATGCATCCGAACGCCGGTCGCATCCCTGATCGCATTGGCAATCGCGGCTCCCGCCGGCCCTTGCGCCGCCTCAGCCACACCGTAGAAGGCATCGCCGGGCCGATCTATCAGGTGGACTTCGACCGACTCCGGGACGCTGTCAAACCGCATGATCGGATAGGCTGACCAATCTACCGATGTTACGCGGGTGCGATCGAACGTCACCCGTTCGAAAAGCGTCCAGCTTATCGACTGCAAAATGCCGCCTTCGATCTGGTTGCGGACACCATCCGGGTTCACGACCTGGCCGGTGTCCACCGCCGCCACGACGCGACGGACGCGAACGATGCCGCTTTGGCGCGGAAGGTCGATCTCGACGGCCACCGCACACCAAGCCTCGAGGTTCTTGTAACGCGCAAAGCCAAACCCGAAACCGGTGCTCTCCGAACGCTTGACCCGCGTAGTCCAACCGAAACGCGATGCGGCGGTTTCGATGACTTCACGAGCTCGAGGATCTTCGGTGTGCCGAAGTCGAAACGTCACGGAGTCTTGCCCCGAGCGGGCTGCCAATTCGTCGAGGACGCTCTCGATCGAGAGGACGTTGAGATAACCGCCCAGGGAGCGCATGGACGAGCCTCGCAAAGGCATGTCGGGCAGGAAGTGGCTGATTACCTTGCAGTTCGCGATAGCGTAGAGCGGAATCGCGTTCCGGTCACCGCCTCCCTCCGGCTGCGCAAGGGCGACGGGTGGCGCGGGCGGAAAGGCGTCCGACTTCAGTCGGGCGGCGATCAGCGTCCCCGGCGGACCGGGCCGCATCATGTGCGACTGGCTCCAAACTTCGTGGTGCCAATCGGCGATCGCGCCGTCGGCTCCGATCGTCGCCTTCAGCTTGACCACCATACCGGGCCCGAACGGATCCCACGCGTGCTCCTGCTCGCGCATCAGTTGGACCCTGACCGGCCGCCCGGGCACCGCGACGGCGAGTATCGCCGCGTCGGCCGCAACGTCGTCGGCACCGTTGTGGCCGTAGCACCCGGCGCCCTCCGCATGGACGCAGCGCACGTTCTCGGCGGGCATCCGCAGCATGCCGGCGATTGCATCCCGAAGGAAGAACACACCTTGGGTATGGGTCCAAATCGTGAGCTTTGCTTCCTCAAGTTGCGCAAGCGCGCACGCCGGTCCGATCGATCCATGCGTGAGATAAGGCCTGCTGAACGTGCCTTCGACCAGGATTCCCGGCGCGCCGGGATTTCCGGTGCCGTGAATCGTTGTGTCGCGCGATGGCAGATTCATCAATGCGGCCGGCAGATCCGCCTCGTCCGGCAGCTCCTGCCGTTCTATCCACGTCGTCGCGGCCGCCAAGATTCGCATCGCCTGGACCGCGACCCACTCGTGTTCCGCGACGACGCCGAGGAAATTGCCGTCCCGCACGACCTTGACGATCCCTGCCATCCGCTCCACCCGCGCGACATCGCAGTCCTGCAACGTGGCACCGTAACTCGGCGGGCGAACGACGCGACCATGCAGCATCCCCTCGGGGCGCAGATCGTGGACGTACGCCGCTCCACCTGTCACCTTGGCCGGAATATCGACCCTTGGAACGGGCCGGCTCATCACGCTGAAGTCTGCCGGCGAGGTCAGGCGCGAAGTCTGACCGGCGTCGACCGACAGCAATTGATCGCGAACCAATTCACCATAGCCGAGGCGCTTGCCATCGGCTCCGAACACCTCGCCGCCGCGTACCTTCAGCGAGGCGGCGGACACGCCGAGTCTGCGGGCCGCCTCGTCGCGGAGCAGTTCGCGCGCTTGCGCTGCCGCATGCCGAATCGCGGTGCCGGAGTCCTGCATCGAATGGCTGGCGGCTGTGTAGCCTTCATTGGGCGTCCGCGCCGTGTCGGCCATGACCAGCGATAGCCGCTCTAGCGGCAACCTCAGCTCCTCCGCCGCGACCTGAAGAAGCGCCGTTTTAAGGCCCTGCCCAAGCTCGGCCTTTCCGGTGAGGATCGTCGCGGCACCGGACGCGTCGATGCGGATCCACGCGTCGATCCTCGGAGTGTCGTCGAGGCTTCCTGGCAGGCCGTGCTTCGAGGGACTTCCGCCCGTGCCGGTTTCGGTCTGTGCGTGCGTCCCGGAGAGCCGGAAGGCGACGATGAGCGCGCCGGCGCCGGCCAGAACGCTGCGCCGAGAAATAGCTTGCATCATCGACCTGTCCTCGCCTCGACTGTCTTCGGCCGCATCTCTTCTGCGGCGCGCCGGATCGCACGCAGGATACGCATATGCGTTCCGCATCGGCAGAGATGAGGCTGCAATTCCGCTCTGATCGACTCGTCGGTCGCGTGCGGATCGCGATTGAGCAATGCTTGGGCACGCATCATCATGCCGGGAATGCAGTATCCGCATTGTGCGGCCTGTTCGGCGATGAAGGCGCGCTGCATCGGGCCAGGAGCGTCCCGGCTCCCGATTCCTTCCAGCGTGGTGACCGTCCGTCCCTCCAATACCATCACCGGCGTCACGCAGGAGAACACAGCCTTGCCATCGACAATGACCGTGCAAGCTCCGCATTGGCCGAGCCCGCACCCGAATTTCGCCGCGTACAGACCAAGTTCGTCCCTGAGGACGTAGAGCAGCGGCGTGTCAGGGCTCGCCGCGATGGATCGGCTCTCGCCGTTGACGATCAGGGTTGTCATGCTGCTTCGCCGAGCCTCCTGTATCCTTGTTCGGTCCAACTCACCGGCCGCCTCTTGCTTCCGCAACCGCTTTGGCCAACCCATTCCATTGCGGCCTTCCGGCAAACCGGGTGCGCAAGTAGTTGACGAGATCGGATATCTGCCGGTCGTTAAGGACATCGCCGAAACCGGGCATGATGGGATGCGCGGAAGCGCCGGCAGCCGCCGGTATCCCCCGCACCACCAGATTGATCAGGTTAGCGGGCGTCTCGTCTGCGACCGCGGTGGAGAGATCGAGTCTCGAGCCGCCGAGCGGCAAGGGTCTGCCGCCATCGTGGCACGACGCACAGACGGTGGCGTAGATCGCACCGCCCGGCTCGGACGGGATGGCGGGCGTCGCTGCCTGAGCGCCGGCGGCTTGCGGCAGGCGCCCCGGACCCGAAGCTGCCCGCTCCGCACCATTCCGCCCCTCTCCTTTGCCGAGAGAGGCGAGATAGTGGGCCATTGCGCCGATGTCCGCGGGATCAACCTGGGACAAATTGTCGACCACGTTCGCCATAGGCCCCTGAGCGGTCCCATGCAGGGGATGCGAGCCGCGCGCAAGATAGTCCGCGAGGGCGGCTTCGTCCCATGTGACTGGCGATAGTGAACCTCGCCCGAGCGCATAGGCGCGCCAACCTTCGGCCTCGCCTCCTGCAAAACCAGCCGACGTCCTTTCCGCGCCGAGAAGATTTCGAGGGGAATGGCAGGCACCGCAATGCCCCAGTCCGTCAACCAGATACTTTCCCCTGTTCCATTTCTCGTCCTTCGACGGGTCGGAAACGAAACGCGCCTGGCGGAGGAAGAGAATCTTCCAGCCGGCCAGCGTCAGACGGACGTTGAGCGGAAACGGAAGTCCGTTAGGTGGCGCCGATGACCTGACCGGATCGATCGACATGAAGAAGGCGTACAATGCCTTCGCATCGTCGTCCGACACACGCGTGAAATGGTCATACGGAAAAGCTGGATAGAGGTGGCGTCCTTCGCGATCGACGCCGGATTGCAGAGCGCGAATGAACGCCTGCTCCGACCATCGCCCGATGCCCGTCTCCGGATCTGGCGTGATGTTGGTGGAGTAGATCGTTCCGAAGGGCGTTGGCATCGCAAGCCCTCCGGCATACGGGAGTCCGTCGGGCGCGGTATGGCATATGGCGCAGTCGCCAAGGAGGGCAAGACTCGCTCCACGGCGCAGCACGGCACGATCCGGTGCGCCGAGCGACCTCGGATCGATCGGAGGAATCGGTGATTCCCAAGCATACAAAAGTGCAGCCGTCCCACCGAACGTCCCGATGGCAAGCAGTGCGAGCAGAACGAACCTCAGCTTCATCACCCGCCTCTCCTGGATGCGAATGCCATATCAGGCGGGTCCGGGTGTCTTCTTTTCAGTTTCATGCGCGACTTGCACACCCCCCCGATCACAGTTCGACGAACCAATCCAAAGCGTGCGTATGGAATCCAAGACGTCCGTTCATCCGCAACGTAAGGATCGATCAAGACTCTCACGTCTGAAAAGCGAACGTGCGGACAAGATGTCATCGCGGCGATCACCAACATCGTTGCGGTCGCGCGCCGACGGAGCATACGCACATAGGAGCCATCCCTTTTTGGCGACACCTTGCTATTTATCGATTGATAATTAACTGTCGATCCTGCTTGAGGTCAAGAGCCGGGCGCGTCGAACCGAGACTGCGTGCCGACGAAACGAGGATTTGCCGCCATGTCGACGTCAACAATTGCGACGGACCAACAGGCGCCCGAACTCACGCGCGCACGCACGCTCGCCATGGCGATCTGCGCCGGGATCGCGGTCGCGAACATCCATTATAATCAGCCTCTGCTCGGCCTGATCGAGGCGAGTTACCCGAATTCATCGGCAATCGGTCTCATTCCCACGGCCACGCAATTCGGCTACGCCGTCGGCCTCCTGTTCCTGGTGCCCTTGGGGGACCTGGTCGAAAGGCGGCGCCTCATCGCCGCGCAGTTCGTCATTCTAGCGGCGGCTCTTGCATTCGCCGCGGTCGCCCCGTCCGCGCTCGCGTTGATCGCCGCGTCGCTCATGCTCGGCGTCGCAGCAACCGTGGCCCAACAGATCGTCCCGTTCGCCGCGACGCTTGCCGACGACCGGACCAGAGGTGCGGCAGTCGGAACGGTGGTCAGCGGAATTCTGGGCGGCATTCTCCTCAGCCGCACGATAGCCGGCTTCGTCGGGTCGCACTTCGGATGGCGCGAGATGTTCTGGCTCGGCGCGCCTTTGGCGCTCGGCGCCGCCGCGCTGGTCCGCCTGATCCTGCCGCGCCACCATGTGCCGCAAGGTATCGGATACCCTGCCGCGCTGCGCACGCTCGTCCACCTTCTCGTCGAGGAGCCGACGCTTCGACTGGCCGCAGCGACGCAAGCGATGCTGTTCGCCTCCTTCATCGCCTTCTGGACAGTCTTGTCCCTCCATCTGCGGGAACCGGCATTTGGACTCGGTCCCGAGATTGCTGGCCTGTTTGGCGTCATCGGCGCGTCGGGAATGCTCGCCGCGCCGCTGGCAGGTCGCGTAGCCGACAAGCGGGGTCCTCATCTCGTGATTGCGATCGCTGCCGCGGTCTCGCTCTCCTCCTGGGCTATTTTTGGAGGCTGGAACGCCGTCACGGGATTGATCGTCGGCGTCGTGTTGCTCGACGCGGGCGTGAACGCTGCGCTCGTCTCAAATCAGCACCTTATCTTCGCCCTGCGTCCCGAGGCGCGAAGCAGGCTGAACACCGTATTCATGACGGCGATGTTCGTCGGCGGTTCTCTCGGATCGCTCGGTGCGAGTTGGGCATATACGCACCTGTCATGGCTCGGCGTTTGTGGATACGGGGCCGCGCTTGCGACGGCGGGTCTGCTCTTGCAGCTACCGACGGTTTTGTCCCGGGCCGGCAAGACGTCACATCACTGACGTCACTCTCCTGTGAATGGATCATTTTGAAACTGGAAGGAGCGAGACACATGGCGGGTCTCTTTCATTCGACCGCTTTGGGCGATCTTAGTCTTAAAAACAGAATAGTAATGGCCCCAATGACGCGCTCGCGCGCCGACGAGCGCGGCGTCATCAATCCCTCCGCGTCGGAGTATTACGCAGCGCGGGCGAGCGCCGGCCTTATCGTGACTGAAGGCGTGAACGTGGGACCGATGTCCCGCGCCTTCGACCGGACGCCCGGTCTCTGGACGGAGGAACAGACCGAGGGATGGAAAGCGGTCGTCGATCGAATCCACGAAGAAGGAGGGCGCGTCGTCGCGCAACTCTGGCACGCCGGGCGGGCGAGCGCGCGTGGCCTGCTGTCCGACAAACAACCGCTATCTCCGTCGGGCGTGAACGACGATCTGGATCGGCTGCAGGTGTGGGCGCTCCTCGCCAACGACGCATACGTGCGGATCGCTGCTACATCGTCGCGCGCAATGACCCCTGCGGAGATCCGGGGCGTCGTGAGCGAATTCCGACTTGCGGCCGCCAACGCCGTGCGCGCAGGCTTCGACGGCGTCGAGATCCATGGCGCCAATGGTTATCTGATCCACCAGTTTCTGTCACCGACGATTAACCTGCGAACCGACGAGTATGGCGGGAGCGCCGAACGACGATCCAGGTTGCTTCTGGAAATCGTCGCGGCGATTTCCGATGTCGTGCCGCGTTCACGGATAGGACTGCGGCTATCGCCTTTCGCCGACTACAACAGCGTTCGGGACCCGAAACCTGAGGATACCTATCGGCAACTCGCGCATTGGCTGGGGACTGCCGGGCTTGCATATCTGCACCTTGCCGACACCAACGCCTGGACCGGAGCGCCCGACTACAAAAGGATGCTGCCGATATTCCGTGGACTCTATCGCGGGCCCCTCATCGTCAATGCGGGTATCACCCCCGAGCACGCCGCGCGGATCGTCGATTCCGGCGAGGCGGACGCGGTCGCTTTCGGCCGTCTCTTTCTCGCCAATCCGGACCTTCCGGCGCGAATTCGGGTTGGCGGCCCCTACAGCTCACCGCAGCCGTTCGGGATATATGGCGGTACGGATTCCGGATATCTCGACTATCCGACGCTCGACACTGGCAGCAGAGAGGCCGCTGAGCGAGCCTAGTGCTAGCCGGACCGTGGAACTGGCAGGCCAGTGCATCCATTAGCTCGCCAGTCCGTAGACGGACATCCGGGCGGAGACGCCCCGCAACTGGTGCTCACCGAGATGCTCGACATCATGAGAGAGATGTCGGGCGACGGCTTCCGTCATGAGCAAGTCCCGGCCTATGATCTTGGTGAGCGCTTCCACGCGGCAGGCCTCATTGACGGCGGCGCCGATGACCGTGAAGTCAAGGCGGTCCGGAGCGCCGATATTGCCGAAAAAAACCTCACCTTCGTGAAGGACGATGCCTGCCCGCAGCAAGGCGTGGCCTTCGGCATCGAACGCGACACAGACGTTCCGATTGGCGGCTTCGAGTCTGGCAATTGCCTCCCTTGCCGCCGAGACGGCCGCACGCGACGCTTCGGCAGTGCCGACCGTCACCGGAAAGACGGCGAGCATTCCGTCGCCGATGAACTTGAGAATTTCGCCGCCGTGAGCGGCCACGGCGCTCACCATCGCCTCGAAGTAGGCGTTAAGCAGCACCAGCATGTCGGTGGGGGCCAGTACGTCCGACATTGTCGTGAAATTTCGGAGATCCGAGACCCAGATCACGGCGCGGATCGAGTCTCCTGCGCCGCGCTTGATCGCGCCTTCGAGCACCTTGGCGGCGGCGCCGTAGCCAAGGTAGGCGCCCAATGCGTTTTCGGAGATCTTCAACTCGCTGTGCCGTTGCACGTGCAGGGCGAAGAGTCTGAATACGCGGGTCAGGACATCTATCTCCGCGTCGGCGAAGCCGCCGGCCGCTTTCGTCGCGATGGTGATCACGTTACGTGTATCCAGACCCGATAAGGGAATCGCCACGTAGTCGACCATTCCGGCGGCCGCGAGTTCGATCATGATGGGAAATTCCGCCTGCGCCGACGGTTTATTCGGAGCCCGCCGGATCGTCTTGCCGGTCTCCACGATCCGTTGTAACGGATTGAGTTTGTAAGCATCGGAATCGATCGCCGCGTCAGCGACCCGCACCTCGTCGCAGAAACCATCGTCGGCGTTCCAGACCCACGCGAACCCCACAAGTTGGGGGTGGAGCGTGCCGATGTGCAGGGTCAGTCGATCGATCGAAGAACCGGCGGCCTTCATCCGACGGATCAGCTTGACCAGGAGATCGATCATCCGCCGCTCGGCGGAGGCCTCTTCCAGGAGCCAGTTTTCGATCTCCACGAAGGTGTCCACGCCGCCGACGGCAGCCGTGATTGGCCCGGCTCGTCGCACGAACGTGACGGACTGGGGATAGGATCGAGGCGACGGATCGGCAGTCTCGGAAGCCATTTCAGTTCCCTTGGGCGTCGACTTCGCGCCCGAAGCGCTGGACCAGGAAGTCGATGAACAGTCTGACCTTCACCGACAAGTGTCTCGTCGGCGGATAGATCGCATACAGCGTCAGTGGCGGGGCCCAAAAATCCTTCAGGATCGTCTTGAGGCCTCCTTTCCGTAGCGCATCCGCGGCGATGAATTCGGGGATCAAGGCTATGCCCCTTCCGCTGACGGCGACGTCGCGCAGCACCTCGGCATTATTCACGCACAGTGACCAGGCGGGTTGAATCCAATGCTCTCCGTCTGCTCCGGTCAGCTTCCACTGGTTGCCGGTGAGCAGGAAGCCATACGTCAGCGAGACGTGATCGCGGAGATCCCGCGGGTGCGACGGCGCACCATGCTTTTCGAGGTAGTCGGGAGACGCGCAGATCACCCTTGGCATGGGCGTAATCTTGCGCGCGATCAGGCTGGACGATTCCAGGTCGGCGATGCGAAGGGTGACGTCGAAGCCGTCCTGTACGGGATCGACGAGGTCGTCGCTCAGCACAAGCTGGAGCTGCAGGTCCGGATACATCTGCATGAAGTCGGCGAGCGCCGGTCCCAGCCTCAAAGTGCCGAAGGACATCGGCGCATTGATACGCAGAAGTCCGCGCGGAGCCGACTGCAGATGCGTGACGGCCTGATCGGCCGCATCGATCTCCGAGAGGATGACCAGCGCGCGTTCGAAATAGAGCTGACCGTTTTCGTTCGGGCTCGCGTGCCGCGTGGTGCGGTTGAGGAGTTGGACGCCAAGACTTCCCTCCAGATCGCCCACGTATTTGCTGATAGCGGACCTGGACAGCCGCAGTTGACGCCCGGCCTCGGAGAAACTGCCGGTTTCCACAACCTTCACGAAGGCCTGCAGGCTGGCCACCTTATCCATAGATTGATCCCAATTGTCGCCAATTCGTAGACAGTAGTGTCATAGAAGCACGGATTGTTCTCTGATCAAAGCCGTTCGATATCTCCGGCCAGAGCCCGAGCGGCTCCTTCCAACCCCGGAGAGCAAGATGTCAGGCATCCACCACGTCACCGCCATCGCAGGCGAACCGCAGAAGAACTTCAGCTTCTACACGCGGGATCTCGGCCTGCGCTTCGTCAAGAAGACCGTCAATTTCGACGATCCGGCCACCTACCACTTCTACTACGGAGACGAGACCGGCCGACCGGGCTCGATCCTCACCTTCTTCCCCTGGGACGGAGCTCCCCCCGGACGACGCGGCGTCGGCGAAACCCATCAGACGACCTTCCGCGTCCCGCAGCGTTCGCTGGGCTATTGGACGCAGCGCTTCCTCGAGAAGGGCATCAAATACGAGGCGCTCGAGAAACGTTTCGGCGAATCCGTGCTTGCATTCTCCGACCCGGACGGCATGGCGCTTGCGCTCGTCGGCATCGCCGGCGCCGGGGAGGAACCTGCGTGGAGCAATGGCGACGTGCCGGTGGAGCATGCGATCCGCGGCTTCCAGGGCGTCACGCTCCTGCTCGACGATGCGGCCAAGACCGCGAATATCCTGACCGACGTGTTCGGCTTCCGCGAGACCGCACGAGAGGGCTCCGTGACGCGCTTCAAGGCGCCCGGCGACGCGCAGGGCAACGTCGTCGATATCTATGAGGCAAAGGGCTTTCTGCGCGGCAGCCAGGGACGCGGCTCCGTGCACCACATCGCATTCCGTGCAAAGGACGATGCCGAACAAGGGGTCATGGCTCAGAAGCTCGTCAGCAATCACGGGCTGCATCCCACCGAGCAGAAGGACCGCAACTACTTCCGTTCGATCTACTTCCGCGAGCCTGGGGGCGTCCTGTTCGAGATCGCGACGGACATTCCGGGATTTGCAGTGGACGAACCGGTCGAAACGCTCGGCCGCGACCTGAAACTGCCGAGCTTCCTCGAGCCGCACCGCAAAGAGATCGAGGGCGTGCTGCCCGAACTTCAAGGAGCGGTATCATGACCGCGAAGTCTCCGTTCATCTATCGCTTCGAACCCGGGAGCACCGCGAATGCCCCGCCGCTGCTGCTCCTTCATGGCACCGGCGGCGACGAGAACGATCTGCTGCAGCTCGGTGCCATGATCTCGCCGGGCTCCCCGCTCCTGTCGCCTCGCGGCCGCGTTCTCGAGAACGGGATGCCACGTTTCTTTCGCCGCCTCGCGGAAGGCGTCTTCGACGAGGAAGACGTCCGCCATCGCGCGCTCGAACTTGGGGACTTCGTCCAGGACGCTCGGGAGCGGTATGGCATCGGATCGCCGCTCGCCGTGGGCTACTCGAACGGCGCCAACATCGCCGCCGCGCTTCTCCTGATGAGGCCCCGGGTGCTGTCCGGAGCGATCCTGCTGCGCGCCATGGTCCCGCTGACGGACCCTCCGGAGGCGGATCTCGCCGGGAAGCCGGTCCTGATGCTGTCCGGACGTCACGACCCCATCGTGCCGGATGACAATGCCGCCGCACTTGCGGCCATGCTGTCGGCCGCAGGAGCCAAGGTGGACCATCGCGTGCTCCCGGCGGGCCATCAGCTTTCGCAGGCCGACATCGCTCTCGCCCGTACCTGGGTAGCCGAAACGAAGCACCGGGAGATGGTCCCCTGACGATCTCGCGCAACCTCCTGCGCACCCCGATCCACCGACCGGGGTGCGCCTCGGCGCGCCTCCGCTCTCCGCCGCGTGCATTCGTACAGAAACCACGGTCCTCGTTCGACCCTGTCGATCCAGTTTTCGATGAGGCCTGTCGATGCCATATCGTCATGCTCCTCGCACGCCGCGTGGGCCTCACGCAGCAAGGACGCACTCGGCGATGACGTCGGTCGTCGCGAATACCTGATCGCCCTGCTCGTCAAGCGGCAGCTAACCGTCGCAGAAGTGAGACCCGGTCCGGAGCGGGCCAGTCGCGTGGCTTCGGGTGAACGGTCCTGCATTCTCCCAAGGCCGATCGAAAGTTTTGCCGTCATGATCCCTTCGCCGTTTCCCTCCGGCGAGCTCACTTCGGCTCGGCGGCCGCCAGGAAGATGGCTGGCAACGCGACCAACGGAGGGATGACAAAACACCACGTCCCGAGCTTCGCGTAGAGAACCGCTCCGGCGGCGCACCCCAGCGCAAACACCGTCACGTTCGCTGCCATCTTCCCGAGACGCGGTTTGGCGACGGTCAATACCGGCACCGGCGCTCCCCTCAGAACGTCAGCGACGTCGATCATGATTTGGGTGGTGGTACCCGTCATGAGAGTGCTCGGGGGCTCCGTCCCCATGTGGATGCGATGCGCGGCGTTCTGAATGGCCATCGCAGCTACCAGGATCATCCCAGTGCAGATCGCCTGCCAGCTATCGCCTTGGACGAACGGTCCAAACCGGACGGCGCAGACCGCGCCGATCGCAAGCAGCAGCACCTTGAGGGCGAGCATCGAGCGGAAGATCGGTAAACCGATCGCGGGTAGAAAGAAGCTGAACAGCCGGGTACTGATCACGACCAAGCAGAAGACCGGCAGCGCCAATAGCTTCGCAAGGGCTCCGGAAGTCCCGAGCACCATGGCCGCGCCGAAGGTCACGAAGTTTCCGGTGACGTGCGCGGTGAACAAGCCCTGCAGCGCGAGATATCCCGCGGTGTCGACGAATCCCGCATTCAGGCTCATCAGCAGCGGAAGTAGGAGCATGTGCCGCGACATGTCACCAGCCGTACTGGAGTTGGACGCCGACATAGTTGCTGGTGTGTCCGCCAGCACGGATAATCGTGTCACCGACATCGAAATGCACCGCTTCGATAGCTCCCGTCAGATGGTCGTTGAAGGCGTAATCGACCCGGAGCTGGCCGTATGCCCCCGTCCAATTGCTGCCCTTGCCGGCGGTCCCCGCGATCGGCACATTGGGCTGGACGTAGATCGCGTCGGCCGTCGTCTCGCGCCATTGCAGGCCAATCGCTCCCATCACCTTCAGCCGGTCCGCCGGGCTGATGGTGATGGAAGGTTTGAGATGCACCAGGTTCACGTATCCCGTGTAACCGGCGAGCGTGAAGTAGTAGCCGTTCGGGAAGAGCGGGTTGAACGTGCCCAGCGTTCCGTCCGCGGGATGATGGTCTCCGGAGGCGGCGTCGAACTGGAGTCCCAGGCGAGGCTGCCATGGCACGCTCGCCAGCGTGTAGCCCGTTCGCGCGCCGACGGCCCAGGCACGAATGTCCTTGGTGCCCACCTGGCCCACCTGGCCCATGGCCTCCAGGTCCCAATCGAACTGCTGAGCCTTGCCAGCGAACCGTGCATCGAAGACGTGTCGGTGCTCCTCACCGAAGGCGTCGAGGTACTTGGCGTTGCTTCGTTCGTAGAGCGAATAGTAACCGGATAGCTCGTCGTCGCCGAGCACTTTGCGCTCGACCCTGAGCGTGCTGAATCGGAAGTTGTCGTTCGACGTATCGTCGAACGGACGCCCATCGAAATACTGCACCGGATGGCTGACGAAACCGATGAAACGCCAAAGGCCAGTCTCCCAATCGGCCCAAAGCGCATCGAACGACTGCCGAACGTTCGGTCCATCTCGCGATGACACGAAACGCTGCAGATCGAACGCGAAGTCCTGCCGGCCCACCCGAGCTTTGAGAGTCCCGTCGCCAAACTTGTCGACGTACTCGATGAATGCAAGGCGAAGGTCGAGCCTGTCCTGATCGACTGATGTGACGTTGAACTTATGGAACGCTCGGTCATCCTCCAACTGAACGAACGCTCGCCAGTTTTCATTGAAGTGGATATCGGCATGAACCTGCAGCCGCTGCAGGAAGTAGCTGTCCGAAGGCGTGCTGCCCGTACCGAAGCCCGCGGCGCCATTGCTTTCGAAACGCTCGCGCAACGTGGCTCCCAGCGAAATGTAGCTCTTCGGATCGGTGGCCCAAAGCGGAATGTATTTGAGGCCGTCGAACGGCTCCGTACGGAGCCTGGGATCGGCGAGAACCGACCAATCCTCCGCCCAGCGGTTCGCCTGAATCGCGGGCCGTTTGGGGAGCGTGGTGTCCCCATCGTCCGCCAGCGCGTGGTCGATACCGGCGCCTAGCGTGGCAAGCGCGAGGACGATCCCAAAACTCCACAGACCAGCCAGATCCGACATCGACCGTCGTCGCCCTTATTTACCACCGGCTCGGGCGGCACTCTTCGGCGCGAGCGAGTGGATTTCGGCGACGTAGCCGCCCGGAAACATGACGAACGCGATGGAACGGCCGTCCGACATATAAGGTTCGACGAGCACCGTCGCCCCGGCCTCCTTGGCCTTGGCGAGAGTGGCTGCGAGGTCTGCCACTTCGTAGCCCGTCGTCTCCCGTCCGTAGGGATAGGGCAGATGACCGTCCGTGACCAGTACGACCATCTTTCCGAACCCGGACTCGATTCGGATGCGCCTGTAGGTAGCGTCCGACCTACCGATCTCGGCGCCCGGCGCTCTCGCGTCGTCGGAGATGATCTTGCCACGGGAAAATGCAACGAAGCTCTTGGTGAACGCGGCCACCCGGTCGGGTGAGACGTAGACGCGGTTCTCCGGAATCCGCTCGAACGCGGCATAGGCGGGTTTCGTCGTGTGCCAGTAGATCTGGAGATTGACGCCGCCAGGCCACTGAATCACGGCATCCCGCCCGATGGGATCGGGGAAAGTGGAAACGATCACGTCGGCGCCCGCCGCGCGGGCCGCCTTGATTGCCTCGTCCATGTCGTTGACGAGGTAGCCGTTCCGCTCCGCGCCGAATGGATACGGGATCGGTGTCTTGAAGCCGAACAGGGATACCGTGCCAACAGGTGTTTGAAGCAGTTGCGACGTCGTGCTGCTTGGCGTAGGCGTGACGGTCGCCACCACCTGCTTGGTGCTCTTGCCGCCGAAGGTCGCCAGGAAGCTGGTCACGAACTTGTCCACGTCCTCGGGCGCTACATAGACGTGGGTCGTATCGTATTGAGGGGCGACGGCAACCACCGTCTCCTTGGACTTCGTCACTTCCTTTCCGGTGACCGGCGCAGCCGTCGCGATAGCCGCGGAAAACGCCAAAAGAGCGAGGATCCTTGTTGATTTCATTCCGATACTCCTTGAAAGGCCTGAGATCGCGCAGCTCGGCTCGAGCCGGAAGAAGCCCGGTCGGCAACGATCGATACGATGATGAGGCCCGAGATCAACCCGAGATGTTCGAAGAAGGCATTCGCGGCCATGAATCTCTCATGGCCAACCATTGTCCAGAACGCGTTGGCGGTGATCATCGCAACGAACGTCAGCACGCCGAGCCCGCCGGCACCGAGCCACACGAAGCGGTTGATGACGACGAGCAGAGAACCACCGAGTTCCACCACAATGGCAGTCGCGGCCCACAGCCACCCCGGATGCAGACCGAAATGTTCCTGCTCGGCCGCGGCACTCGCGAAGTCGAGCAGTTTGGTCAAGCCGCCAAGCAAGTAGGCCGACACCAGGGCGAGCCTGGCCGCATGCCACAGGAGTGGCCAACGAAGGATCGTGGAGATCAAGTTCGGCGAGCCCCCGGACGCCATGTCAGACCGCCCAGCAGGCACAGCCGAGCGCGCCCCAGAAACTCCTCAAATCGGAGACGGGCAACCGGCTGGACCACGCCGCGGCGTGATCGTGTCCATGCACTCCGCAGGAGTTTGCGCAGCCGCACATCTGCATGGCCTTCATCGCGAGGTCGCCTTGCTTCGTCTTCTCCTTCTCGTCCGCCCAAGCCGCATAGCCGCCGAAGCGGCGAACGGGCGACCAGTCCGGCATCGCCGGCGGCGGCGTGACCGCCTCTAGCCTGGAGAAGTCGCCTGCTCCGAACACGATCCTCCCGCCGACCATGGTCAGCAGAGACGTCGTATCCGCGATCTCGGCCTCGCTGCAGGAAAAGTAATCGCGATCTGGCACGATAAGATCGGCCAGCTGGCCCACCTGGATCCGGCCCTTGTTGCCCTCCTCGTTCGAGAACCACGTCACGTTCTCGGTCCACATGCGCAGCGCCGTCTCGCGATCCAGGCAATTGCGCTGCGGTGTGATCCGCAGTCCGCCCACGGTGCGGCCCGTGACAAGCCAGGATAGCGAGACCCACGGGTTGTAGGAAGCTACGCGAGTCGCGTCGGTGCCGGCCGATATCTTGACGCCCTTGTCGATGATCTTCTTGACCGGCGGCGTCGCCTCGGCTGCGCCCGCCCCGTATCGTTCGACGAAGTATTCGCCCTGGTAGGCCATGCGATGCTGTACGGCGATGCCGCCACCGAGCGCCGCGATGCGGTCGATCGATTGGTCGGAAATCGTCTCGGCATGGTCGAAGAACCAGTGAAGGCCGTCCAGGGGCATGTCCTGGTCGACCCGCTCGAACACGTCGAGCGCCCGCGAGATCGTCTCATCGTAGGTCGCATGGAGCCGCCACGGCCACTTGTTCTGGACAAGGACGCGAACGACCTCCTCGAGCTCGCCTTCCATCTCCGGAGGCATGTCCGGACGCGCGACGCGGAAATCCTCGAAGTCGGCTGCGGAGAACACCAGCATCTCGCCGGCACCATTGTGGCGAAAATAGTCGTCGCCCTGCTTGTACTTGGAGGTCTTCGTCCAGTTGAGGAAGTCCTCCTTCTCGCCTTTCGGCTTCTGGGTGAAGAGATTGTACGCGAGCCGGATCGTCAGAAGACCCTCGTCGCTAAGCTTCTGGATGACCGCGTAGTCCTCTGGGTAATTCTGGAATCCGCCACCAGCATCGATCGCCCCGGTCACGCCCAACCGGTTCAATTCCCGCATGAAGTGACGAGTCGAGTTGACCTGATAGTCGAATGGCAGCTTGGGTCCTTTGGCGAGCGTCGCGTACAGGATGTTGGCATTGGGCTTGGCCAGCAACAAACCCGTCGGGTTACCCTTCGCATCGCGCAGGATCTCGCCGCCCGGCGGCTCAGGCGTATCCTTCGCATAGCCAACGGCACGCAGCGCCGCACCGTTCAGGATGGCACGGTCGTAGAGATGCAGCAGGAAGACCGGCGTGTCGGGCGCGATGGCGTTGAGTTCGTCGATCGTCGGAAGCCGCTTCTCCGCGAACTGATGTTCGGTAAACCCGCCGACCACCCTCACCCACTGTGGCGGCGGGGTGACCGCAACCTGCCGCTTCAACATGTCCATCGCGTCGGCCAGCGAGCGCACCCCGTCCCACCGGAGCTCCATGTTGAAATTCAGGCCGCCGCGGATGATGTGAAGGTGGTTGTCGATCAAGCCGGGAAGCACGCGATGTCCCTTGAGATCGACGACTTTCGTGGCAGGCCCGGCGAGCTTCATCACCTCATGGTCGTGTCCGACGGCCACGAACCTGCCGTCGGCGATAGCGACAGCCGAAGCGGTCGGATTCGATCGATCGAGCGTCGTGAACAGACCGCGATGCAGGATGACGTCCGGTGCCATGCTCATGAGTGTTTCTCCAGGCCTTCTTCCAACGCAGCGGCGTTTCGTGATTGGTCGCTTTGACGTCCGGGCAGCATCCCGAACATGTGCGGAGCGCACTTTGCCTGCTGCCACGCGGATGCAAGCCCCTGCCCGGCCAGCAACTGGCGAGCAACGGGAACGATCTGCTCGCCGGCGAGAATGCCGAGAAGCCCGACCAGGGCAACCAGCGGGGGCGCCGGCGAACGCACATTGAGCAGGCTGTAGATGACGCCGACCAATAGGCCGGCGCCGAGCGACAACGCATAGATTTTCATCTCGGCTATCCGCTATTTGAGGAGGTCTAGCCGGCTTTCGCGCCGCCTTCGGAGGCGTGCTCTCCCAGCGCCCACTTCGAAAAGCGGATCTGGATTCCGTAGGGTGAATGCGCGCGCTGAATGTCCATCATTCCCTCGTAGGTCTCGCTGCGCGCCCAGTCCTGCTGAAGCTCGTAGGCATACTGCGAAGAAGTGATCGGAACCGCTCCTGCCTGGATGGCGCGCTCCATTGCGCGGTTGTGGGCTTCGAGCGAGAGGTCGCCGCAAGCATCGGCGGCAATGTAGATCTCGTAACCCTCCTTCAGCATGTCCAGCGTCGGAAAGATCACGCACGCCTCGGTCCAGAGGCCGGCCAGCACGAATTTCTTGCGACCGGTGGCAGCCACCGCCTTGCGGAAGTTTGCGTCGAGCCAGGAGTTCATCGACGTGCGGTCGATCACGTCATGTTTCGGAAACAGCGAGGTGACCTCCGGCATGAAGGGGCCCGAGAACGAATCCCTGGCCACCGTCGTCAGTACGGTCGGGATTTTGAAAAGTTTGGCGGCCTTTGCGAGGATCTGAACGTTGTTAACCGTGACCAAGCGGTCGTGCGATTGAACACCCTGGAACATCGCCGGCTGATAGTCGATCAGAGCGATCGCGCTGTTGTCGGGGGTGAGCATATCGAGTTTCGACATCGAGAAGTTCTCCTGCGATCGGCATCGGCGATCGAGCGAAAGGGACGGTGCAAGCGGCTGCATCGTGCCCCCCGAACGCCGGCCAACGCTTGGACGATTTCGTCGCGGCTTGGACTCCGGCCCGATGACTCGTCCAGCTGCGACAGATTGCCGACCGCCCGTCGGCGGCCTTGGCCTGAGACCGCCAGCATGTCCAAAGGGCGCGCAGATCATCCAAGCCAATCCGCGCTCCGTCCGCGACCTTGCGCGCAGGAGGGCCGGGCGATCGTGCCAAATGACGTCGCGGTCCTCATAACGTCACAGGATCGAACGATGCCTCTTCTCAGATTGCGGGACGGTACCGAGCTTTATTACAAGGATTGGGGAAGCGGAAAGCCGATCCTGTTCAGCCATGGCTGGCCGCTCAGCGCGGACATGTGGGACGCGCAGATGCCTTTCTTCGCCGAGCACGGTTACCGAACCGTGGCGTTCGACCGCAGGGGCTTCGGCCGGTCGAGCCAGCCCTGGACCGGCTATGACTACGACACCTTCGCCGACGACATCGCCGACCTCGTCAATCATCTCGACCTGAAGGATGTGACGCTCGTTGGATTCTCCATGGGAGGCGGAGACATCGCCCGCTACGTGGCGCGCCATGGAACGTCGCGGGTGTCGAAATTTGTCCTGCTCAGCGCCGTGACCCCGCTGTTCGTCAAGACCGCGGACCACGACGGCGTCGACAAGTCGGTGTTCGACGGCATCAAGGCCGGCCTGATCAAGGACCGCCCGCAGTTCCTGGATGACTTTAGCCCGCTCTTCTACGGCACGAACCACGGAATGAAGGTGTCGCAAGGCATATTCAAGCAGACGCTTCAGATCGCCCTTCAGGCGTCGGTCAAGGCGACGATCGATTGCGTGACCGCGTTCTCGGAAACCGACTTCCGGCCTGACATGGCCAAGATCAACGTGCCCACTCTGGTGATCCATGGCGAGGACGACCAGGTCGTGCCGCTCCCTTATACGGGCAAGCTGGCAGCCGAGATGATCCAGGGGGCCAAACTGAAGACCTATCCGGGCGCTCCGCACGCGACGGCGACGACACATGCCGATCAGGTCAATGCGGACCTCCTCGCGTTCCTGAAAGCCTAGCAGGAGAAAGTCGATGGCCGCGAATCCTCTTCATCTGCTCGAGCCCAAGGACTGCGCCCTGCTTTTGGTCGACCAACAAGCCGGTTTGGCCTTCGGAGTGGGTTCGATTGACCGGCAGGTTCTCTTGAACAATGTTGTTGCGCTCGCGAAGACCGCAACGGTGTTCGGCCTGCCGGTCGTCGCATCGACTTCGGCGACGAAGGTATACAGCGGGCCGCTGATGCCGGCGATCAAGTCGGCGTTGCCCGGCATTGAGCCGATCGACCGGCGCAGCATGAACGTGTGGGAGGACGACAAGGCGCGCGAGGCCGTCCTGCCACCGGTCGGAGCCGTTTGATCGTCTCAGGCCTGCTTACCGAGGCATGCGTAACGTTCGCCGTGCTTTCGGCACTGTCGGCCGGCCTGGAAGTCTACGTGGTCGGCGACGCCTGTGGAGCGCTTACGACAGCAAGCCACGAGTTGGCCCTCGGCCGGATGCAGGCCGCCGGCGCTCGCCCGGCGTCCTGGATCCAGGTCCTGCTCGAGATGCAGCGCGATTGGACAAGGCATGAAACCTACGATGGCGCACGCGCCATAATAGAGTCTCATGCAGGGGGATACGGGATCGGCTTGGCTTACGCTCGCGACATGATCCGACCGGCTTGAGACATGAGCATGCTCGCGTGTCAGCCTTCGGATCGCGCCCTTCGCCAAGCTCCGGGGCTCGTCCCGACATTGCGGGAGAACACCCTGGTGAAGTAGCTCTGGTCGCCAAAGCCGCAGATGAGCGCGATGTCCGCCAGCGGCAGCTTCGTGGTCAACATGAGGCGCTTGGCCTCATCGATCCGGAGCTGCGAGAGGAATTCGTGTGGAGCGACCCCGGTGCTGCGCCGGAATGATCTTGCGAAGTGGCTGGGCGTCAATTTGCACTCCGCGGCAACGTCAGCGATCGTGAGATTGCTGGCAAGCCGTGTCCGCATGATCTCCTTGGCGCGGCGCTCCTGCCAAGGGGCAAGGCCTCCACTTGAAACCCTCTCGCTCGGGCGCATGCCGCCATAGGTCTGCGCGAAATGGGCGAGCAGGCTCAAGCCGATCTGGTCGATGAAGAGTTGATTGGTCGTCGGATCCTGCTCCACCGCGCTGAGCAGAACGCTGGACAGCGTCGACAGGAAGGGATCACGCTGATCCCTGCTCCATTTGAGCGTCGAGATCGGCTTGGCCCCGTGCTCGCGCGCGAACTCGTCCAGAGCAATCCGCGGCACGTAATATTGGACCGCATCGAACGGACCTTTGAACTCGCACTGGGGATTGTCCATCAGATTGGTCACGCTGACGGTCCCCGCACCGAAAGCTCCCGAATACCTCGGCCGTCCCGCGAGCCAACAGGAATGCCGTTCGAGATCGCCGAGCTGGTGCAGGATACTGAAGGCCGGCTCGGAAGGAATGGCCGCGGTCCGCTCCCGAACGAACCGGGAGCAGGTCAGCCGGGTCATCGCGAGTGCCAACCGTCCTTCGCGGTTGATCCGTAGAAGGCAGTCACCTTCCATTCCCAGGTGCTGGCTCAGGCGACGACCATAGAAGCCGCCTACCGCACTATCAGACAGTTCCATCATCGGGGTGTTCAAAGCTATCCACCGTTGGATATGCCACCTCAGCCAATCCGAAGGACCAGGCGCCGATCACGTCCACCGCACCAGTTTTTCTCATAGTGCGATCGTCGTTTTCGTTCAAGTCATCGATCGGACAGCCACTGGCCGCTTCGAAACGCCGGATTGCAAAAGGAAACGATGACACACGATAGGTGACATTTGGAGGACTTGATAATCCGCTTAGAGTCCAATTTATCTGTGAAACGGTTTCATAGACGGACACACGATGGACAATCGCGTAGGCGAAATGCAGGTTTTCCTTCGGGTGGCGGAAGCCGGGAGCTATTCGGAGGCGGCGCGTCGGCTGTTGATGACGCCGTCCACCGTCAGCAAGCTGATCGGAAGGATTGAAGCCAGGCTGGGCGTCAGACTGTTCGAGCGTTCGACGCGGCGGCTGTCGCTCACGTCCGAGGGACGGACCTATCAGGATAAGAGCGTTGCACTGCTGGCCGAGCTCGATAGCATTGAACGCGACATTTCGCGCGGGGCAGCGACGGCGGGCGGAACGGTCCGGGTCAATACCACGGTTGCCTTCGGCGTTCTTGGCCTAGAGCCCCTGCTCCCCGCCTTTTGGAAAGCTCACCCCGCGATCGTGGTCGACATCTCACTTTCCGACGAAATCGTCGATATGTATCTCGACCGGACCGATGTCGCCTTCCGGGTCGGCCCCTTGCAGGCCTCCGCGATGGTCGCCCGACGCATCGGGGTCATCAAGCGAAGGATCGTCGCGTCTCCAGACTACATAGATCGCCTGGGCAAGCCCGAGACAGTCGACGATCTCTCACGTCACAACTGCCTAGGATTCAATTTCCGGCGCTCTGCTCCGGTTTGGCCTTTGAAGGAGAGCGGACGAATCGTCGATCGGGCGATCAGCGGCTCGCTACTTGCGAATAACGCTCAGAGCCTGCGACGAATGGCAATCGCGGGCATCGGCCTGGCGAGGCTCGCCGACTATCACGTTCGTGACGATATTTCGGCCGGCCGGCTGGTCGAAGTGCTCGAGGGCACGGCGGGTGATGAAGAACAAATACACGCGCTTTATCACGGTGGACCCCGGCTGCCGTTTCGCGTGAGAGCATTTCTCGAATTCATGTGCCCACGACTGACCGATTTCATGGAAGGCCGGATCCACGATGATCGGCAGTCAGTTCAAGCGAGCGGTGGCAGGATCGTCGCCAGTTCGGCACGGCGTTCTTCGAGAAAGGCCGGAAGCTGAAGTTGCTGGCCCAGCCGCTCCGGCGCCTCGTCGACTGCGAATCCAGGGCCGTCGGTCGCGATCTCGAAAAGCACCCCACAAGGCGCGCGAAAGCCTACCGCGTTCAGGTAAGTTCGCTCGATGGGATCACTCACCACGATGCCGTACGCCGATTGAAGTTTCTCGACCATCTCCGAACGATCGTCGAAATTCCTGGATCGAAAGGCGACGTGCCGGATGGTGCCACCGCCGAGGCGCCCCCGCGACGACTTTCCGATCATGCGCAAGGTGATCGTTCCGCCCGGGCCGTCATGAGCCACGAAGCGCATGGCCCCGTTTCTCTGAGAGACAAGTTGGAAATCGAAAACCTTCTGAAGGATGTCGATGGTCTCATCCTCCTCGCGGACATTCAGCGTGACACCATGAAGACCGCGCAGCGCACGATCAGCCGTGAAGTTCGGGCCGGTGCTGGCGGGTTGCTTCTCCCACGTCTCGACCAGCGAAAGCACTGTGCCATCTGGATCGGCAAAGCAGAGCATGCGCTCTCCGAAGGGCGACAATTCCAATCGATTGGGGATTCCCGAGGAACTGAGCCGATTCACCCACATATCGAGTGAATCCGGGGCAACCCGGAAGGCAGTCTGCACGACCTCGCCGACGCCGGTCATCCCCGGCGTCACGCAATTCCAGGCGAGCGTGCTTATCACGGAGCCCGGATTGCCGACGTCGTCGCCATAGTACACATGGTAACTGCCGGGGTCGTCATAGCAGACGGTCTTTTTGATCCGCCTGAGCCCCAGCACACCCGCGTAGAAGTCCGCAGCGCGCTGTACGTCGCCGATGATTGCTGTGACGTGATGAAGTCCCCGTGCGTTCACGCAGTTGCTGCCTAATCCTCGGTCCCGAGGCCTCCCGTCTGGGCTACCATATCCACCCCACGGGTCCTCGTTCTCCCTCCGGTCACTCGTCGTTTCGAACAGACAACCCCTAACATCGCCACGCGTCTTGGACTTTCTCCCGATATCGGAACCGCCGCCAGGGTAAAATTCGGTACCAAACCGGGCGTTCACGCAGCCGCAGCGACGCAATCGTACAAAGCGCCGTCAAAACCTGCAATCAGTCTCGACCGACTTGACGAAGAATGGCGGCCTGAAACCTTGCACCCGGGCATCAAATCGGTGACCACCATTCATCGGACGACGTGCCGGGCTAACGGCATCAGACAATTTTACCTCGAGGCCGGGGCCGGCCCACCGGTCATCCTGCTACACGGCTTCCCCGAGACCAGCTTCGCCTGGCGCTTTCAGATTCCGGCGCTCGCCCCCTACTATCGGGTGATAGCTCCGGATCTTCGCGGATACGGCGAGACCGACAAGCCGTCGGAAGGCTACGACAAGAGAACGATGGCCAACGACATCGTCGAGCTCCTGAAGACGCTCGGCGTGGGCCGCGTGGCACTGGTCGGGCACGATCGCGGCGCGCGGGTCGCGACCCGCCTCGTCAAGGATCACCCTGATCTGGTCGATCGCCTGGTCGTCATGGACAACGTTCCGACCCGCATCGTGGCGCGCGAGATGAACGCGAAGATCGCTCGCGAATACTGGTTCTTCATGTTCCACCAGATCGCCGACCTGCCGGAGGCCTTGATCGCAGGACGCGAATACATCTGGCTTCGCCACTTCTTTTCGGACTGGTGCCACGATCCGATGACGATCTCCGGCGAGGCGTTCGAGACCTACGTGAAGTCCTATAGCGCGCCAGGCGCCGTGCGGGGCGCGATGTCCGACTATCGCGCGAGCGCAGAAGACGTCGCTCAGGACATCGAGGACGCCGACAAGAAGGTCAAATGCCCCGTGCTTTCCCTTTGGGGTGAAGATTTCGGCGCCGTCGGCCGTCTCTTCGACATGAAGGCGGTCTGGAGCGAGATGGCTGAAAACCTCTCGGTGGCCGCGATTGAACGTTGCGGCCATCTTCCGCAGGAAGAACAGCCGGAAGCGGTCAACAAGCTTCTTCTCGATTTTCTGAAGGGCTGGAGCGGGTGAGATCGTCAACCGCACTGCGTCATGCCCGCGATTGCGCCGAGGCTCGAGATGAGGAGACGAGGATGAAGCGGATCTGCACTGCCGCGCTGTTGGCGTTGGTATCCCTGTTGTCTCATGAGCCGGCGCATGCCGGCGCTCCGCAGGTCCGCACCCAGGCGCCGGGCTTCTACCGCATCATGCTTGGCCGCGTCGAGATAACGGCTTTGCTCGACGGCACCCATCCCTTTCCCGTCCACGACGTGATGACGAGGAACGAAACGACAGCAGGCGGAGACCGGAAGGCCATCAAGCTCGCGGAAGGTCATCCCGGCAAAGCGGACGCTCTTCTCGCGGCGTGGGACCTCGCCGCTCCCGTGGAGGGCTCGATCAATGCTTTCCTCGTCAACACGGGCGATAGGCTCATTCTGATCGACAGTGGCGCCGGCAGTCTCTACGGCTCGTGCTGCGGACACCTATTGGGAAATCTTCGTGCGTCCGGATATGAACCGGAGCAGATCGACGAGATCTATCTGACGCACCTTCACGCAGATCACGTCGGCGGCATCGCCCCACAGGGAAAGCCTGTCTTTCCCAACGCGACCATCAGGGTCAACCAGAAGGACCTCGACTACTGGCTCGACGCCAAGAACGAGAGCGAAGCGCCCAAATTCCTCAAGCCGATGTTCGAAGGCGATCGCGCCTCGTTGAAGCCCTACGGAGACTCCGGCCGGCTGAAGCCCTTCTCGGAAGGCCAGGAACTTTCACCGGGGATTCGTGCAATTCCTACTCCCGGACACACTCCAGGCCACACGTCCTACGAAGTCTCGAGTGAAGGAAAGACACTTTTGGTGTGGGGCGACCTCGTTCATGTCGCTCCGATCCAGTTTCCCGACCCTGCCGTCACCGTGACCTACGACAGCAATCCGCTCGCAGCAGAGGCGGAACGCACAGCGATCTTCGCTCAGGCCGCGCGGACTTCGACGTGGATCGCGGCGGCTCACATCGCCTTTCCGGGAATCGGGCATATCCGCTCGGTCGACGGCCGGTTCGAGTGGTTACCCGCAAACTACACCACCGTATTGAAACCAACGAATGACTGACGCGACGCTCGGATTCGCGAGCATGTTGGTCTAGCGACGCTGGCCTTTTGCGGGCAGAGTTCGATCGATTGAGTGAATTTCGATGCCCCTATTCAACGAAAAGCCGGATCCATCCGCAGTGCGCAACGCTTCCCCGTGGATCGCGTTTCGGCATACCACGTTCACGGTCATCTGGATCGCAACCGTCGTCGCCAACGTCGGCACCTGGATGTACAACGCGGCGTCAGGATGGCTGATGACCAGCCTCGATGCCAACCCGCTCACCGTCTCGTTGGTTCAAGTCGCGAGCAGCCTTCCGATGTTCCTGTTCGCGCTGCCGGCCGGCGCGCTGGCAGACACCGTCGACAAACGCCGTTTTCTGATTGGTTGTGAAATCGTCCTTACAATCATCGCGGCAGCGAGCGCGGCGCTCGTCGGACTCAACCTCGTCACTCCACCCATCCTTCTGCTGTTCACATTTCTACTCGGCGCCGGCGCTGCATTCACCGCGCCCGCATGGCAGTCGGTTGTCCCGCAGCTTGTCCCGAGACAGGACTTGGCCGCGGCCGTCGCCAGCAACGGCGTAGGCGTCAACATCAGCAGAGCTATCGGGCCGGCGCTGGGTGGCGCCGTCATCGGCGGATTGGGCATCGCGGCACCCTTCTGGATCAACGCGCTGAGCAATTTCGCCGTGATCGGAGCACTCCTTTGGTGGCGCCTCGCATCCTCGCAAGGCAACGCGCTGCCGCCGGAGCGTCTCGCCGGCGCCATGGTGGTCGGCTTCCGCCATGCGCGATTCAATCCCAAGCTCCGTGCGACCCTCGTTAGGGCGGCGACGTTCTTCTTCTTCGCGAGCGCCTATTGGGCCCTGCTCCCACTCGTCGCGCGCAATCAGATCGCGGGCGGTCCGGCGCTCTACGGCATCTTGCTCGGCGCGATCGGCGTCGGCGCAGTCATCGGTGCGTTCATGCTGCCTTGGATGAAGTCCACCTTCGGACCCAACGGGCTCGTTGCGGCCGGCACCGTCGGCACGGCGCTCAGCCTGATCCTCCTGGGCATCGCGCGTTACCCGGAGATCGGACTTGCGGCCTGCCTGATCGCAGGCGTCTCATGGATCGCCGTCCTCGCGACGATCAACGTCTCAGTTCAGGTCTCGCTGCCGGATTGGGTGCGGGGCCGCGGATTGGCTATTTTCGTGACCGCGTTCTTCGGAGCGATGACCGCCGGCAGCGTACTTTGGGGACAGCTTGCCTCTGGACTCGGCTTGCCTGCGGCACATTTCCTCGCCGCCGCGGGTGCCCTCGCGGGGATCGCGCTGACCTGGCGTTGGAAGCTTCAAACCGGTGCCGGAGTTGATCTTGCACCTTCCATGCATTGGCCGGCCCCGATCTTGGCCATTGACGCCGATGCAGATCGTGGTCCGGTATTGATCACGGTCGAGTATTTCATCGCTCCGGAAAAGCGCGACGCGTTCCTCGCCGCCGTCACGGAATTGGGTCGACAGAGGCGAAGCGACGGCGCTTATTCCTGGGACGTTTTCGAGGATGCCGCCGAGAGCGGGCGCTTTCTGGAGACGTTCATGGTCGCTTCATGGCTCGAGCACCTCCGGCAACACCAGCGCGTGACCAACACCGACAAGGTCGTTCAGGACGCGATCCGCGAGTATGGCGCTGCGGCCGAGCCCAAGGTTACCCACTTCATCGCCGCTAGTTTTCGGCAAGCCGGCTTAGGCACGCGCAGCAATCAGTCGTTGCCGTAGATGCCGATCATGCCGACAATGTTGGGGGCTACCATCAGGCGTAAGAAATCGCACAAAATCGTTGTCTGGTGCACAAAAGCGTAGTTTTGGTGCCCAGGGAGGGAATCACGCGCAACCACCAACAGGACGAACCGCTGCTTGTCCTTTGCATAGTAGCATGAGCGCGAAGCAAATTCGCTGCATTGCAAGACTCACAATCCCGGAACCCCACCCAAGGCCGCCGACACTGTCAGAATTGATGTTTGCTTAAGGTCCTGGACAACGACCAGGACGAACTCAGCCGTAATGGTCATGCTCGCTCAGAGCAATTCGGACCTCTCGCGCGAAATCCACCAATGACACGATGAAAGCCGCTACCGAAACAATGAAGAGAATGGCGACGCCTCGCTCGTGCTGGATCTGAAAGAACGCGCTCACGAAGCCGACGACTATTACGACGCTGATCGAGATGCTTCCGATGATGGACCAGAAGATCGCGCGATTGATCATGGCGGCGCGCCGAACTAGACGCGGCAAGTCTGATTTGAGCCGGCATCTCACCTGATCCTCATCAGAAATTTGGTTCAGGTAGATTGATCTGTCGATAATCCTGTTCTGGCGGGATATCAGCACCGCGATGAAGGCCGCCAATGCGCCAAGAAGAAACGCGGGCGCGGCCGCTTGGGAAATAACGTGAGAGAGCTGACTGACCGATGGCGTATCTGGCAACATTGGCTCTGTCGCTACCGTGACCGCCTGACTATTTCGTGATTGGCCGGCGAGTTGACGCCACGGTCGTTGGCGCCATCGGCGAAATCGAGAACGTCAGCCACGTATTCCACCCGGCCGGGCGGTTCTCCGCGGCAAATTCGCCATATCCTTTCAGGTTCAAGTACCCCTGCATGTCGCCGACAGGAAACAGAAAGCCGATCTGCGGACCGACGCCAAGCACCCGGGAGCGGAAGCCACCCAGGATAGGATGCTGGCCAAAGTCATCGGTGACTTGTTGATAGGCATAGCCCACCAGGCCAACGAAGAACTGCTTGGACAGAAACTGGGATGCGCCCCAATCCAGATGGAAGTCAATGCCGTTCTGGTACTGCGTATCCTGATCCTTGAAATTGTAGGTGAAGCCGGCGACCGCAGAAAACTCGCGGCCGGTCTGCGGATTGAAGTAGGTATAGCCGCCGCCGCCGTCGATGGCTGCGTGCCCGATGCCGAGATTGGCGAGGCGGGTCGGGCTGTACGCCCCAACGGGAATATCGCCCGTCACATAGGTCATGAAATTGTGGACGCCAGCGTTCCACTTGAGAGTCGCCTGCGGGTAGAGGTCGCCGACCGACGTGATCGAATCGCCAAAACTTCCCGCGCGCGTTGCCGCCAGCGGGCCGACCGCCGCCGTCAGCGTGCCGTCAAGATTTGCGCTCGACCGCCCGAACAGTCCGGTTACGCCAATGGCGAGTTGCGCGCCCAGCACCGGCGTTGCGAACGTGTAAGTGGGATTGAGCAGCACGAGATCCGCCTGTGCGTTCAAATGCAGGTTCAGATCGACGTTCACTGCGGCAGGGATTCTGCCGACCTGGATTTCCCTTGCGGCGGCGGCATTGCCGAAGGCACTAACGCTGGTGTGATAGTAAACCTCCGCCATCGACCAGCCGGGGACCTGAGGAGTCGCTGCAAGGCTGCCGAAGCGGCCGGGAAGCCAATATGAAACTCCGCCTTCGTCGGCATGGACGGTTGCAGACCAGACTGACATTGTCAGCATTGCCGTGGCCATGACTGAGGCCCCGAACGGGAAACGGATTCCTCGCTTTGTTTTACCTCGCCTGGTGGCGTGTCCGTTTCTCCGAAGAACAATAATGCCCATCTCACACCCCGCGCACTTTTAAGCGACCGCATAACGATCCGTTCTGCCGCACAATGTTCGTTCGACGGCGCAAGCTCACTTTGACTGATGCCGACCCTTTGTGGGCCGGCATCAGTTCAATCCCCTCAGGCCCCGATCTTCTTGGCGGCCGGAACCGTCCAGGTGCCGTTGATGATCGAAGGATCGGTTTCCTGCGGCCAATACATGCGCAGCATGAGTATGAAATCTCCCTCGGGCGCAGGAAGCCAGTTGGATTCCTTGTCTTTGCCGGGCGAGTCCTTCTGAATGTAGAGATCGGTCGAGCCGTCCGGATTTTCCTTCAGATTTTCCCGCGCACTGATCGAATATCGGTTGAGCGGATTGTTCACGAAGAAGTAGCCGCTGTCGTACATCGTGAGCGACCAGAATCCCTCGGCCGGAGGCAGGTGGCCTTTGGGAAACCGCATGACGTACTTGTTCGCACCATTGTACTTGCGGTCATCCGCATCCTTTTGCGAGGTCGGATAGACCGCATCCTGCGGGCGGTTGGCGCCGAGTCCGATCGCGGTTACCAGGGCCCGCATCAGATAGTCGGTCCCGTAGATGCCGGTTTTCGTCGTGAACGCAAAGCCGTTCTCGTCCTTGACGGCCTTGTTGACCTTGAACTGAAGCATGATCCTGTCGAACGACACCTCGGGGACACGCTTCAGGAAGTCCGCCTTCAGCTTGGTCTCGTCAAAGTCGCGTCCGGGTACGATGCCGATGCGGGCAAATTTGGCGAGCTGGGCCGCGTCTGCCGCGTATGGCGGGTTGGTTTTCATGAGTTCGCAGAGCAGCTTGAAATAGGACACCGCGTCCATGCGATTGACCTGTTCGCGGACAGCCGTCTTCATGTCGATCGACGGATCGACCTTTCCCGGAGGTGGTGTGTACGGCTTGCCGTAAGCGCTGAGCGGAACGAGCTTGCACTCGTCCTGCAGCTTGTGGACGGCTGCGTAGTCCTCCGGCGTTCCGGTGCAATAGATGCGGCCGAGCAGCCACACGATATTGGTCTGCGATTTGTATTCCTTCACCCCGTCCGGCAGTTTGCCTTTCCAGCCGGGTCCGGTGATGGCGTAGGTCTGCGCGCCGGTGCCGGTGGTGCGCTTGCCGGGTACCTGGAACACCGTCGTCCAGCCATCCAGCATCGGCATCAGGAAATAGCGTCCCTTCATGTCCGGAATGCTGAGGACCCACGGCTCTTTCCCGACGTCGAAAAAGGAAGTCGTATAGAGCGTGTCTGCGTTCGGCGCCGTGACGTCCCTGAAGGCGGCGTCCGGATATTGCCGCAGCTTGATGATCTGCCCCATCGGCGCCTTCGTTCCCACGGGTTCGGCAACATTGGTGAGGACCCGGCGGGTCATCTCCATCGTCACCAACGGATAGCCAAATATGTAGGCGTCGCTCGCGAGCCAGAAATCCTCCAAGCCTTGACCGATCCCCAGGAAAGAACCCTCCTGGGCGACGGCCGACCGGCCTATCGCCGCTCCCGTGAGCAGACCCATTCCGCCAAGCGCAAGATTGCGACGAGTGATCTCCATTGTTCTCTCCTTGTGTACAATTCGAATGGTCTTCAAACGATCGTCTGGCTGCTCCGACTGTCGGTCTGCCATGAAAGGCATCGGATCCGCCGTTAGGGCTGCATCCTGATCCCGAGCGCAGCTCTCATATCCTTGAAGACCACTGCGATCGCCTCGATGATGAGCTGGTCAGGATGAGCCTTGCAGTGCTGGATCACTTCGTGTTCGGCCTCGCGGGACTTCTTGATGTCGAGATAATGCTTGCGCGCGAGGCCGTTGTACCAGCCGCTGTACCAGGCAGTGAGAAGATCGGCGTCTCCCTGCCACGTTCCGGCGAGCTGTGCGCATGTCAGCTTCTGAACATCCAGATAGCCTTCGGCATTGGCGTAAGCGCTCAGGTCGGTCTGCCCATGCGCTGACTGGATGCCGGCGATGATCAGCGATGCTGCGATCATAGCGGCTCGTCCCATGATCCCCTCCTGTGAGCTCGTATGTTCGGCTTAAATCCGGCCCACCTGCATCAGTCGGCCCGGAGGCTGCGACGTGGCCGGTCGCGTTGCTCAGTAGCAAGGCGGATACGGATAGAATCCGCACCGCGGGGCGTAATAGGGATAGGCTGCCGCAGCTCCAAGGGCGGCCGCACCAGCGACGGCAGCGCCGCGATAATAAGCCCCTCGCCAGGCGGTGCGGCGCGCAACGCCGGCAAAGGACAGCGGTGTGAACGGGCGACCGATGATGTCGATGAAGATCGACGCCGGTCCATCAGCTCCTGCAAGGTCACCTTCGAGCAGATCGACATCGAAAGTCAGCCTGTCGCCGTCGAGCTTCGGCGATTTCAGGACGACGACGGCGTCGGCTACCGACGATCCGTCTTTCCTGAACCCGGACACAGTGGCATTTGGAGGGTCTTTCGCGAAATTGTCACTGCCATTGCCCCAATCCTCAACAATTCGCGATGTGAGATCGTGACCAGCCGCCCTCACGGGCCGATCGGCGAACACGATGGCATTCGGTGAAACCCCCGTCAGCACGAGCTTCCCGTCCTTCAAGCTCGCCCCGCGCGAGTTGAGGACGAAGAGCGACGGCACGACTTCAGGCTTTGCCTGGCCTATCGATTTCTCAAGCGGTACGTGTGGTTTGCTCTCGGGTGCGGACTGGGAAAGCACCTTATGGGGAACGGCAATCAATCCGGCGACACAAAATACCAACAGAGCTGAGCGAAGGGTCATGTTCAACATTCCTTTGGGCAGCGCAATCTCGGCAATCAGCTTCGCTAAGCATTTCGCGCCAATTCAGATCGCGCGTCTTGCCATTTCGCGCCAATGATCGGAATTGTCATGGCCCAGCGGCGTGAGATTTCTTGCCATGGCTCGCTTGGCTCTGCCGATCGGCAAGTTGCCGCTGCCGGTAAGTGATGGGTTGGATTTTCATCAAACGCACGAAAGTACGGCTGAAGCTGCTGGCGTTGCTGTAGCCGACGAATTTCGCGATTTCCGACAGTCGCTTGCTTGAGTCCACGAGCAAGCGGCAAGCGATGTTCAAGCGAACTTCCGCGAGCATTTCGCTGTGGCTGGTGCCCATGCGACCAAGGTGACGCTGCAACGTGCGCGAGCTGACCTTGAGGGCGCGAGCGGTGCTATCAAGGGTTGCGTCACCGTGTCGCAGCGACGCGACAATGACTTCACGGACCGCCTGGGCCGAAGGCAATCGGACAGCTCTCATCGGTTGGTTTGAGGCGTGAAGCCCGTGCTCCTGCGAGAGAAACGACGCTTCAGGATAAAGCAGCTTCGGGCACCGATCTGGCCATCAGCCGCCAAAACTTTCGTCAAGCGAGATCGTCGGACCTGGCTGCCCGATAAAGACAACGCAAGACGAGTTCCGACCTGCTAAGCTGCGATCGCGGCAAAACTTCTTGGGCAGGTAGTAATGACCGTCATTCCATTGACCCGTTGTCAGTTTCTGATCCCATTCGCTGAACTTCATTCTGAGATAGGCGGCCCGACGGCAGCACTTCTCGCCAAATTTCAACTCCCGACGTCCTTTGAAGAAAAAGCGGATCATTACGTACCTTTGCTGCCGGCCGTTCGGTTCGCGACCGCAGCTCAGCAAAAGCAGGGTCTGTCAGAAATTGCCTTTCGCGCAGCCCAGCGACTCTCGTTCGAACATTTGAGCGAAGCCCTGCGGGCGCGAGTGCGCCATGCGCCAACCCTATTGGTTGCCCTGCAGCAAATATGCCGGTGGGCACCGTGCGAAGATACAATCCTCCAACTATGGCTCGAGCCAAGCGGCGAGAGTTTGAAGATTTGCAGTAAGCTCATTGGAACGGAGGGCATTTCCCATCTTGAGATATCCCAGTGGCTTCAGAACATATTCGTCCTTCACATCGTCCGTCAGTTCGCCGGAGCGAGTTGGTCTCCAAGAGTGATTGCGTTTGAAGCGCTCTATGCGCCGAGCCCCGAGGTCCAGTCGCATTGGCCGAACACGCGCTTTATGTCGGGTCAAAAGGCCTCATGGATCGAAGTGCCGGTAGGGCTCCTCAGTCTCGCAAATCCCGCAAATGACTTTCGGCCGACGCCGGCTGATCACGAGCCGCAGTCATTCGGCAAGGACGTCGTCAGCGCACTGAAGCTGAGCTTGCCCTCCTACCTTGATCAAGGAGGCCTCACGATAATGCAGGCGGCCGAGATGATGGGAGTGAGCACCAGGAGTCTGCAACGGAGGCTTTCACTCGCTGGGCTGACATATTCGGCCCTGCTTGAGCAGGCCCGCTTCAACAATGCGGCCAAGCTCCTGGGCGACACTGACATCAAGATCATCGACGTGGCATTCGCATCGGGCTATGCCGACCCTGCCCACTTCACGCGCGCTTTCCGCCGGATCTCAGGCTGCACCCCGCGGGAGTTTCGGGAGAGGTCGAGGAACGGACAAGTTGCGATCGATCGGCCCGCCTCCCGACCCAATGGCAATCGCGCCTAGAGCATGATCCGGAAAAGTGTGAAGCGGTTTTCCCTCGCGACAAACGCGGAACGCGTTTGCGCGGAGATCATGCTCAAACAAAGAGCTAAAGCGCGATGATGATTCAACCTAATCTCATCGCGCTTTAGGGAAGGTTATCGCCTTGAACGCGCCGTCACGTAACAGCACAGGGCTCCCGGCTCTCGGATCGATCTTGAGCGCTGCATTGTGCGCAATCCTTATCGTCCCGGTTGCGAAGGCCTTTGCCGCAAATGATGATGGCGTTGCCAATGCTTCGGTGCCGGCGATCTATCTCGACCTCAGAACGATCTACGCGCAGGTCCCGGCAGGATCGCTCGCGTTCGCCTTTGGACATCCAACGCTGTTCAATACGCAGACGCTTGCGACATCGGGCGGCGTGGCATTTCCGGTCGGCCTGCCATCAGCGAAATCCCTCAATACCGCTGACGGTCGATGTCACCGAAAACGTCTCGCTCTATGCCGGCGTCTCCGGCAGCTCGACGAACTTCGGAAGCGCCGGCTTTTCGTCCTTTCAAATCACAAGCTGGAACATCGGCTTCCAGGCGGATCTTTACCAGCAGAACGGCGGGACCTTTCCTACGGTGACGCTGCAATCGACCATCACACAGTCGATTCCCAATGGCCCGCTGGGTACAACCTCCTTCAACAACATTCTCGAATTTGACTATGCGCTCGATTCCGATGAGACCAGAGGCCTGCTCAGCGGCTTCCAACACACGCGAACCGACGTCGGCAATGCGTTGGGAAGGATCAACCCGAACACGATTGCCTATGTCGGCGGCTACTATCAATGGCCGAACAATTGGAAATTTACCGGCCGCGTGGGCGTGCAATCCTTCGAGGGCGCGCAGCTTCTGACCCTCACGTCCATTCAGCCCTTCACACAACCGATTGTGCGGCTCGATCTCGATCGCATGGACGACAACGACAATCGGCTGTTTGGCATCACAGCCGAAATCATGTGGGTGCCGAAGCCCGCCTATCAACTGACGGTCAGAACGCCTCTGTACGCAGTCCGCAACTAGCCGGTCCTTCTGACGCGCGAACCGAGGCAGGCACCAAGAAACCTGCTCAATATGACGAGATCTGGTTCCGGGGGCGGGGATTTGAGCGTAGGTAAATCTATCGAGCCCTAGGGAGAGAAATCCGCGAGTGCCCTTCGCGCCGATCATCCAGCGAACGCAATCGTAGAAGATCGTGCTCTAGCGTGGAAAAGCGCAGTTTTGGTGCCCAGGGAGGGAATCATACGCAACCACCGACACGAGGAACCGCTGTTTGTCCTTAGTATGGTAGCGTGAGCGCTTGGCACTTTGGCGGAGGTTCGCTGCATCGCGAAATCGACAATCGCGGGAGCTGCCGCCTCTTGTCCCAACCCTGGCTAGGTCAAATCCTGGAGGCGTGACACCTGGTCTTCGCGAAATGCCGCGAAAAAAGCGAAGGCGACCCTTCCGGGTCGCTGCGCCGATATCGCAATAGCCGGTGGTCGTGGGGGGCACGCAACACCCGATTCTTGCGATTGGTGGAACTGGTCCGCGATTGGCGGAATAGATCGAGCTGTGCCCTCCGAAGGCAAAGGTCACACGTTCGAATCGTGTCGGGTGCGCCAGATTTTCTTTGTTTTACAGCGCGATATGCGCGTCTGAACCGAAATTACGATTCCGTCTCATTCGAACGAGTAAGCAAATCGCTGAAAAAGTGATTGTCGATTGCAGATACATCGCGTTCGGGACGCGAGGAACTCCCCCGAGGGGCCATCTTGGTCAGATCGTGACTTGAAGTGAATGTCGGTATCGGTGGTTGCGTGTGCCCGCAACCACGCTCCTTTGCGAACCCGTGTCTACGATGCGTTTATTCAGCCGCGCTCGAAGGCGCGACCGGTGCGAACGTATGCGCGTTCTTCTGCACGAATTCCCGAACGCTCATCGGACGTATGCCGGTCAGCCTTTCGACATCGTTGCTGAACCGATCGTACCGGTTGTCCTGATGTAGCCCCGCCATGGTCGCCACGTGCGCAACGACATGCTGCGGCATTCCGAAGGCGGCGAGTTGCCCCTTCATGACCTCAAGTGGAACGTTGACATACGAGATCGTGCGACCAAGCGCGGCCGAGAACTCGCGTGCAACCGCGTCCATGTCCTGCGAAACCGGGCCGGTCAGATGGTAGGTCTGGCCGATATGCTCGGCGGGCTCACTCAGTATCTCGGCGATCACCCGAGCGACATCGGCTGCAGCGATGGAGAGTTCTTGCCCATTCCAAAGGGGGCCATGATTTTGTCCTGCAAGGAGACGGTTTTCGCCGTTTGAAGCAACAACCCTTCCATGAAGGCCGTTGGTCGTACTTCCACCACTGGCAGCCCGGACCAGGATAATATCTGCTCCGCCAACCAATGCTGCTTTTGCTGTGGGCTGGGGGTCGTATTGAAGATGTCCATCTCGTTGACGGTCATCTGGGAGAGATTGACGAACGCCTTTACGCCGTGGTGCTTCGCGACGACGGCGACGTTGACAGCCGCTTCGAGATAGGTCGGCGCGACCGACATTGCGAAGCAGAGACGTTCGCACCCTTCGATCGCCCGATGTACCGCCATAAGATCGAGCAGATCGCCAACCACGACTTCTGCACCGAGCGCACGCAACCTTGCGGCCCGCTCGTCGTCCACACGAACCTGCGCCCGTACCTGGAATCCACGGGCGAGAAGCAGCTCCGTCACGGTGCGACCCACCGAGCCGATCCGTCCAGCCGCGCCGGTCACGAGAATCGGAAGTTCGCGTTGTGCCTTGCTCATTTTTCGCCTCACTCAGAATGAATATGCTTTGCCGCACGACGTATCCGCTTTGCCGCTGGTCGATCGGGCAGGAGGATTTCGTCCCCCGTCATCCTTTGAGGAAGGCCAGCAGGTCTGCGTTCACTTGATCGGCGTGGGTGACGCACATGCCATGTGGAGCACCTGCATATTCCTTCAAGTTCGCGTTTGGCAGGATCTTCACCGAACGCCGGGAGGCGATGTCGATTGGAACGACCTGATCGTCATTACCCTGCAGCAGCAGGGTTGGGATCGTCATCTTCCTGAGATCATCCGTGAAATCGGTCTCGGAGAAGGCCTTGATACAATCATACTCTCCTTGGAGGCTCCCCATCATGCCCTGAAGCCAGAAGGAGTCGATCTGGCCCTGCGAAACCTTCGCATTGGGACGGTTGTAGCCAAAGAACGGCATCGCCAGTTCTTTGAAGAACCCCGCCCGATCGGCAACCAGGCTCGAGCGCAGACCATCGAACACGCTCATCGGCGCACTGTTGGGGTTCGTCGGCGTCTGCGCCATGTGCGGAGGCACCGCGGAAATCAGGACTGCTTTCGACACGCGCGATGTGCCGTGGCGGCCAACGTAACGCGCGACCTCGCCGCCACCGGTCGAATGGCCGATCATCGTCGCACCCTTGACGTCGAGCGTCTCAAGCAGGGTGGCGAGATCGTCGGCATAAGTATCCATGTCGTTGCCGGTCCAGGTCTGATCCGACCGGCCATGGCTGCGTCGATCATGCGCGATAACGCGGTAGCCGTGGTTCGCCAGGAACAGCATCTGGGCGTCCCAGGCGTCTGCGGTGAGCGGCCATCCGTGAGAGAAGGTCACGACCGGACCGGCGCCCCAGTCTTTGAAGTAGATCTTCGCGCCGTCTTTCATTGTCGCGGTCGTCATGAGCTTTGATCCTTTGTGAGCGGGTTGGTGGGCTGGCGGTCTGGCGACCTCCGTCGCGTCTGCAAGCCCCGCTTTCGGGAGGCCGAGCGCGGCGACGAAAGCGCCGCCAGTGAGAAGCAGATGCCGGCGTGAGGTCATGAGATTGCTGCCATTACCGGACGCGAGCCGACTTCTTCCAGCGGTTCGCCCGAGTCGAGGAATTCCAGCGCTGGATGCGCGTTGCGCTCAAGCACATGGGACTTTGGCGTGCGATCGATCAGGAGGCTGAGCAGTTCCGGGCGACTGTAGTGACCGCGCGAGTCCATCAAACGCTTGCGCTTGTCGATGGCCCAGAAATCGAGATCGGCAATGACCTCGCCTTCGCGGGATCTCAGCGGCGCGCCCATTAGCTCGCCTTCTGGAGAAACGATTGCGGTAAAGCAGCCGCTGGAGATTGGCTCGATTCTGCTGCCGGTGTCCGTCATGATCCGGGCTTGCTGCTCGGCATCCAGCCAGGCTGTCGCACAGACCACGAAACATCCGGCCTCCAGAGCGTGCTGGCGGATATTGACTGAGATCTGCTCGGAGAAGCCGTCTCCGGCGAACGAGCCGGGATACATAGCTGAGTGAATCTGTTCGCCGTCGGCCATCAAGGCGTAGCGGGCGAGTGGGTTGTAGTGCTCCCAGCACGCCAGTTGACCGATGCGTCCCACAGCGCTGTCCACACATCGCAGCCCGGAGCCATCGCCCTGCCCCCAGACCATGCGTTCATGATAGGTCGGGGAAATCTTGCGACGGTGCTGGATGAGCATGCCGTCGGCATCGAACAGAATTTGCGCGTTATAGATCGTGCCACCATCGCGCTCGTTGACGCCGATGGAGACGACCATGCCAGCTTGCTTGGCGGCCTCGCCGATGGCCCTGGTCACGTCAGACGGCACGGTTACCGCCTGATCAAGTAACTTGTAGTGCTCCGCGCCCATCAGGTAGGGCGCTTCGACGAAGGAAAAATACGGGTAGTAGGGAATGACCGTTTCCGGGAAGGTCGCGAACTGGACGCCTTGGCGCCCAAGCTCGATAATTTTCTTGACCACTTTGCCAACAGTGCCTTCCCGGCTGTAGAGAACGGGACTGATCTGCACGGCCGCGGCTTTGATAACAGGCATCGTGGCGGGATCCTTTTTGGCGGGTTGTTGACGTAATCTTTGGTCCGCCGCGGCGTGGCTTCACCATGCCCGGTCGACCTCGATCGGTTGGCGATGGAGCCTGGAGTGCTACCAAGCTCACAACGAGGTCCGCGGATCGCATTGCGAACGCGGAGGTTCGCCGATGAGCACGGCGAGCGGCGCAAGCGGCCCGAGAGCGATCAGCTCGAATTCCATCATTCCGGCGACGCCGAGTGGAAGCTTCTCCAGGAGTTCGTGCGCCTCTGCCGTGCTGGTGGCGTTCACGATGAAGACAACGCCGCGGCCCTCCGTCTGGGAGAACCACTGCTCGATTTTTCCAGCGAGATGATTGCGAACCGTGGCGCGAACCTCGTGGGGACTGACCGAGGCGATCGCCTCGGGTGTGCCCTTCGCCGTGACCGAGCCGATCGCCAGGATCTTGGTTGTCGGAGCGACAACGGCGGCGAGCGCGGGCAATATCTCGGCATGGACGCGCGGGTTCTTGACTTCAGGCATTTTGCTATTTTCTCTCGCCGCATCGGTGTCGGGGCCGAGAATTACTTTGCCGTATCCCTCAAAAGCACCCGAAGCGGTGCGATCGGGCGGTTACGAAACTACGAAGGCGGTCCGATAGAGCCTGGAGCGCGACCAAACTCACAGTCGAGGCCCGCGGGTCGCATTACGAACGCGGAGGTTCGCCGATTAGCATGGCGAGAGGCGCGAGCGGCCCGAGAGCGATCAATTCGAATTCCATCATGCCGGCTACGCCAAGTGGAAGTTTCTCCAGGAGTTCGTGCGCCTCTGCGGTGCTGGTGGCGTTCACGATGAAGACGACGCCGTAGCCCTCGGTCTGGAAGAACCACTGCTCGATCTTGCCGGCGAGATGGTTGCGAACCGTCGCGCGGACTTCGTGAGGCAGGACGGGAGCGATCGCCTCGGGTGTTCCCTTGGCCGTAACCGAGCCGATAGCCAGGATCTTGGTTGTCGGACCAACAACGGCGGCAAGTGCGGGAAGTATCTCAGCATGGACGCGCGGATTCTTGTTCTCAGACATCGATGTTTCCTTGTCGTTGGATTGGTGTGAGGCCGTCGCGAACTACTTCGCGGGATCGGTCAAAAGCACGCGAAGCGGAGCGATTGGGCCAAGTGGGATGATCTGGAATTCCATCAGCCCCGCCTGGCCGAAAGGAAACCTGCCTAGCAGTTCCAGAGCCTCCTTCGGATCTGTGACGCTCATGACGAAAACGACCCCGCTCTGGTCCTGCTTGAGGTACCACTGGTCAATTTTCCCAGTGAGATAGAGGCGCACCGTGTCGCGCACTTCAGCATCCAGGAGCGGCTTCCATCGCTCCGGCGTCCCCTTGACTGTAAATGTGCCGATCGCCAGCAGTTTGGTCGTAGGGACGTCGAGGCTCGATGATGGCGGCGGAGCGGCCGGCATCGCCGATTGAGCGAGCGAAGCGGTCGGGTTGATCGCCGCCAGTACCGCGGTGAGGCCAATGGCGCGGGCGAGCTTGGCCAAGCGGCCCACGCGAACGGTGAGCCTATCGAGAACGCGGGGACTCATGACAGCATCGCCTTCGCGACTTGCGCGGGCTCATCGGCCTGCAGCCAATGGCCCGCCGGTATGACGGCGAGAGAGGCATTTTTGAGCTGAGATTGACGCCGCTCGGCCATGGCGACGGGGAAGTAGGGGTCGTATTGTCCCCAGATCAGCTTGACCGGAATATCTAGCGTCTTGAGCGCGGTCAGATGCTTGGCGTTTCGGGCGTGTTCATCGAAGAATTCCGCCGCCAACTGCACGAAGGCCGGACCGGCGCCGGGTTGGGCGATGAAGTTGTCGCTGATCAGCGGACCGATGAACGCGCTGAAATGGGGTCTTTGCGCCTCAGGCAAGGGGTCCAGGAATTTCTTCTGCTGCCATTTCAGCAGCCAGCCAAACTGTTCGGGGCTCTGGGCGATCGCTATTGAAAGGGCCTGCATGCTCCGAGTCGCAAAGAGCGTGATCATCTCGGGCCAAAGAACCGTGGAGTCCTCGCTATAGGCCGAGTTGAGCATGATCGCGGAGTCGACGCCTCCCGGATGGGCGAGCGCGTAGTTGAGCGTCGCCATCCCGGAGGAATCGTGAGCCACCGGAACGATCTTTCCCAGGCCCAGCCCCTCGACGACCGCTTCAAGGTCGCCCAGTTGCTGCTTAAAGCTATAGGTAGCGCCAGCGGGCTTGTCCGAGGCGCCGAAGCCCAGGAAATCGAACGTCACCACGCGCCGGCCGCTGGCAACCAGGAACGGGATCAGGTCATCCCAGATATGCAGGTTGTCAGGGAAGCCGTGCATCAGCACAAAGGCCGGACCAGAACCCGCATAATCTCGAGCGTAGACTTTTCCTTCGCCCCTAGAAATGCGATGCTCGACGAAGGCGGCGTGATCAGAAGACATGCATCATTCTTTCTTCCTCACGGAAGCGCTGATGGGGGTCGCTTAGCGGCGAGGAGCCAGTGCGAGATTTGTTGCCTGGACTCTAGCGATTACGGCGGGGCCGACGTAGGTCGTTCTTGCCACCATTCGTGCCACAGGAGCGAAAATGCATCGGGTCGGTTTCATCGTGCCGCAACGGTTTCAGTTGATGAGCCTTGCGGCCCTGACCGCATTTGAAATCGTCAATCTGCCTCCCGCCGACCAGCGCTACGACATCCATTTGCTTTCGGAGCATGGCGGTCCGGTTCGATCTTCCTCAGGCATGACGCTGCAAACCGAACCGTTCGGAGATCCTGCCTTCGATACAGTCATCGTGGGTTCGATCACCGAGATGGACATGCCTTCCTCCGACGCGACGACGATCGCGTTCGTACAGGCAGCCGCCAAGGCGTCGAGGCGGGTCGCCTCGATCTGCAGCGGAGCGTTTGTACTGGCTGAAGCGGGCCTTCTGAGTGGTCGACGCGCGACGATGCACTGGGCCCATGCCGCTAGCTTCAGGGCCCGGTTTCCGAATGTCAGGGCGGAGGAGGACCGGATCTTCATCAATGACGGTCCGGTCTGGACGTCCGCGGGAATGACTGCGGGGATCGACCTCGTTCTGGCGTTGATCGATAATGATCTTGGTCCCGAAGTCGCGAAAATGGTCGCCAGACTTCTGGTCATGAACCAACGTCGGATGGGGGGACAAAAGCAGCATTCCGCACTCCTTGATATGACGCCGAAGTCCGATCGCATCGAATTGGTGCTGGCGCACATCCGTCAAAATTTGCGGAACCCATTGACGATCGAAGAGCTTGCGGCGGTCGCCAACCTGAGCCCCCGCCAGTTCAGCCGCGCCTTTCTGGCCGAAACCGGCCAGTCTCCAGCAAAAGCCGTGGAGCGGCTTCGGCTGGAGGCCGCCAGGTTCATGATCGAAGAGGGGCGGCACACGGTCAATGTTGTGGCGCAGGAAACAGGATTCGTGGACCGCGAACGCATGCGTCGCGCGTTCCTCCGGACCTTCGGTGTGCCACCGGAGATATTACGCCGGAACGCTCGACGGGAGGCGGAAGCGGCTGCCTGACTTCGGGCTGTCAAGAAATACAGGCTTTTGAGTCTAGCTCTCAATGCGGTGCCGAACGGCGCTTTCGGCCATCTGGCTCGTGCGTGAGCATCCGGGTTCGACATCAGAGCATGCCTCTTGGATGATATTCGTCTGGACTATCATCCACATTTCGGACAGTAGGAGCAGCCATGCATCGGGTAGGTCTCATTGTCCCGCACGACTTCCAGCTCTTGAGTCTTGCGCCCATGACGGCATTCGAAATGACGGGATTCGGGCTTGCGAAGCCGCCTCCGACCGATTCCCACTATGACCTCCATCTGTTGTCGGAGCACGGCGGTCCCGTTCGATCTTCCTGTGGTTTGACCGTTGACACCGAAGCATTCGGCGATCCGGCTTTTGATACAATTATTGTCGGCGCGGTCACCGCGTTCGAAATGGCTCCATCGAGCGCAAACCTGATCGCCTTTGTGCAAGAAGCTGCCAAGGTATCAAGGCGCACTGCTTCATTTTGCAATGGCGCGTTTGTTCTCGCCGAAGCCGGACTTCTCGATGGTCGCCGTGCGACGACGCATTGGATTCAAGCGACAAGTTTCAGGGCTCGGTTTCCCGATGTCAGGATGGAGGAGGATCGGATCTATATCAATGACGGTCCGATCTGGACGTCAGCTGGAATGACCGCAGGAATCGATCTTGTTCTAGCGATGATCGATAGGGACTTGGGTTCCGAAGTTGCGAAGGTTGCTGCCAAACTTATGGTCATCAATCAACGTCGGATGGGCGGACAAACGCAGCATTCCGCGCTCCTCGACATGACACCGAAATCCGATCGCATCCAGTTGGTCGTGGCGTACATCCGCCAAAATCTGCGGAATCCGCTCACAATCGAGAACCTTGCGGCGGTCGCCAACCTCAGTCCTCGCCAGTTCAGCCGCGCCTTTCTGGCCGAGACAGGCCAATCACCGGCAAAAGCAGTGGAGCGGCTTCGGCTGGAAACGGCCAGGTTCATGATGGAGGAAGGGCGGCACACGGTTAATGTCGTGGCGGAGGAAGTGGGTTTTGCTGACCGCGAGCGCATGCGGCGGGCGTTCCTCCGGACCTTCGGTGTGCCCCCAGAGGTGTTACGCAGGAATGCTCGACGGGAGGCGGTGACGACTGCCTGCCAAGATGACCGCCAATTATACAAGAAGTTGCCAACCGCGAGTGATGGAAGACCGGACTAGGCCGCCAAGCGGCGTTCTTCTTCGCCGCCTTCGTGGTCGCCGTTGGAAGCCCGCTGTAGGAAGCGGGCCAGCGCGGCTTTTCGCGAATCCCTGTCCAACGCGTAGGCAGTCTGCTTGAACTCTATGCCATCAAGGAGCCCTTGAATGTAGCCAGCGATCGTGTCCGCAGCCATGATGAGCGCTGTGTCAAGTGTATGGATGTATTTACTCGTTACTGAACCTTTGGCATGACCGACCAGCGCCGCGATGGTCACCTCGGTGAAGCCGAGATCGTTGGCGATGCTCGCGAAGCTGTGGCGCAGGACGTGAGGAGTAATATCGGACAGCGCAGAGTCCTCGAAGAGATGCTTCCAATGGTTCGGAAAGCTACCGAACGCGTTGTCTTCGCCGTTCCCGGGAAATACGTATGTGCCGACACTGTTCGTGCGCCGTCGCTCGAGATATTCGACGACAGGCAGGCCGATGGGACGAATGGATTCTCCCTCCTTGCTGTCCTCCAACCGCAAGCAACTCGACTCAGTGTCAGCTTCCGCCCATTTCAACCCGATCATCTCGCTACGCCGGCAGCCGGTCAGCGCAATTTGACGAACAATGTCTACGATCGTGGTGTATTTCTCCTGCGTAGCGGCGTCGCGAAGCATCCGACCCAATATTCGATATTCCGCCTCCGACAGCCGTCGCTTTCTCACGTTGTCCTTTGGCTTGCGGATGCCGTGCGACGGGTTGCTTTCGATGATACCGGCCTCGACGGCGTAGGTGAGGACGCCCCCGAGAAGACCAACGGTGCGAGTGGCCGTTCCGGCGCCGCCTCGGACGATGGCCTTTCCCCGCAGCTTCTTGGTCTTGACCGAGACCCGCGTCTTTCCGGCCATGATGTCCTTGAGGACTTTGTTGATGTCGGTCTTGGTGAGATCCTTGACCCGCCGGGTTCCTATGAGGGGAATGATGTGACGCTCGATACGACCCGTATCGGTGATGATCGTTGAGGCCTTCTTCGGTCGTCCGCCCTTCCCCAGGATGAGACCGGCCTGGAGATCAGCGAAATAGCGGGCGCATAGCTCCTTCACGGTGATCGCCTTGTGATCGAGCTGTCGATCCTCGACGGGGTCGTCACCCCCAGCGACCCGACCGAGCTGCACCTTTGCTTCTCGGCGTGCAGTCTCGGGCGCCCAGGCTCCATGAAGTCCAATTGTGTATCGACGTGAGCGACCACCTATTCGATACTGGATAAGTAGCTGCGCTTGCCTGAACTAAAGACCCGCAGTCCGAAGCCGGGCAGCTCGTCGTCCCAGATCAGGTAGTCCTTTTCTTGGGCCTCCGCCGCCTCGACAACCCTCTTCGTGATCTTGACCATGACATTCCTTCGTTCCGGGCACCCTCCCTCGCGTAAGCGATACGTAAGCAGGCGGGAGAAGATCGATGCGTGTTTTCGGATAGGAACGTCGCTTGTGTGTGTCAGAATATCCAGTTGCTTCAGCTGGATAGCGTAGCGTTGCGTGCCCTATCGCATTTTTCGGATGGGCACGTTATCTTGCTCCGAAGGCAAAGGTCACACGTTCGAATCGTGTCGGGTGCGCCACTTTTTCTTTATTTTACAGAGCGATGTGCACGCCCTAACCGAAACTCCCGGCTCGGTCTGATTGGCACGAGTAAGCAACCCTGAAAAAATGGTCTCGTCGCAAGGCGGAACGCGCGGTTCGCTACCCCCGAGATCTTGTTCGGCGTCCAGGCCTCATGAGTCAGGCCGGGCTTGCCCTTGCCACCCCGAGCTTAAGGCCTGCTGAGCGAACGCGATCGAGCTATCCAAACAAATGCGCGAGCCAATAAGCTGCACCTGCAGCGAGCCCGCCGACCAGAAGCGTCTGCAGCGCAGACTTGACCTTGTTGACGCCGGTGAAATGCCCCTTGATTGCCCCGAAGCAGAGCAGAGCGAAGCCCGTGGCCGCGACCGAAATCTGCAATGCCGTCGTGATGTTGTGCGCCAGCATGTAAGGGATCAGCGGAATTAGTCCGCCGACGATGTAGGAGCCGCCGATGGTGGCGGCGCTGATCGAAGCACGCTTCGGGTCGGGTCGCTCGAGGCCCAGTTCGAAACGCATCATAAAGTCGACCCATCGTCGCCGATCAGCGGCGATCGCGTTCACGACGTTCTGCAAGACGTTTCCTTCCAGGCCATATTCACGGAAGATCGTCTCGACTTCTTCGATCTCCTTCTCGTGCAGGTGATCAATCTCGTAATTCTCGCGGTTCTCTTCGGCCGTGTAGTGCTCGGCATCGGTGCGTGCCGCAAGATAGCCGCCGAGACCCATGGCGATCGCGCCGGCCACAACTTCGGCAAGTCCGGCCGTTACGATCACATCCGTGCTGACGACAGCGGCCGACAGGCCGGCCGCCAGCGCGAACGGCACCGTCAGGCCATCGGCCATTCCGATCACCACATCGCGGACCGACTCCGATGCCGTGAAATGCTTCTCGATGTGTGGCGTGGCAGGCATGATGATCTCCAACGGCCGATCGGGTTGCGGCTATCCTGCTTCCGAGGGCTCAGGATCGTGTGACAGGCAGCATCCGCAACAGCGTCCGATCCCTAAAAATGAAATGATGGACGAGCGCCGCGGCCGCGTGAAGGCCGATCAGCGCCAGCATGCCGTTGGCGAGCACTTCGTGAACTTCCTTGACATCATGCGCAAAAGCGCGGTCGGCCGGCCATGGCGAAGCGATTTCGAACAAGCCAAAGATCGGTAGCGCATGCCCACGCGCGAACTGCAGCACGATTCCTGCAATCGGCACCGCAATGAGCGCCACGTAGATCAGATAGTGGACCGCTTTGCTCGCCCTCTTGCCCCACGAGCCTAGCGGCGACTGTTCCGGCGGCGGCGGCGGATCGCGCAGACGCCAGAATAGGCGGGTGATCGCGAAGGCGATAACGGCAAGGCCGAGCGACATGTGAACAAACAGACCGGTTTCGCGCGGCGCGCCGCGAGGCAATTCGTCGCCGAATTGCCCGATGAGCCACGCGCCCAGAACGAGCACGACGACCGCCCAATGCAGCGCCATTGCAACCGCACCATAACCTCGGGACGAGTTTCGAGCACGCATGTTGAACACTCCATTTCAAGCACTAATGACCGACCTGTCGCCGTTGATGCGGTCGAGCGAGATCGGCCGATGCAGGATTGATAGCTCAAACGCGCCGTCGGCAACCTGACTGAAATTGTCAGCAAATTGTCAGGATCAAGACAGGTCAGGCCGTTGCTCGGTTACGTTTTATGCGGGAGTTGGGGTCGGTATCGGGAGCAATTGTCACCCGTGCGCCGCCAAGTTCCGAGCGGGTGATCTGAAGGTGCCATCTGTACGCTTCGAGGACATCCTGGACAATTGCGAGGCCCAGCCCCGAGCCCGAACCCTGTTCGTCCAGTCGTCCGCCCCTTTCGAGTACGCGCGCAATCTGGTCTTCGGGAATGCCCTCACCATCGTCCTCAACGACCACCGATAGCGGGTCGGCAATGGCCGCGATGCGAACTCTCGCTTTGGCGTGACGCGCGGCGTTCTCAAGAAGATTGCCGAGCACCTCGGCAAGATCAGTGCGATCAAGCGGAATGCGCAACCCTTCTGGAATTGAACGTTCAAACAGGATTTTTTCCCCACTGGACGTCCGTGCGAGCGTGGTCAGAAGCGAACTCACGAGGGGACGAAGCTCGCTCATCGCGGCCCCGGTGCTGCCCGTCCCGCTGCGCAACCGAGCGAGCGCCAGCTCCCGGTCGACATGGCGGCTCATTGCGTCGGCAACCGCTTCGATATCCTCGGCCGTTTTGTCGTCGCCCCGCTCGCGGAGACGGGCCGCGTCGGAAGTTAGCGCCGCAAGCGGCGTCTTGAAGCCGTGAGCGAGATCGGCCGCACGACCGCGAGAGCGCGCGATCTCCCGCTCTTGGGCGTCAATCAGCGCATTGACTTCCTCGACCAGTGGGCCCACCTCGCTCGGTACAGCAGCAGGAAGGCGCTTCCTGTGACCCGCCCTGATCTCGGAAATGCCGCGGCGGAGAACGGCAAGCGGCCGCAGACCAAGGCTGACCTGGACCGAGGTCGCGATCGCCAACACGGCTGCGAGCAACGCGAGCGCAACGAATAGATCCTTGGCGAAGGCTTTCACCGCTACCGCTGCCCGCGACAAATCCGACGCAACCGCCGTCCGAACGCGCACGCGCCGATCGCCAACCGTCATCAGCACGCCACGTTCTGCGACGAGCACGCGGGCGTCGCCCGGCCCATTGACCTCATGCTGATGCACTTCGCTCGGGCCGGGTTCATCAGGTGGCAAGCGAAGCGTCGTATCCCACAACGAACGCGATCGCAGCATCTGTTCGCGATCGTCGGTCACCTGCCAGTAAAGGCCGGACAGCGGCTCTTCGAACCTGGGATCGGCAGGTTGCCGGTTAATTATGAGGTGCCCATCAGAACCGACGTCGATGCCGGCAAGTAGTTGCCGGAGATGGACGTCGAGATCGGCCGCCATCGCGCGCGACACATGACGCTGAAATAGCACGACAAAGCCTGCACCGGCCACGCCAAGTGCGACCAGGATGGCGATCATGCCACCGGCCACCAAGCGAAGCCGCAAGGAGGTCCATTTCATGGATGTGGCCCCGGCACGGAATACCCGAACCCGCGCCGTGTCTCGATCACTTCTTGTCCCAGCTTCTTGCGCACCCGGCGCACCAGGACCTCCAGCGCGTTCGAGTCGTGCTCCTGCCCGGGACCATAAACGTTCTCGTCTAGCTCGTGCTGTGGCACCACACGACCCCGGTGCCGCAGCAGATAGGCGACGAGGCGGTATTCGAGCTGCGACAACGCGACGGGGATCCCGCGCAAGCTAACCTTCATCTGACGCTCGTCCAGGGTCAAATCGCCGGCGCTCAGGACTGAAGACGCGTGACCAGAAGACCGCCGGACAATCGCGCGCAAGCGCGCGAGCAGTTCCTCGGTCCGGAACGGCTTTGGTAGATAGTCGTCGGCGCCGGCGTCGATCCCGTCGACGCGCTCCGCCCAACTGCCGCGCGCCGTCAGGATCAGGACCGGCATTTGGCGAGCGTTGGCCCGCCAGCGCTTGAGCACCGAAAGTCCATCCATTTCGGGCAAGCCAAGGTCGAGAATGACAGCGCCGTAATCTTCGGTGTCGCCGCGAAACCAAGCCTCCTCGCCGTCGCGAACGATCTCCACCACGTAGCCGGCAGCTTCGAGCGCACGTGCGACGTCTGAGGCAATCCGGCGATCATCCTCGACCAGGAGCACGCGCATCTATTTTTCCTCGATCTGTTCAATGTTGCCGCTGCGCGCGTCAACGTGCACTTCGAGCACACGGCCGCCACGATCGATCACTCGGAACTCATAAAGCCAGCGGCCCTCTTCACGATTGATTTCAATGCCTGTGATATCACCGGGCACCTTTCCCCGAACCCGTTCCAGGATTTGGGAGAGCGGCAAGACCTCGCCGGCCTCCACGGCACGGCGTACCGCGTCCCGGCGTTTCGGATCGTCGTCACGCGCGACGGTTGGCGCTGCTGTCGACGCAAATGTCACGAGCAGAAGTGCTATCCGGGCCACGGTGAAGGGGTGGTGCAGGCGCATCTGTTTCTTACCTAGTTTCGGCTCGAATATGCCGGAAGCGACCTGACATTTGGCTGATATGAATCAACAGGGGAGCGTCAGCGCCTTTGCGTCATGTTTACGATCGGCGCGGCCGAATGACCGGCCGGCTCAAAGATAGGAGAACTGACGATGCGTAAGGCAATGATCCTGACGACTGTGGTGGTCGGGATTGGCGGTCTGGTGGCCGCAGCCCATGCCGGCCAAGACAGGATGCCGGAGAAGGACAGCTCCCAGGTAACGGCCCAGACGGAAAGTCTCCACAAGGACGGCGAGCATCTGGGCACGCCACGCGACGAGCGGTCCCGCGAAGCCCACAAGCGGTATCGTGAGGAGCGCAGGGAAGCTCATGAGGAGGACGATCGGGACTAACGAACTGTGTAGCATGCCGGAGCTGGAATGCCGGCTCCGGCATTACGCGGACGAAATTGGGAAATACGCCAGAACCAAACCGCTGGAACGGCGCACCCTTTTTTCTGTTCCCTCCGTCACATCATGCCCATTGGACCCCAGAACAACTGATCTGCTGCCTTCTTCTGGCCGTCGCTCAGCGCTGCATAGAGCGGCTTCAGCGTCCTATCCATGGCACGCACGGCCTCGAGTTGCGCGGCCATTAACTGCTCATTTTGATCAAGGCGGTCGGGCAAGCTTACTGGAGAGTCCGGCTTGCCCATCATAGTTGTACAACGGGCACTCATCGCTTTCGCGTTGTCGCGTGCGGCGACGGCGTAAGCGTTCCAGAGCGGCTCTTGGGCATCCGTCACCTTGAGCTCCGCTTTGACATAAGCGAGACGGCCATCGATATGGCTGGCCATCGCACTACACATCGCTTCCGCCGATCCGCTCCGTCCCATGATCCAAGGGCCCATAGCACCATGGCCCATCATGCCAGGTCCCATGAACCCGTAACCCATCATACCGCGGGGACCCCAAGTCTGCGGGGACTGGTCCTGGGCAACGGCCGTGCCGACGATTGCTGACACGATAGCAAGCGCAACCACGGTACTCTTGACCACCGATCTCATGACGCGCTCTCCTCATAGAAATGAGCGAACACGCGCATGATCGCATCAACCGCAACCGGCGCCTTGATATGGGTCAACTGACTCGAGTCCAGATCTTCTACATCTGTTTGCGCATTCGCGGCAGCATGCGCTTCAGGGTGCTGTCGCCAAAAACGATGTGATGCACGAGAGCAGCGGCCATATGGAACACGGCCAGGATTACGAGAAGGTTAGCAAGAATTTCATGCACTTCCTTGAGGTTGTGCGCGAACGCCTTGTCAGCGAGCCACGGCGATGGAATCTCGCCAATGCCGAATAGCGGCAGCGAATGACCTTCTGCGAACTGCAGCGCGATGCCGAAAGCTGGTACCAGCACCAGCAATCCATAGAGCACGTAATGCATCAACCGGGATGCGGGATCGGTCCATTCGACCAACCATCTGCCGAACTCGGTGGGAACGATTTTCGGTGGCGGATTTGCGATGCGCCAAGGAATTCGGACGACTGCGACAACCAGAACGGCCAGTCCGATCCAGATGTGCGTCAACAATCCTGATTCTTGTGCCGCCCCTTCAGAAAGTTCTTCGCCGAACATGCCCAACGTCCAGGCAATGATGACGAGAAGAACCGTTATCCAATGCAAGGTCTTGGCAACGGGGCCGTAGTCATCGCGCGCTATGGTCTTCATGGCTTTGACCCTCCCATCGCAAAATAGGCCGGACCGAGCGTGCGAAGTTGATCTGAATCAACGGGAAAACCCTCATTCCGGCTTGATGTGTCGCTTGCGATTTGCGCGGCTCCTGGAACGAGCGAGCATGGGAAAGCTGGACATTGTCGTTACACCTCAGGCTAGGGAGCGGACCAAACCAACAGCTCCATCATTTGAGCGCGCCCTCTTGGTGCTGTCCGTTGTCGGTGTGGCGGGTTTTGCCGTTTGGAAGCTTTCGGACGTGCTGGTTCTCGCTTTGGGGGCGGCTCTTCTGGCCTTGCTGTTGCGCGGCCTTGCCCATGAGCTAAGCCGCCGGACGCGAATACCTGAGGCTTGGGCCGTCGTGCCGGTCGTTCTCTTCCTTTTCGGATCCATTGTCGCTGTCGGCTGGCTGTTTGGCTCGCAAATCGCATCGCAGTTCAACCTCCTCGCAAAGGACTTGCCGCAAAGCCTCACGCAGCTCGTGCATGAATTCGGATCGAGTTCGTGGGGTGCGTGGTTTCTCGGGCACGCGCAGGACATCAACCTTGGTACCGCGACCGCGCCAGTTGCGAGCTACGTTGCCGCACTGTTTGGTTCCGTGTTCCGGACTGCGGCTTACATCGCCGTCTTGTTGTTCGCCGCGTTGTACTTTGCCGTGCAGCCCACTCGTTATCTTGACGGCTTGTTACGGTTGGTGCCGGCACCTCGGCGTGACGGCGCGAGGGAAATGCTTGAGCTTCTTGGAACCACGCTCAAGCGCTGGATCATCGGCCAGTCGATCACAATGGCGGTAGTCGGTACGTTGACTGCAATCGGCTTGGCATTGCTCGGCGTCACCGCACCCATAGCATTAGGTTTGATTTCCGGCATGTTTGCCTTCGTTCCCTATGTCGGCCCGATCCTAGCCTCAGTGTCGGGGATACTGGTGGCTTCAATGCAAGGGCCAGTGCTGGTAGGCTATGTCGTTGCCCTTTATGCCGGCATTCACTTCGTTGAGGGCAATCTCATTACGCCGCTGGTCCAGGCCGAGGCCATCGAACTGCCCCCTGTTCTCACCCTTTTCGCAACTTTGGTCTTTGGGCTTCTATTGGGCCCGGTCGGCGTGTTGTTGGCGGCGCCACTCGCGGTCGTTCTGCTCGTCGCGGTGAACGCACTCTATATCGAGGGGATACTCGGCGAACGCCGCGCATGGCCGTCCGCCCCGCTCAATAAACCAGCGTCCGATGAAGCCGCCGAAGAGTGCGCCGGTCCACGCACCCGCGATTAGGAAGATCAGCCCAGGCACGACGCGAAGAGCGAAAGCACGGCTCCCACTGGTCGACGCGACGGTGATCTTGCTGATCGTGTTCGTTGACGGAGACGGCAGCAGCATGAGTATCGACAAGCTCTGCGATTGCGGCACCGATCATCAGGCCGCTTTCTCCGAAGGCCTCGCGCAAGCTCGCCGATATCAGCATTATCAACAGTCGAGAGAACAGCGCCGGCTACGGCTCGCGCCCCCATGGAACTAATTGTTGCGATGCTTGAGATGAAGCCAGACGCAAGCCCCGCTATTGCAAGCCCGGCGCGTGAGCCAAGAGCGAAGCAGTCGCTGCACAGTTCATGGATCGGGCCGAACGGGCAGCCGGGTCAATCGGAGCGGCGAAAATCGGCTGCTGGTGGCTGCGATAGATCAATAATGCCCTGCAAACTGCAAGCTAGGCTCAAGGGGACATTCTGCCGGAGAGTCCAATGGCGATTAGAGATATGCTCCTCACCCTCACGAGCTACCCTGAGCCGACGCCCGCTTCGGTCATTGACCGGGCGGTGTCATTCGCGTCGTCGCTTGGTGCACATATAGCCGCGATCTGCTGCGAAGTTCACGTCCAGGTCCCTGGCAGCTTGATTTCCTTTGGAGCCGCTGGGGCGATCGCTGCCAGTGAGGCACACCGAAGCCGTGACAGTGCGCAAGCCCTCCTTGCCGCTTTTGAGGCGGCCGCGCAGAAGGCTGGCGTGTTGCATGAGATCATCCGTGAGAAGAGCTTGAGCCATCGCGTACCGGAGCGGCTGGTCGAGTACGCGCGGCTGCGTGACCTCGCGATCGTTTCAGTGCCGGAATCCTATGATCAATGGAACGCCGAAGCGATCATCTTCGGATCCGGACGGCCGACCCTGGTATTGCCGGAAAGCGCGCCTTCCGGGCCATTCGAGTTGAACACCGTCGTCGTCGCATGGGACTTCAGCCGTTCGGCCGCCCGGGCAGTTGCCGACGCTATCCCGATGCTGGAGAAGGCAAAGAGAGTGCACGTCGTCACGGTGACGAACGAGAAGGTCATCGATACTGAGCACTCGTCCGAGGAACTTGCGAAGAACCTGTCGAGACACGGCGTCGATGTCACGCTTGACAGGGTAGATGCGGCGGGCCGATGGATCGGCGATGTTCTCACACGGGAGGTGGCTTCCCACAACGCGGACATGCTTGTGATGGGGGCCTATGGGCACTCGCGCTTTCGCGAATTCATCCTTGGCGGCGCAACCAAGAGCATGTTGTCGAAGCCGCTGCTTCCCATTCTGTTCTCGCACTGACGGTGACAGATGTGGCGTTTGAGGGACCGACGATAAACCGAGGTGGGATTGGAGAGCGAGATAGCGGTATAAGCGCTGGGACGATTGAAGTTCGCGTCGATGACATCGCACAACTCTTCCATACGCTTGATCCATTTCCGTTTCGCGAGAAGGATCTCGACCGGGAAGCTGAGGAATATATTGTAGGATGGGCCAGAGAACTCCCTGCGGACCACCCATTCAGGATCGTTGTCCACTTTCCGGATGATCAGTCGCAAACAGACCTGTCGCGAGACCTGCCGGAAGCCCTTGGCAAATACTTCGCTAGTCGTGCAGGTGTCATTCAGGGCGACCTGAACGAGCTGTTCCGAATCGGCCGCCGATCTCTTGCAATAGGCGTGGCGATTCTCGTCGCTTGTTTGCTCGCATCAAACCTGGCATCTGGATTTCTCGCCGACGCCTCGTTCAAAAAGATGGTCGAGGAAAGCTTCCTGATCCTGGGATGGGTCGCCAATTGGCGGCCGCTTGAAATCTTTCTTTATGACTGGTGGCCAATCGCGCGACGACGCGATCTTTACCACAGGCTGTCGGCTGCAACGGTTGACAGGAAGCCATACCAAGGAGCGGCTCGAGCGCGTACCACATCGCGTTCGACCAGCGCACCGTAGCTAAGCGAGCCTAAAATCAACAGCCATGAAAGTCGATGACAGCTTACCCGGACACCTGGCTGGCCTCAGCGAAAACGAGGCTCAAGTGCGATTCGCCGCCGAAGGACCAAACGAACTGCCGCAGCCGGATCGTCGAACACCATTCCGCATTGTGCTGGAAGTTCTGCGCGAGCCGATGTTCGCCCTGTTGCTTGGCGGCGGCGCCATCTATCTGCTTCTCGGAGATATCAAGGAGGCACTGATCCTCCTTGCTTTTGCTCTGCTGTCGATTGGAATTACGGTGGTTCAGGAGACCCGCACCGAGCATGTGCTCGAAGCGCTACGTGATCTGGCAAGCCCGCGCGCGCTGGTCATTCGGGACGGCGTGCGCAAGCGGGTCTCCGGACGCGAAGTGGTGCGGGGTGATGTTATCCTTTTGGCTGAGGGTGACCGTGTTCCGGCCGACGCACTGCTGCTCGAAACGCGTGACTTGCAGACCGACGAGTCTTTATTGACCGGTGAGTCCGTAGCTGTCCGCAAGCTGATGTCGCCCACCGCAGCGCGGGCTGTGGCAGCTCCGGGCGGTGAGGATTCGCCTTACGTCTACTCCGGCTCATTGGTGGTTCGCGGCAGCGGCACGGCAGAGGTCATCGCTACGGGCGCCAACAGCCAAATGGGCAGGATCGGTCAACTGCTGCACGGCCTCCAGCCAGAGGCGCCGCGACTGCAGACCCAGACCCGCAGTCTGGTGCGGGTGGCGGCGATCGGCGGCGGGACCGTCAGCGTGATCGTCATGGTGCTCTACGGACTCTTCCGCGGCGGATGGCTGGAAGCGCTGCTGGCGGGAATTACCATCGGCATGTCGATGCTGCCGGAAGAGTTTCCGGTAGTGCTCACGGTGTTCATGGCGATGGGCGCATGGCGAATCTCACGCGCCCGGGTCTTGACCCGGCGCTCAGCCGCGATCGAAACCCTTGGATCGGCGACCGTGCTGTGCACGGACAAGACCGGCACGCTGACCGAAAATCGGATGTCTGTCGCTGAACTAAGGACGGCAGAAGGTGAATGGCGTCGCGGCGACACTGGTCCGGCCGCGCAGAGCTTCCGCGACGTCGTCACCTACGGCGTTCTGGCTAGCGCTCCGGAAGCATTCGATCCAATGGAAAGGGCGCTCCGCGACCTCGCGGACAGCCTATCCGGACAGGAAAGTCATTCACGGATTTCCGGCGCAAAGCTGGTGAAGACTTATGGACTAAGGCCGGAGCTTCTCGCGGTCACGCAAGTCTGGGCGCCGGAGGGCCGCGAGCCGTCGATCGTGGCAGCCAAGGGAGCTCCCGAGGCCATTGGTCGGCTGTGCCGGCTCTCGAAAAGTGAAAGCACCGATCTCGAAGCTTCCGTGGTCGCCATGGCGGCCGAAGGGTTACGTGTCCTGGCTGTCGCGCAAACTCAGCATATCGGGCAGGGCCTGCCCGACGCTCCCACCGAATTTACCTTCACACTTCTCGGCCTTATTGGCTTCGCCGATCCGCTGCGTGCAAGTGTTCCAGACGCGGTGCAGCAGTGCCAGTCGGCCGGCATCAGGGTCGTTATGATCACCGGCGATTATCCGGCGACCGCCCTTGCCATCGCGCGCCAGGCCGGCCTTGCGGCAAATGAGGTGGTGACGGGTGATACGATTGGCAAACAGGACGATGCTGCGCTGATCTCACGCACGCGGAACTCGTCGGTATTCGCGCGGATCGTGCCCGAACAAAAGCTGCGGATAGTTGAAGCGCTGAAAGGCGACGGGCAAATCGTCGCAATGACCGGCGACGGCGTCAACGACGCGCCGTCGTTGAAGGCGGCGCATATCGGCATCGCCATGGGCGGCCGCGGCACGGATGTCGCGCGTGAAGCCTCCTCCATCGTGTTGCTCGATGATGATTTCGGATCGATCGTCACCGCGATCCGGCTGGGCCGTCGGATCTATGACAATCTCCGCAAGGCAATGAGTTTCATTGTTGCGGTCCACGTGCCGATTGCTGGCCTCGCCATACTACCGCTTGTTCTGGGATTGCCCATCATTTTCAGCCCTATCCACATCGCTTTCCTTGAATTGGTCATCGACCCGGTCTGCTCCCTGGTCTTCGAGGCCGAAAAAGAGGAGGAAGATGTGATGCGTCGGCCGCCACGCTCACCGGCCGAACCGCTATTGCCGCTTCCATTGATCGGTTGGGGAGCGTTGCAGGGCGGCCTTGCCTTTGCAATGGCCGGGGGCATTTTCGCCTTCGCGCTCAAGAACGGTATGCCCGACGACGAAGTGCGCGCGCTCACATTTGTGGCGCTCATCCTTGGCATCTTCAGCCTGATCTTTGTGAACCGCTCTTTCGGTTCGTCCCTAAAGCTCGCGATGGTTCGCCCAAATATGGCGCTACTGTCAATCCTGCTCGCGGTTTGCGCGATGCTTGGTCTGTGCCTGAGCGTTCCGGCCTTGCGCGAGCTGTTCCGGTTCGGCGTGCTACATCTCGACGATCTTGCGCTGACGACGGGATCGGCGCTGCTGATCCTTGTCGCGCTGGAACCGCTGAAGCCCTTCTGGCGCACGCGACTTAGGACCTGAACAACCAAGTCTGCAAAGCTGTCTTGACGCTGGCTTCAGCCCCGATGATCGGTAGCGAACGATTTGAGTCGGGCGACGGGAGCCTGTTCATGTGTGTCAGCCAACTGTCAGCTGCGACCTGCCATATTGGATGCACCATCAAAATCAGCCAAACTCGTGTGCTTTCTAAACTAGAGGGCGTTTGCGTTGTCTACTTTCGACGTTGATTGGACCGATCTCGGGACGAACGGCTCGCGCGAGGGTCGGTTTGATCGTAGCTGGCGCAACCATGATTGCGATGCTGGCAGCGCCTTCACTGTCGTCGGCCTTAGCCTTAAGCGACGAAGACTGGGACTCTTGCGCGCGCGCTGCCGAGTTCTTGTCTGATCGTCCGATCCGAGGTTGCACCGCCATAATCAAGGCAGGTGAGCGGGTCCTCGCCCAACTCGTCGCTGCATACAACAATCGGGGTCTGGTCTTCAGATCGAATGGCGAGATCGACCGAGCCATAGAGGATTATGATCGGGCGATCCGCCTGATGCCGGATTATTACGTCGCCATCAACAATCGCGGCGTCGCTTTGACGGCCAAGGGCGACTTCGATCGTGCCATCGCAGATTTTGATCGTGCCGTTCAATTGAAGCCCGACTATCTCGCGGCATTCGGTGCTCGAGTGACGGCTTACGCACGCAAGGGCCTGTTCGATCGCGCGATCGCCGACCTTGACGTGGTTATCAAAGCTGATCCGAAGAATGCGGCTTTGATCCGAGAAGGCGGAGCATTGAAGTTGAAAATCGGCGACCGGGTCGGCGCAGAGGCGGATTTTGGCCGAGCCGAAGCGCTTACCTCCGGCCGTGTCCCGCCAGAGCGCCCCAGATGATGCCCGCTCCGATCTGAGGGGAGCGGCCACGGGTCGGCGGCCCCTCATCGATTGGGGACATCGATCACGCCAAAGTCTGAGACGGGCATAATCCAGTAGACAATCCTCGACCCGGCGAAGGCGGTCTTCAGCCGTTCGATCAACTGTGCTCCCTCTTGCGCCTGAAGAATTGTCCGCACCATCAACTCGTCGGCATGCCCTTTGACCCGCTCGGCCGATGTCTGCAATCGGATATCGGGACCGTGTCCAGCGGCATCGGAGGCGGTGAAGCCGGACACGAGATCGCGTTGTTCGCTGAGAAAGTCGAACAACTCGTCCCGAAGCGAACGTGCGGCGATGAGTGTAAGGCAGACGAATTCGGCACTCATTTGGTCGCCTTCACGATACCGCCAAACCGACGATACAGGATTGGCAGAAGGATCAGCGTTAAAGCCGTCGACGAAAGCAGTCCGCCAACGACCACGATAGCCAGGGGGCGCTGGACCTCCGATCCAGGCCCGGTCGCAAACAGAAGCGGAACCAGGCCCAAGGCTGTGATGCTCGCCGTCATCAGAACTGGCCGGAGTCTGCGCTTGGCGCCGTCAATGACAATGCGTCCCTCGGGCACGCCGTGGGCACGGAGCTGGTTGAAATAGGAGACCAGCACGACGCCGTTGAGCACAGCGATGCCGAGCAGCGCGATGAACCCGACGGACGCAGGAACCGAGAGGTACTCGCGAGTGAGAACCAGCCCAAAGACGCCGCCAATGACGGCGAACGGGATATTGACCAGCACCAGCAGCGCCTGCCGGATCGACCCGAAGGTGGTGAACAGCAGCACGAAGATGAGCCCGATCGCAACCGGCACCACGATCGAGAGGCGCGCCGCGGCGCGTTGCTGATTTTCGAATTGGCCGCCCCAGGTAAGCCGGTAACCCTGGGGCAGCAGCAATTCCGCCACGACCTTCTGCTTGGCCGCCTCGACGAAGCCGACCATGTCGCGGCCACGCACATTGGCCCGCACGATGCTCATTCGGTACCCATTCTCCCGGCTGACGATGACTGGGCCGTCGACCCGATGAATTCGCGCCACCTGCGAGAGCGCGACGTGCTGGCCGTTGGCGAGCGTTAGCGGCAGGCTCGCCAGAAGCGTGGGCGCTTCACGCGTCGTTTCGCTGCCCCGAATCAAGATTGGAGTGCGGCGTCCTTCTTCCAGCACGGTGCCGATCGCGCGGCCTTCGATCTGGGTGCGCAACGAGTTGGAGATGGTGTCGACCGTCAGGCCGAGACGTCCCGCTTCCATACGATTCACGGCAACCGTGTAATATTGCGCGCCCTCGTTGAGGGTGGTGTAGACGTCTTCGGCGCCATCGATGCTGGACAGAATGCCCGACAGCTTGCTCGCAATCTCGTTGAGCTTGGAGATATCGGGTCCGAAGATCTTCACAGCGACATCGCCGCGTACACCGCTGATCATCTCCTGCACACGCATGTCGATTGGCTGAGTGAAACTGAGCGACAGGCCGGGGAAATTGGCCAGCACTTGCCGGAGCTCTTCGATCAGGGCTGATTTGTCGGCGTTCTTCCGCTCTTCTGCGGATTTCAGAACCAGGAACGTATCAGTCTGATTGGGTCCCATCGGGTCCAGCCCGAGTTCGTCTGATCCGGTTCGGGCGACGATGCCTTTGACGTCGGGCACCTTCGCGAGGATGGCGGATTGAAGCCTGGCATTGATTGCAATCATTTCGTCGAGATTGATGGATGGCAGCGCCTCGACGCTGACGATGGTGTCACCTTCATCCATGGTTGGCATGAACGTCTTGCCGAGCTGCGTGTAGGCGAAGCCTGCGGCAACCAGCGCGGCCACCGCGGCGACGATCACCTTGCGCTCATTGCTCAGCGCCCAGTTGAGAGCTGGTGCATACAAGCGTGATGCGATCCGGATCAGCCACGGCTCATGATGTGACGCGTTCTTGAGGAGAAATGAGGTCGCGACCGGAATTACGGTGAGTGCCAGAAGAAGAGAGGCGCCCAGTGCAAAAATGATCGCGAGCGCGACGGGAATGAACAACTTTCCTTCGAGCCCCTGTAGCGTCAACAGCGGCACGAACACGATCATGATGATCAGCACGCCCGACGCGACCGGCTGGAGCACCTCGCAGACCGAGCGGAATATGATATGAACGAGCGGCGCGGCCTTTCCCTGCTGTTCCTTGCTGAGATTTCCCACCACATTTTCGACGACCACGACTAGCGCATCGATCAGCATGCCGATGGCGATGGCAAGGCCCCCTAGGCTCATGAGGTTCGCCGACATACCGACGATGCGCATGACGATCAGTGCGATAACGATCGCGAGCGGGAGGCTCAAGGCGATCACCAGCGAGGCTCGCCAGTTGCCGAGGAACAGGAGCAGGAGGACGATCACCAAGACCGTTGCCTCGCCAAGCGCGCGGATGACGGTTCCGACGGCGCGGTCGACGAGCCGACTGCGATCGTAGAACACATTGATGGAAACACCTTGGGGTAGCCATGGCTTCAGCTCGTCAAGGCGAGCGCGCACATCGCTGACGAGCTGGCGGGCGTTGGCGCCGCGCAGTCCAAGGACAAGTCCCTCGACCGTCTCGCCGCGACCATCGGCCGTGACGGCCCCATAGCGTGTCAGTGATCCCACCTGGACCCTGGCAACATCCTTGACCCGGATCGGAATTCCGTCCTTCGTGTCGATAACGATCTGCCTGATGTCCTCGATCGTACGGATGCTGCCCTCGATCCGCACCAACGCGCTGTCTTCGCCCTGGTTGACGCGACCGGCGCCATCGTTGCGGCTGTTCGCATCGATCGCGCGCCGAAACAGGTCGTAGGAAATGCCGCGTGCCGCAAGTGCATCGCTGAGGGGCCCGATCTCGAACGCCCGGACATGGCCGCCCAGCGCGTTGACGTCCGCGACACCCGGAACCGTCCGCAGCGCGGGTCGGATCACCCAATCGAGCAGGCTGCGTCGCTCAGCCAGCGACAAATCCGGACTGTCGATGGTGAACATGAACATTTCGCCGAGGGGGCTCGTAATCGGGGCCAGCCCGCCGGTTACACCTTCGGGCATGTCGCGCGAGATGTTGGACAGGCGTTCGGTGACCTGGTTCCGCGCCCAATAGATGTCGGTGCCGTCCTCGAAGTCCACGGTGATGTCCGCGAGCGCGTATTTCGTGGTGGACCGAAGGATCTTTTTGTTTGGCAACCCAAGCAGCTCAAGCTCGATCGGAACGGTGATCCGCTGCTCGACCTCTTCCGGGGTGAGACCCGGCGCCTTCATGATGACCTTGACCTGGACGGGCGAGACATCCGGAAACGCGTCGATCGGCAGGCTCGGCAGCATGACTAGCCCGGCGCCGATCAACAGAAGCACGCCAAGCGAAACGAACAGCCGCTGGGAAAGCGCAAATGCGACAAGGCGCTTGAGCATGACTAACCGGCTCCGAGCTTAAGCAGGATTCCACGCAACGCGGAGATGCCGCCGGCGGCGACCTCGTCCTTGTCGGTGATCGGGCCGGAGACCACGACGTGGTCCTGGTCCTCCTCAAGGAGCTTCACCGCGACCAAACGAAAACCGCCGGGTATCGCCACGAACACAGTAGCCTGCTCGCCACGCCGGATCAGCGCGCTATAGGGAAGCTCCCAGGCGCTTTCAGTCGAGGAAGCAAAACCTATCCGCGCCTGGGCTGTCTGCCCGGGCCGCAGCTCGCCCGTATTGGGGACTTCCGCGCGGACAAGGATGGTCTGGGTCGCGGCATCGGCAGTTTCCGAGATCAGCACGACCTGGCCGGGCACTGTATAACCCTCAACCTCGACCTTCGCGCCCGGTCTGATGGCGCGGATGTTCGATGCCGGAACGGCGATCTCGATCCATAGCGGAGACAGCTGCGCGAGCTTGATAAGCGAAGCCGTTTGCTCCACCCGTTGGCCGGGCGAGACGACTATATCGACGACAGTCGCCGCCCGCGGTGCGAAGACCGAAAGGGTTGCGTTGATCGCGGCCTCGCTGGTCAGCTTCGAGATTGCATCATCCGAGAGGCCACTGAGCCGCAGCATCTGCCGCCGCTCCGCTAGCAGAATGCTGGCCTGCCGGGCTTCGGTCTGGCTGGCCTCAAGAACTCGTTGTGCGACAGCATTTGTCTGGAAAAGCTGGGTGTTCCGGTTGAGTTGCTGGGTGGCCAGAATGTCCTGCGCGACTGCCTGCATGTAATCGCGTTGCTGCGACACGAAACTTGGGCTCTCCATGACAACGAGCGGTTGGCCCGCGCTCACCCGGTCTCCTCGCGCGACTGAAAGGCCGGTCACCATGCCGGCTACAGGACTACTCACGACCCACAATTGCGGTGTGGGAATCACGATCTGCGCGGGATAGGGCAGCGTCTTGTCGGTCGGGCTCGCAACCGGATGAACGACGCGAACACCGAGACTCGTTGCCTGTTCGGGGGTGAGCTTTATGGCGTCCTCGGCCATCGCGAAGGACGGCAGGCCGATTAACGCCAATGCGAGTATGATTCGAGCTCGGCTCGACCACGACGTCAAACGCGGGCCCATGCGACAAGATTCTGTCATTAGTCTCTCCACGCAGCCAGCGCGCAAGGCCTCCGCGAAGCGGAGACTCAGCACGCACTGCACCGGCAGGGCGGAGACATACTACTCTCCGGCTTACGGGAGGCTGTTGATCTATGTCAGCTATTTGTCAGGTGGCCATTGGGTCGACCGGCATGGTGGCCAGAGCAGGTATCGCGGGCGTCAAAGTGACGATCGCGTAGAGGGGCATGGATCTCAGCCGACATGTGTTTGCAGGTGCGCGCTTCACACCTGTTCGAGAGCTCTTCGCAATCTCCGTATGATCACGCCACGCGCCCGGTCGTCCGCCGCTGCCTCGATCTGCTCGTTGATATCGAGAAGTAGCCTGGACATATCGTTGTGCCAGTCGAGATTGACGACGGCATCGGGAGCCAGCCGGCGCCGGCGCACGACGTCGAGAGGCGTCGGTGCGGCCGTGGAAAGCTCATAAATGTCATCGAGTACCGGATTGAAGATGCTTGCCGTCGGGATTGTTCGCTCGGCTATTCGTTCGACAAGACCTTTGAGTGCGGGCTCCTCGCCGTGGGTGATGAACACGCCACGATGAATCGGTCGCCGCGAGGCAATCCAGCGAGCCAGTTCGGGGCCGTCGGCATGGCCGGAATATTCATCGAGATACCTTATTCGCGCAGCGACCTTGACTTCGTCGCCCTGTATCCGGACGGCCTTGGCGCCATCGTGCAGGAATCGTCCAAGCGTACCCTGCGCCTGGAAGCCGACCAGCAGCACGGTAGCTTCACGCCGCCACAGCCAGCGCTTCAAATGATGCCGGATGCGACCGGCCTCGCACATCCCGCTAGCCGCGATGATGATGTGAAAGCCGGATAGCCTGGCTATCGATTTGCTCTCGTCGACGGTCTCGGTGAATCGCAATTGCGGCGAAGCCAGGAGCCGATCGACGTCGACCTCCGCGTCGAAACTGGCCGCGTGTTTGCGGAACACCTCAGTCGCGCGGATCGCCAGTGGAGAGTCGAGAAAGATCGGCGCGGTCGGTATCTCTCCCCGTTCCATCAGGTAGACAAGGTCGACGATCAGCTCTTGCGTTCGCTCAACGGCAAAGGCCGGAATAAGCAACGCGCCCTTGGCGGCCGCGGCGTCGCGCACCTCCTGTGCCAGGTGTGCGCGCCTGAGTGAAGCGGTTGTCGCTGGGCGGTCACCGTCGCCATAGGTGGACTCTGAAATGACATAGTCGAAACCGGCCGGAGCCTCCGGGTCCGGCTCCAGTAACTTGGCGTCCGGTCCGAGATCGCCGGATGCGAGTACGCGCAACGGCATTCCGCCCGCACCCTGGCCGGCAAATTCAATCTCGATCGAGGCAGAGCCAAGCAGGTGGCCGGCGTTCCAGTAACGGGCGCGGACGCCTGGCATCGCTTCGAACCATGTCCGGTATTCGACCGGCCGAAAGGCATCGAGCGTGGCAATTGCGTCGGCCTGTGTGTAAATGGGCTTGACCTCATCACGACCGCGAGCGGTATTTCTCCGATTTAGCGCGGCCACCTCCGCCTCTTGTATGTTTCCCGCATCGGGAAGCATGTAGGAACACAGGTCGATCGTGCCGCGTGTTGCCATAATGGGGCCCGAAAAGCCCTCGCGTCTGAGCTTTGGCAATAGGCCGCTGTGGTCGATATGCGCGTGCGTCAGCAACACTGCGCCGATCTCCTCCGCAGGAAATGGAAACGGGGCGTAGTTCAATCCCTTCAGCGTTTTCGGCCCCTGAAACAGGCCGCAATCGACCAGGAGGCGCCCTGTGGGCGTGTCGAAAAGGTAGCAGGAACCGGTGACGGTGCGGGCTGCGCCGCAAAACTGGACGGTGATGCTCACACTCTATTCTCCGCGATCGATGTGCCGACCACCTCTCGCCGCAATGCGTCGGCGAGAATGTGATCCATGGCGATGGCGTTGGTCGGATGGGGCACGCTGTTGGTGGACCGTAACGAGCGGATGCCGGCGCGATTGAACTCGTTCAACAGCTCCGGCGGGAACAGCGCGTGAATCACCACGGCATCGATTGAGCTGACGCCGGATGATGCAAGCGCCTCAGCGCAGCCGATGAGCGTGCCGCCCGAGGAGACGATATCGTCAACGAGGACCACTGGACGCTGCAGAAGCGGTGCGGGATCGGAGAAGACGATCTGCACAGAACGATCGCCGCGACGGATCTTTTCGCCCACGGCAAAGGCCAGCCCGAGCCGGCCGGCGAGATCGCTCACCCAGGGCCGGGATTCTGTGTCGGGACCGACGACGAGAGTGGTGGGGTCTAGCGTATCAGCGCGAAGCATCGATTCGATCACCGAGGCCGCGGTGAGATTGTCGGTCTCAATTCCGGGAAATACGTGGTTCAAGGTCGCGGTGCGGTGCAGATGCGCTTCCACGGTAATCACACGGTCGACGGTCTTCGCGAAGAGATCACCAATGGCGCGCTGGCTGATGGCTTCGCCGGCGTAGAACGCAGCGTCCTGACGCATGTAGCCGAGATACGGCGCAACCAGCACCAGCCGTCGGGCTCCTCCACGCCGTAATGCTTCCGCCGCGAACAACAGCGCAATCAGCTTCTCGTTCGGATCATTGAGCGAACAGCAAATGATGGTCGTCGGTGCGGCCGGCCCGACGGTAACGCGCAGCTCTCCGTCGGGAAATCGGTGCAAGACAATCTCATGCCCGGGGACGCCAAGCCGCTCGGCGAGCTGTCGGCCAATGGCGACGGAGGTCGGCATCCACTGGATCGCGGCGCAGGTCATGCTCTGACCCCGCCAGGCGAGTCGTGACCGTCGATCAAATAGCCGGGGTCGTTCTGAGCCATGGCGACCGCAAGCTCAAACTGGGACGGTTCAAACGCGTGAACGCGGTAAAGTGGCTCGCCTTGATCGACACGGTCGCCGATCTTCCTGAACAGCTTGATTCCGGCCCCCTTGTCCAGCGGCGCGCCAGCCGTACGCGCCACCCGGTTGAGGCGAAGGCAATCGATGGTGGATACAACGCCATCGACCGCCGCGGGAATGTCGGCTGTCAGGGTGCCCACTTCGGCTCGATACGGCGTGGGCCCCTGGGCTTCGATGATCTTCTGCATCTGTCGAAGTGCGGCACCGCTTTCCAGCAGTTCGCGTGCGCGGGCGTAGCCAGCGCCGCCCCGCAGCGCCGGGTCACGTTCCAGAAGATGGGCAGCAAGCCTCAACGACTTTTCGAGCAGATCGCGCGGCGCGAGAGGTTCGTTGGCAAGCACCGCCATGACATCCTGGGCCTCAAGCGCCGGGCCTATGCCGCACCCTATCGGCTGCCGGCCGTCGGTCGTCACTACCTCCGTTTCAATGCCGAAATGATCGCCGACGAACTCGAACAGCTTGCGCAGCCGCATTGCTTCCGACGCGCTGGTGAGCTTTGCATTGGGTCCAATCGGCAGATCGATGAGAAGATGGGTCGAGCCTGCTGCGAGCTTCTTAGACAGGATGGAGGCAACCATTTGCTCATGAGCGTCGAGCGAGAGCGGCCGTTCGACACCGATCAGAATATCGTCGGCCGGCGACAGGTTGACGTGACCTCCCCAAACGAGGCAGCCATTACAAGCCGCAACGACCTCCTTCATCGCCTCCACACTGAGATCAACTCGCGCCAGCACCTCCATCGTATCGGCCGTTCCGGCAGGCGAAGTGATCGCGCGGGATGAGGTCTTTGGGATGGTCAGGCCATGCGCTGCCACGATCGGCACTACGATCATGGAGGTGCGATTGCCGGGAATACCGCCGATGCAATGCTTGTCGACAATGACGTTCGCATTCCATTTGAGCTGTGTGCCGGCTTTGGACATGGCCCTGGTGAGTGCAAGCAATTCTCCTGATGTCATGAAGCCAGCCGAACTGACCAGGAACGCGGCGATCTCCATGTCCGAATAACGAAAGTGCGTGAGGTCTTCGACGATTGCGTCGATATCGGAAGCCCCAAGCGTCCGTCCCTGGATCTTTGCGCGCACGGCGTCCAGGCTCGCCGGGGACGGTGCGGGCGTGACCGAGACATAAGTGCCGACCGGTTCTGCAAAACGGTGGAAAGCAGGCTCCGCCAGCCCGAGCTCGTTTGGTCCCACCAGGCTATCGTCGTCGGTCAGCAGCAGGGTCGCCAGCAACACTTTCGAGTTGCTGCGCAACTCGACCCTGCTGAAGCCACGAAACACTTCCGGGCGCAGGGCAGTCGAGCGCCGCGAAATCACGGCTACGTTTTCGCGCCCGGTGTCGAGATTGATCCGGCGTGATTTAAGCTCGTGGCGGGTCGGCTTTATCTCGATCATATGCGGCAGGATACCGGTACCGCCGTGGGTCATATTGACCCAAATCATGTCCCTTGCCGGTAGGGCGAACGCGCGAGCCGGACTTAGGTCGCCTGAACGGCCGCCTTGAGGTCCTCCCGAACTTTGACGGCGATGGCTTCAAGCGCTGGATTTTGAATCGCCTGCATTGACGCGACCGGGTCCACAGCAGCGACTTCAGTCTTGCCGTCAACTTCCTGAACAATGACGTTGCATGGAAGCATCGTTCCAATCTTGTCTTCGGCCTGGAGCGCCTGATAGGCCATCTTTGGATTGCAGGCGCCGAGGATCACGTAAGGATGAAAGTCGATCCCGATTTTGTCCTTCAGCACGGATTGAACGTCGACCCTCGTC